>CALFXR010000169.1 GCA_937958475.1 uncultured Mesorhizobium sp. | reverse complement strand
TGCGCTGCCAGCCGCAGGTGATGGGAGCCGCACTCGACGTCCTGCGCAAGGCCGCGGACATGCTGGGTACCGAAGCCAACGCCGTCACCGACAACCCGCTGATCTTCGCCGAGGACGGCACTGCGCTGTCGGGCGGCAATTTCCACGCCGAGCCGGTCGCCTTTGCCGCCGACATGATCGCGCTCGCCGTCTGCGAGATCGGTTCGCTCGCCGAGCGGCGCATTGCCATGCTGGTCGATCCCGCACTTTCGGGCATGCCGGCCTTCCTGACGCCGAAGCCGGGGCTGAACTCGGGCTTCATGATCCCGCAGGTGACGGCGGCCGCGCTGGTCTCGGAGAACAAGCAGAAGGCGTATCCGGCGAGCGTCGATTCGATCCCGACCTCGGCCAACCAGGAAGATCATGTTTCGATGGCCGCACACGGCGCGCGGCGCCTCGGCGGCATGGTCGCCAACGCCGAAGCCGTGGTGGCGATCGAACTGCTGGCGGCGGCGCAGGGTTGCGACTTCCACGCGCCGCTGGTCACCAGCGCGCCGCTCGAGGCCGTGCGCCGGCTCGTTCGCGCCCAGGTGCCGCATCTCGACGACGACCGGCACTTCCACCCCGACATCGAGAAGGCGATCGCGCTGGTGTCGTCGGGCAAGGTCGTCGACGCCGCTTCGGGCGCCGCATTGCCGGAGTTCTGCGCATGACCGCGCCCTGGCTCACCGTGGAGCGCGGCGAGGCCCCGCTGGTCGTATCGATCCCTCACACCGGCATCGACCTGGCCG
This sequence comes from uncultured Mesorhizobium sp., assembly GCA_937958475.1. Lineage (GTDB taxonomy): Bacteria > Pseudomonadota > Alphaproteobacteria > Rhizobiales > Rhizobiaceae > DUSC01. The sequence continues at coordinate 31,650 of CALFXR010000169.1, read as the reverse complement.
GGCTGGAGGACCGTTTCGCCTCGGAATGGCTGGCGCGGCGCGATACCGACTGGTGGATCGAGAGGCTCTACGACTTCGCCGCCGGCCTCGGCGCCACCGTCGTCCGCACCGCGATCTCGCGCTCGGTCATCGACGTCAACCGCGACCCGTCGGGCGTCTCGCTCTACCCCGGCCAGCCGACCACCGGGCTCTGCCCGACCGAGACTTTCGACGGCGATCCGCTTTACCTTCCGGGCCTGGAGCCGCAGGCGGACGAGATCCAGCAGCGGATCGAAAGCTATTTCGAGCCCTACCACACAGCGCTCCGGATCGAGTTGGCAAGGCTGCGAGTCGACCATGCGAAGGTCGTGCTCTACGACTGCCATTCGATCCGCTCGGTGCTGCCGCGTCTGTTCGAGGGCACGCTCCCCGTCTTCAACCTCGGCACCAATGACGGCCGGAGTGCCGACCTCGAGCTGCAGGGGCGCGTCTCCGACATCCTCGCCCGCACCGGCGAGAGCTGGGTGGTCGACGGCCGTTTCAAGGGCGGCTGGATCACGCGTGAATACGGGCGGCCGGAGATGGGCGTTCACGCGCTGCAGATGGAGCTCTCCAACCGCGGCTATCTCGCCGAGCCCGACGGCAAGGGCGCGCCGGACAACTGGCCGGTTGCCTACGATCCCGAATACGCCCGCCCGATCCGGGCGACGCTGACCGACATCCTGAAGACCGCGCTGCACTGGGCGAGAACCTGACCCCGCGCCCGTTTCCGGAGAATTTCCCATGACCATCAACGCCCGCATCGACAATTCCCGCACCATCCGCGCCGCCACCGGCACCGAGCTTTCCGCGAAGAGCTGGCTCACCGAGGCGCCGCTCAGGATGCTGATGAACAATCTCGACCCGGACGTCGCCGAGAACCCGCAGGAACTCGTCGTCTACGGCGGCATCGGCCGCGCCGCGCGCACCTGGAACGACTTCGACCGCATCGTCGCAGCCCTTCGCGGCCTCGAGGCTGACCAGACGCTGCTCGTGCAGTCCGGCAAGCCGGTCGGCGTGTTCCGCACCCATGCGGACGCGCCGCGCGTGCTGATCGCCAATTCCAACCTCGTGCCGCACTGGGCGACCTGGGCGCACTTCAACGAGCTCGACCGCAAGGGGCTCGCCATGTACGGCCAGATGACGGCCGGCTCCTGGATCTACATCGGCACGCAGGGCATCGTGCAGGGCACATACGAGACCTTCGCCGAGGCCGGCCGCCAGCACTACGGCGGCAACCTCACCGGCAGGTGGATCCTGACCGGCGGTCTCGGCGGCATGGGGGGCGCGCAGCCGCTGGCGGCCGTCTTCGCCGGCGCCTGCTGCCTCGCCGTCGAGTGCGACGAGACCCGCATCGACTTCCGCATCCGCACCCGATACCTCGACGAGAAGGCCACGACGCTCGACGAGGCGCTGGAGAAGATCGAGCGCTGGACGAAGGCGGGCGAGGCCAAGTCGGTCGGCCTGGTCGGCAATGCCGCCGATATCTTCCCGGAGCTGGTGCGGCGCATGAAGGCCGGCGGCCCGCGTCCCGACATCGTCACCGACCAGACCTCGGCCCACGATCCGATCAACGGCTACCTGCCGCTCGGATGGTCGGTCGCCGAATGGCGCGAGAAGCGCGAGCGCGATCCCAAATCGGTCGAAAAGGCCGCCCGCGCGTCGATGAAGATCCACGTCGCCGCCATGGTCGATTTCTGGAACGCCGGCGTGCCCACCCTCGACTACGGCAACAACATCCGCCAGGTCGCCAGGGAGGAGGGGCTGGAGAACGCCTTCGCCTTCCCCGGCTTCGTGCCCGCCTATATCCGCCCGCTGTTCTGCCGCGGCATCGGCCCGTTCCGCTGGGCGGCCCTTTCGGGCGATCCGGAGGACATCCGCAAGACCGATGCGAAGATGAAGGAGCTGTTTCCGGAGAACGAGCACCTGCACCGCTGGCTCGACATGGCGCAGGAGCGCATCGCCTTCCAGGGCCTGCCGGCGCGCATCTGCTGGATCGGGCTCGGCGACCGCCACAAGGCCGGCATGGCCTTCAACGAGATGGTGGCGAAGGGCGAACTGAAGGCGCCGATCGTGATCGGCCGCGACCATCTCGATTCCGGCTCGGTCGCCTCGCCCAACCGCGAGACCGAGGCGATGAAGGACGGCTCCGACGCCGTCTCCGACTGGCCGCTGCTCAACGCTTTGTTGAACTGCGCCTCGGGCGCCACCTGGGTGTCGCTGCACCATGGCGGCGGCGTCGGCATGGGCTTCTCCCAGCATTCCGGCATGGTGGTCGTCTGCGACGGCACGCCGGAGGCGCAAAAGCGCGTCGAGCGCGTCCTGTGGAACGATCCGGCGACCGGCGTCATGCGCCACGCCGACGCCGGCTACGACATCGCCATCGACTGCGCCCGCGAGCACGGGCTCGACCTGCCGGGCATCCTCGGCTAAGGGCCTCGCTGCATGCGCCTCCTCCCCGCCGCCGCCCATCGCCGCATGCCGTGGAAGAACGGCGGCGGGGTGACGACCGAGATCGCGGTCTTTCCGCCCGAGGCGGGGCTGGACGACTTCGCCTGGCGCATCTCCATGGCGCGGGTGGCGAGCGACGGGCCGTTCTCTCTGTTCCCCGGCGTCGACCGGACGCTGATGCTGCTCGACGGGGAGGGCCTGCGTCTGACGGTGGAGGGGCAGGGAGTCCATCACCTTGCGCGGCCGTACGAGACGGCGGCTTTCCCTGCCGACGTCGCCGCATCGGCCAGGCTCGACGCCGGGCCGATCACCGACCTCAATGTCATGACGCGGCGCGGCGTCTGCAAAGCCGATGTGAAGCTCGTCGAGGTCACGGGCGAGTTGCGCCTAACTCCCGCCGGCGACGTTGCCGTCCTCATCGCCGACGGCGACGGACTGAGAGTCGAGCTCGCCGGTGAGCTGGTTGCGCTCGGGCGCCGCGACGCCATGATCGTCGCCGCCGGGGAAACGGCGGTCGTCCGTGCGCCGCGACCCTGCAACGCCGTCATCGTCACCATCGGGGCCGCCGATCCCCGCTGACGACAGGCTGGCCCAGTCCAATCTTCGCCAGAAGCCGCTTGCGTCGGCACTGCCGGCGGTGCTTATCGTGGCGGCGAAAACGGGTCCCACGACATGTCCACGCCAGGTCTTCCGCACGAGTTCCCCGACTTCGGTCTCACCCACGAGCAGCGCCGCGAGGCCGTCCGCGGCCACTACTACGAATATCCCGGCATGGACGGCGAGCGCGGCGAGATCTGGTGCTACTCGGATCGTTTCTCCTACGCGCCGGGCGAGACGGTGACGCTGTTCGTCAGCTCCAGCGCGCCCGTCTTCGACCTCGACATCCTGCGTGACGGTGCCGGCGAGACACCTGTCATGTCGCGCTCCGGCATCGCCGCGCGCTGGCAGGAGACGCCGGACCAATGTTCGGTGGAAGGATGCGGCTGGCAGCCGACGCTGGAGTTCCGCGTGCCCGACGACTGGCGTTCCGGCGCCTATCGCGTCACGCTGACCGCCGAAGGCCGCGACGGCGCGCCGATCCTCTCGCACCACCTGTTTATCGTCAGGGCCGCGCCGGGCCGCAAGCCGGGGCGCATCCTCCAGGTGGCGGCGACGGGCACCTGGCTTTCCTACAACACCTGGGGCGGCTCCAATCACTACCAGGGCATCACCGGGCCGAACCGCGACCAGTACTCGCCGGTCGTCTCGACCCAGCGGCCTTGGTGCCGCGGCTTCGTCGTCCTGCCGCGCGAGGCGCCGCGCGTGCCGCTGGAAGTGGCCCTGCCGCCGCTCGCCATCCCGCGCTATCCGCACATGGAATGGGCCTACGCCACCGGCCATTCGAAGAAATACGCCTCCGCCGGCTGGGCGAGCTACGACAGCCACTTCTTCCGCTGGGCCGAGCTCGAGGGCTACGATGTCGACCTCGCCAGCCAGCACGACCTGCATTTCGTCCCCGGCCTGCTCGACGACTACGACTGCGCCGTCTTCGTCGGCCATGACGAATACTGGACCTGGGAGATGCGCGACGCGGTCGACAACTATGTCGAGCGCGGCGGCCATGCGGCGCGCTTCGCCGGCAACTTCATGTGGCAGACGCGGCTGGAGGACGAGGGCCGCCGGCAGGTCTGCTACAAGTACCGCGCCCGCACCGAGGATCCGGTCTACCGGTCCGGCGACGTGACCCGCGCGACGAATTCGTGGGAGGCGCCCGAGATCGGCCGTCCCGGCGCGCAGACTTTCGGCCTCAACGCCACCAGCGGCGTCTATGCCGGCTGGGGCGGCTGCTCGCCGCGCGGCGTGCGCGGCTTTCCGATCTACAGGGCCGAGCACTGGGCCTTCGCCGACACCGGCCTGTCCTACGGCGACGTGCTCGGCGGCGAGAGCCACGTCTTCGGCTACGAGGTCGACGGCCTCGACTACACGATGAAGCGCGGCCTGCCCGAGCCGACCGGCGAGGGATCGCCGCCCGCCGGCATCACCGTGCTGGCGCTCGGCCTCGCCGCCCAGGTCGAGGACGCTCCGCACATCCCGCACGAGGACCAGTTCTTCGGCGACGAGGACGGGCGTTTCGCCGCCGAGACGCTCTACGGCACGCCGTCCGACGAGAACCTGGAGAAGGTCAAGCGCGGCAACGGCATGATCGTCAATTTCGCGCGCGGCAAGGGCGAGGTGTTCCATGTCGGCAGCTGCGAATGGGTCGCCGGGCTTCTGCGCCGCGATCCGATGGTGGAACAGGTGACCAACAACGTGCTCGGCCGCTATCTCGGCGCCGCGGCCAGGGGGAATTGATGACTATCCAGCAGAAGAGCGCCGCGGCGGGCGCCGAAGACCACCGTCCGTCCAACCTGTTCTATCTCACCCGGCTGCGCCGGCCGCTCGTCGACCGCGCCGAGGGCATCTATCTCTGGACCAAGGACGGCCGGCGCTTCATCGACGGCTCCAGCGGCGCCATGGTGGTCAATGTCGGCCACGGCAACCGCAACGTCATCGAGGCGATGAAGCAGCAGCTCGACCGCGTCACCTTCGCCTATCGCCTGCATTTCGAGAACGAGCCGGCCGAGGAACTGGCGACGCTGGTCGCCTCGAAGATGCCGGGCGACCTCGACCGCATCTTCTTCGTCTCCGGAGGCTCGGAGGCGGTCGAATCCGCCGTCAAGCTCGCCCGCCAGTGGGCGGTCGTCACCGGCCAGGCGAAGCGGTGGAAGATCATCGGCCGCTTCCCCTCCTATCACGGCGGGACGATCGGGGCGCTTTCGGTGACCGGCGACCTGGCGCTGACCGAGACCTTCGCGCCGCAGATCCGCGAGATGCCCACGGTGCCGGCGCCGACGGCCTACCGCGACCGCGACAACCTGACGATGGAGCAGCGCGGACTGCGCTACGCCGACATGCTGGAGGAGAAGATCCTCGCCGAGGGGCCGGAAAGCGTGCTCGCCTTCATCATGGAGCCGATCGGCGGCGCGGCCACCGCCGCCCTGGTGCCGCCGGACAGCTACTTCCCGCGCATCCGCGAGATCTGCGACCGCTACGGCATCCTGCTCATCCACGACGAGGTGATGACCGGCATCGGCCGCACCGGGCGCTTCCTCGGCGGCGACCACTGGAACTGCCGGCCCGACATCATCACCCTGTCGAAGGGCATCGGCTCGGGTTACTCGCCGCTCGGCGCCATGGCCGCCTCGCGGCGCCTGGTGAAGCCGGTGCTCGATTCCGGCGGCTTCCAGCACGGCTACACCTATGCCGGCAACCCGCTTTCGGCGGCCGCCGGCCTCGCCGTGCTGAAGGAGATCGACCGGCTCGGCGCTGTCGAGAACGCAGCGGCGATGGGCGACCTGCTCAAGGCCGAGCTGGAGGGCCTGTCGCGGCGCTTCCCCTTCGTCGCCGGCGTGCGCGGCAAGGGTCTCCTGATCGGCGCCGATCTCGTCGCCGACCCTGTGACATTCCAGCCGTTGCCCAAGGCCAAGGCGACCAACCAGCGCCTGCTCGATCTGTGCTACGAGCGCGGCCTGATCGTCTATTCGCGGCGCATCCGCGGCGACGGCATCGAAGGCGACAACATCATCCTGGCGCCGCCGCTGATCATTTCCCGCGAACAGGTCGGCGAGATGGTCGCCATCCTCGGCGACGCGCTGGAAGTGCTGGCGCGCGAACGCGACCTGCCGGTCGCGGGCTAGGCGGATCATGGAACGGCCGGCCGACGACCTCGTCATCCGCCCTGCGACGGAAGCGGATGCCGAGACCATCGTCCAGGCGGTCCGCCGCCTCGGCCACCATGTCGGCACGCCGGAGAAGGTGACCAGCACGGCGGACGACATCCGCCGCTACGGCTTCGGTGCCGACCCGATGTTCGAATGCCTGATCGCCGAGATCGGCGACGCGGCGGCGGGCGTGTGCATCTTCTTCCGCTCGTTTTCCACCTTCAACGGGCGCCCCGGCGTCTACGTACAGGATCTCATCGTCGACGAACGCTTCCGCGGCGCCCGCGTCGGGGACAGACTGCTGCGCCGGGTGGCAGCGATCTCGAAGGAGCGGGGCGGCACCTACATGCGGCTCGCCGTCGACATCGGCAATCCGAACGCCGGGCGTTTCTACCAGCGCCTCGGCCTGAAGCATGTAGACGATGACCTCATCTACGCGGCCTATGGCGACGCGTTCCGGCGCCTCGCCGAGGCGGGGCCGTCGGAAGGCACACGAGTTCCGGGAGACCAGCCTTGAAAGCCTTTTTCGCGCCCGAGCAGAAGCTGCACGACCCGAAGATGTTCCTGTCGAGCGGCGCGCCGCAGCCCAATCCGGAGCAGCCGGCGCGCGCCGATCGCCTGCTCGAAGGCGCGCGCGCGGCCGGCCTTTCGATCGAGCGACCGCGCGACCACGGCCTCGGCCCGATCGCGGCGGTACACACGCCCGAATATCTCGACTTCCTGCAGCACATCTACCAGCGCTGGCGGCGCATCGAAGGCGCATCGGAAGAAGTGATCCCCAACATCCACCCGCTGGCGCGCGACGGCGCCTATCCGGCGTCCGCCGTCGGCCAGGCCGGCTACCACATGGCCGACACCGGCTGCCCCATCTCGGCGGAAACCTGGGAAAGCGTGTACTGGAGCGCGATGAGCGCCGTCGAAGCGGCCGCGGCGGTCGCCGGCGGCGCTCCGGCCGCCTATGCGCTCTGCCGCCCGCCCGGACACCACGCCTTCGCCGACGTCGCCGGCGGCTTCTGCTTCGTCAACAACTCGGCCGTCGCCGCGCAGGCCCTGCGCAAGTCTGCCACCCGCGTCGCCATTCTCGACGTCGACCTGCACCACGGCAACGGTACCCAGGGCATCTTCTACGCGCGCTCCGACGTGCTGACGGTCTCGATCCACGCCGATCCGGTACGCTTCTATCCGTTCTTCTGGGGCCATGCCGGCGAGCGCGGCGAGGGGCCGGGCCTCGGCTACAATTTCAACCTGCCGCTGCCGCGCAAGAGCGGCGACGCGCCGTTCCTCGAGGCGCTGAATACCGCCCTGCGCAGGATCCGTGCCTTCGCGCCCGAAGCGATCGTCGTCGCGCTCGGTCTCGACGCCCACGAGAGCGATCCGTTCGGCGGCCTCAGCGTGACGACGCCCGGATTCGCCCGCATCGCCGAGGCGATCGCCCGGCTGCACCTGCCGACGGTTATCGTCCAGGAAGGCGGCTATCTCAGCGAGGAACTCTCCATCAACCTGACGTCGTTCCTCACCGGTTTCGGCGGGGCGCACAGGCAGTAGCGGGACGGGTCGTCAGCGCACCAGCGCGACGTCCGAACTGCTTTCGCTCCCGGGGAAGAAGCGGCCGATGCCGTGGCGGTCGCCGAACATCACGTCGTACTGCAGCAACCGGAAGTCGCGAACCGCCGGATCGACCTCGTCGCCGCGCGCCCAGTCGGGCAGCGCCTGGCCGACTCTGTCGATCAGGAGGTGGCGGTCGACGACCGGGAACTTCTCCCGCACCTGGCCGAGGAAGCCGGTGTAGTAAGGGTGTTCCATGCCGGCCGCCTCGAGGATTTCAAGGGGCAGGAAGGCCGGGCTGATCGTGCCGACGTCTGTCCGCGGGCCGCTGCGGCTCGACCAGATCACCAGCGGCGTCTCGTGCTCGGCCTTCATCTGCGCCAGCGGCGCGCGGCGCGAGGCGACCGGCTCCTTCATGTAGCCCGACTGGACATAGGCTTCGCCGAGCGGCGGCAGGTGGTCGCCGAAGAAGGCGATCACGGTCGGGCGCTCGCGCCCCTTCGCCCATTCGACGAGCCGCGCCAGCCCCTTGTCGGCGTCGGCGGCGCCTTCCGAGAAACTGAGGACCGATTCGCGCGCCCTGTCCTTGAGACCCGGCGCGGAAACCGCATGCGTGGCGTCCTTGTAGCGGTTCGGCTCGTACGGGCCGTGTCCCTGCAGGCTGACGGCGAAGATGAAGACCGGCTTCTGCTCGGCGTCGGCGCGGCGGATGATCTCCTCGGTCATCGCCGCGTCCGAGGCGAGCGGTCCGCGCTTTTCCAGCGCCGGCAGGTTCTCCTCGGAAAGGAAACGATCGAAGCCGAATGCGTCGTAGACGACGGACCGGTTCCAGAACCACCCCTGGAACGGATGGAGCGCGGTGGTGGTGTAGCCCTGGTCGCGGAAGAAGGTGGCGAGCGAGGGGATCCGGGTGCGGACGTACTGCTGGTAGGGAATGCTGCCATAGGGCAGGAAGGCGTTGGAGAATCCGGTCAGCGCCTCGAACTCGACATTGGCGGTCATGCCGCCGAATTCGGGCGAGAAGACCTCGCCCGAACGGAGCGACCGCGCCGTCGGGATCGGGTCGGGCGCGATGGTGACGCCCGGCAGGCGCGTCGGATCCCAGAAAGACTCGCTCATGACGATGACGACGTCGGGACGTTCCCCCGCCGCCACCGGCATCGTTTTGTTCTCCGCCGCGATGCGCTCGATCGCCTCGGCCGAATAGCCGGACGGTGTCGCGACGGTCGCCATCGGCAGGTTGAGCGCGAACGCCAGGACGAAGCCGTTCGAGGCGTAGTTGTCCTTCTGGTCCCACATCCTGGGGATGACGTCGAGCCGGTCGCGGGTCCACGAGAACGCGCGATAGTCCATGATGGAGACGAAGAAGGCGAGCACCGGCAGGGCAATGGCAAGCCGCGCCACGCGCGCGCCGAGGCCGAGACGACCGCTGTACCGGGCGGCGATGCGCCAGCCGTAGACGAGCAGGGCGAAGCCGCCCATCGCCGCGGCGACCATGGCGACGACCGTCAGCGGGCGGTCGCGTGCCAGCAGCGGCATCAGCTCGACGATCTGGCGGTAGTAGAGGAAATCCGCCGGATAGAGCGGATCGCCGAGATAGACGGCCTTCTGGCTGCCGACCCATGCCAGCGCGAGCAGCGGCGGCGCCAGCACGAACAGCGACCTGTACCGGCGGCCGAGCGCGGCATCGACGGCCACGATGGTCATGGCCAGGACGAAGGCGGTCGTCCAGGCGGGTCGGTGCAGCCCGGCGAAGAAGTCGAACGCCGCACGGCCCGAACCGCGCGCCAGCGCCTCGACCGCCACGGCGAGAAGCGTCGCGGCGAATGCCGTGCCGACCAGCGAAAGCACGGCGCGCAGCGCCGTCGCCTTCACCGCACGCGCGCGGCTGCGTGGCTCGGATGCTTCCGGCGTCGGTCCGATATGGTCGGCGAAAGTCGCCAAAAAGATGCCCTCTCGCTGCGCCGGCAAAGTGTCATCCTACCGTCATGTAGCGCGACAACTGCCTAGCCGGCGAAATGTGGAAGGAGAAGGGCGGAGCGCGGTTTTCGTTCCCTCTGTGGCGTCCGCGACACTTTGTCCGCCGCACACGGAACGTGCTGCGTAACGTGCTGAAAAATTACGTGAAATCTCGGCCCGTCAGCGGCCGCCCCGATCCGCGTTCGTTTTCAGGCGGATGGCCCGCCCGGGCGATCAGGCGACTTCGCGGACCGCGACCCTCGCGGTCCTGCGGACCTCGTCGTCGTCGAGCAGGCCGCCGGCCCTGAGCAGGGCGGCGAAGCGGCCGTTGCTGGCGCTCAGCTCGGCGAAGCCGCCGGTCTCGATGACGCGTCCCTGGTCGAGGAAGACGATCAGGTCGGCGCTCCTGACGGTGGTCAGGCGGTGGGCGATGATGAAGGTCGTGCGGTTGGCGCGCAGGCTTTCGATTGCGTCCTTGACCCGGCATTCGGTCTCGACGTCGAGCGCGCTGGTCGCCTCGTCGAGGACGAGGATCGGCGCGTCCTTGAGGATCGCCCTGGCGATGGCGATGCGCTGGCGCTCGCCGCCGGAAAGCTGCGCGCCGCGTTCGCCCACCAGCGTGTCGTAGCCCGTCTCGCGGGCGAGGATGAAGTCTCGGGCGGCGGCCGCGTCTGCGGCCTTCTGGATGTCGTCCTGGCTCGCATCGGCGCGGCCGATGCGGATGTTGTCGCCGATACTGCGGTTGAAAAGACCGGCGTCCTGGAAAACGGTCGCGATCGTATGGCGCAGGGACCGGCGCGTTACCGTCCGCGTGTCGATGCCGTCGATCAGGATCCGCCCGTGCTGCGGGTCGTAGACGCGCTGCAGCAGGTTGACCAGGGTCGTCTTGCCGGCGCCGGTCGGCCCGACGATGGCGACCGTCTGTCCGGCGCATACGTCGAAGCTGACGTCCTCGACGCCGCGGCCGGCATTGGAGAAGGAGAAGCCGACATTCTCGAAGCGGACATGGCCGGTGACACTGCCGAGGTCGCGCGCACCGTCAGGCTCCGAGCGGTCGGCCACCGCGTCCTCGAGGGCGTAGAAGTCGACCAGCTTGGCGCGCGCCTCGAAGATCTGGTTGGCGAAGGCGGAGATCTGGTCGAGCCGGCTGATCAGCAGGGTCGCGAAGCCGGTGAAGGCGACGATGTCGCCGATCCTGAGTTCGCCGCGGATCACCAGCAGGGCTCCGATCAGCAGCACGACCATCATCGAGATGGTCGAGGCGAGGCGGTGCAGCGCCGCGGCCAGCGCCCACCAGTCGAGCACCGGGAATTGCGCGGCAAGGAGTTCGCGTGTGTAGGACTCCAGGGCGCGTTTCTCTTCGGCGATGCGGTTGTAGCTCTGCAGCACGGAGACGTTGCTGACCGAGTCGCTGACGTGGCCGAACACGCGGTGGTAGTGCGCTTCCACCGATGCCTGGCCGTCCTTCGTCTTGCGCATGACGACGCGCCCGATCCACAGATAGACGGCGCCGAGCGCAATCAGCACGAGCGACATGCGGACATCCAGCGTCAATGCCGTGGGTACGAGGAGGAAAAGGGCCACCGCGGTCGTCAGATGCTGGCGCATGAACTCCAGCCAGAGGCCGAACAGGCTTTCCACGGCGCGCAGCAGCGTGTGCAGGCTGTTCGACGTGCCACGCCGGTGGTGCCATGCCAGCGGCATGGTGATGACCTTCTCGAACGATCCGGCGAGAACGTCCGCACGCCTGCGGTGGGCGAGGCGGTCCGCTCCCCGCGCGATGAGGACGTAGGCGACGACGTTGAACGCGCCGATGCCGGCCCAGAGCGCCAGCGACGGCACGACGTCACGCTTCTCCGAGATCGCATCGATGATGCGGCCGAACAGAACCGGTTCGGCGATGGCCACCGCCGCGAGGGCGACATTGGCGGCGCAGATGACGGCGACCTTGCCCTTTTCCGCGGCGAGGTAGCTCAGCGCTCTCCAGTAGATCTGCAACAGAGACACGTCGTTACCTTGGGGCTTTGGTTTGTGCGCCGCACCATAGCTGAATACGAGTTTGCGCATCGGGGGACAATGCCTGCATGCCGCGATCCGTTCCGGAAAACGGGACAAATGTCATTTTCGGCCGGAAATGTCGCGTGATCGAGTAAGAGGCTGAAATCTAGGATAAAATGGCAACTTCATGACAATGCCATGGCCTATTGCGCCGTCTCCACCCTGATTTCGCTGCCGGCACGCAATGCATCGACCAGTATCGCGTCGACCGGGCGTGCGTCCACGGTGATGCTACCGGTTCCGCTGCTCCCGCGATGCACAACGAGCCGCACGGTCTTGCCGTCGAGGCGCAGCGTTGCCGAATAGCCCGGCCATTCCGCGGGAATGGCGGGGGCGACGGTGAGGCGACTGCCCTCGCGGCGGATGCCGAGGATGCCCTCCACGCCGGCGCGGAACAGCCAGCCGGCCGATCCCGTGTACCAGGTCCAGCCGCCGCGCCCGGCCTTGTCTCCGACCGAATAGACGTCGGCCGCGACCACGTAGGGCTCGACGCGATAGGTCTCGGCCGCCTTCTCGTCCGTCGCATGTGTGACCGGGTTGAGCATGTCGAACAGGCGATAGGCCTCGTCGGCGCGTCCCGTGCGTGCCAGCGCGATGACCATCCACGTGGCGGCATGGGTATACTGGCCGCCGTTCTCGCGCACGCCGGGCGGATAGGCAGCGATGTAGCCGGGATCGTGCTCCCCGTCCGAGAAGGGCGGCGTGAACAGGCGGACGATCCGGAGGCCGGGGTCGACCAGTTCGGCAAGCGCCGAATCGAGGGCCGTGCGCGACCGCGCCGGATCGCCGTGGCCGGACAGCACGCTCCATGACTGCGGCAGGGAATCGATCATGCATTCGTCGGAGGTGCGCGACCCGAGCGGCGTGCCGTCGTCGTAGGTCGCACGCCGGTACCACTGGCCGTCCCAGGCACTGGATTCGATCGCCACCTTCAGCGTGCGTTCGCGTTCCCGCCAGCGCAGGAGCCTCGGCTCGTCGCCGCGCGCTTCGGCATGCGGCAGGAAATCGGCGAGCGTGCGCAGCAGGAACCAGCCGAGCCAGACGCTCTCGCCCTGTCCGCCGATGCCGACCCGGTTCATGCCGTCGTTCCAGTCGCCGCCGAGGATCAGCGGCAGGCCGTTCGGACCGGTGCGCGAAATCGCCAGGTCGAGCGCGCGGGCGCAGTGCTCGTAGAGCGTGCCGGACTGGTTCGACGCGTCGGGCACGAAGTAGGCGTCGTGCTCGCCGGGCGCGAGGGCGGGGCCCTCGATGAACGGCACGTTTGCGTCGAGGATCGCCGTATCGCCGGTGGCGCGGACATAGCCGTGCGTCCCGAAGGCCAGCCAAACGACGTCGTCGGCGATGATCGTGCGCACGCCGGCGCCGGTGCGCGGCAGCCACCAGTGCTGGACGTCGCCTTCCGGGAACTGCCGGGCGGCCGCGTCGAGAATGCGCGTCCGCGCCAGCGACGGGTCGTGGAGCATCAGCGCCAGGGCATCCTGGAGCTGGTCGCGGAAGCCGAAGGCGCCGCTCGCCTGGTAGAAGGCCGAGCGGGCGCGGATGCGGCAGGCGAGGCTCTGGTAGGGCAGCCAGCGGTTCAGCATGGCGTTCATCGCCGCGTCCGGCGTCTCCACCTGGATCGCACCGAGGAAGTCGTCCCAGGCGCGGGCGCTGGCCTCCAGCCGGGCATCGAAATCGACCGTCCTGTGGTGCGTGACGAGCGCCGACGCCTCCTCGTCCGAGGCGGCGTCGCCGAGGAGGAACAGGATGCAGTTCTCGCCGCCCGCCGGAACCGTCACGTCGCAGGCGATCGCGGCGCAGGGGTCGCGACCGGCCTCCACCGTGCCCGACAGGTCGGCGCCCGACAGAGCGGCCGCCGGCCGCTCGACGGAACCGCCATGGCCGAGGAATTCCAGGCGATTGGCCGTGAAGGACTGGACAGGCTTGTCGGCGGCCAGGAAGGCGATGCGATCACCGTAGTCGAGGCTGTATGGATTGCGCGCGGTAAGCGCGCCCGTCGCCTCGTCGCGGCCGGGCACGATCGTCGGCGCCGTCCGCGCGCGGTTGGTTCCGAGCACCCATTCGGCATAGGCGTAGATGCGCAGCCGGGCCGGCTCGGTCCCGGCGTTGCGCAGCGTCAGGCGCGAGATCTTGACCGGATCCGTGGGGTCGACGACCTGGCAAAGTTCCACGGCGAGCCCGCCCCGCCGCGTCGAGAACGTGCTGAAGCCCTGGCCGTGGCGCGCCTCGTAGACCAGCGCTGGATCGCGGGCGACCGCGGCGACGGGCGAGAACAGGGCGCCGCCGTCGAGGTCGCGGATATAGATCGCCTCGCCCGGGCGGTTCGAGACGGGGTCGTTGCTCCACGGCGTCAACTGGAAGTCGCGGCTGTTGCGGCTCCAGGTGAAGGATGCTCCCTCGGCGGAAGTGTGGAAGCCGAACTCGGCATTGGCGACGACGTTTATCCACGGATGCGGGGTCGTGCGATCTCCGGCGAGGCGGATCACGTAGTCGCGGCCGTCGCGGTCGAACCCGCCGTAGCCGTTCCACCAGGCGAGGCCGGCACCGTCGGCCGGCCTGTCGTCGCGGCGGCGCTCAGCCTCGGCTGCCGCCGGCGGCGTCGGCCGCTCGGCCAGGGCGGCGCGTTCGGCGGCCTCGGCGCGTTCGATCTGGTCGGAGATCGGCCCGTTGCGGGTGTGGAAAACGATGCGCGCCGCGCCGAGCAGCGTGCGGTAGGTCGCCTCGTCCATCAGATCCCGGCGCACGGCGAAGATGTGTTGTCGCGGTCCCAGTTCGCGACCGCGCAGGCGGCTGTTCTCGCACAGCGACTCGATTGCCTGCTGCAGGTCCTGGACGTAGGAGGACGCCTGTTCGTTGACGATGACCAGGTCGAGCACGAGGCCGCGGGCGCGAAGATACTCCTGCATGCCCAGTGCGGAGGCGACGATCTCCAGGTCGACTACGTCGCCGATCCGCAACGCGAAGATCGGATGATCGCCGGAAATGCTCGTCGGCCAGAGCGCCGATTGGCGGCCGAGACCGGCGGCGATCGCTTCCGCCGGCGCGCGCACTGCCCTCCCGGGATGGATCAGGTAGCGCGCCAGCTTCTGAACCCCGGCCGCATCGGCGAGATTCAAGCCGAGATGGCGGACCTGGACCTGTGAACGCGTCCAGGCGAGCATCGCCTGGCGCTGGAAGCTGTCGGGGTAGTCGAAGCGGGCGACGAGGTCCTCGACTTCCGCGCGCGTCGGCGCCGCAAGCGTCCAGAATGTCAGCGAGACCTTCTTGCCTGCCGGCACGCGGACCCGGCAACGCAGCGCCATCACCGGATCGAGTACGCAGCCTTGGGTTCCGGAGAGGCGCGCGTCGGGATCGAACGCCGCCGCGTCGGCGAGCGTCCGGCCCCTGCCGATGAAGGCGCGACGGTCGGTCTCCGCCTCGGTCTCGCGCGTCAGGGATGCGCCTCCGCTGACGAAATGGGCGAGCGCGATACCAGGCTCGTCGGGCGAACGCTTGCGCCGCCAGGCGTAGATCGTGCTGTTCTGGCGGGCGATCTCGGTCTCGACGAACATCCTGGAGAAGGCGGGGTGGGCGCTATCGGCGGCTTCCGGGGCGAGCGCGATCTCGGCGAAGGACGTCACGTCGAGATGGCGGTCCTCGCTTCCGTCGTTGACCAGCGTCAGGCGGCGTCCTTCGCCGTGCCCCTCGTCGGAGACGATCACCTCGACCTCCGAGCGCAGCTTGCCCACCACCTTGAAGAAATGCGCCTTGTCGTCGGCGAACACGGTCTGCGCGACTTCCCCTGGCGCCGGCTTGGGCGCCGCCGTCGCCGACCACCACCTGCCGGTCTCGATGTCGGAGAGGAACAGGAAGGCGCCGCAACGGTCTTCGGCAAGGTCCGGCTGCCAGCGCGTGACGCCGATGTCGTCGATGCGGCTGTATCCCGAGCCGGTCGCCGATACCATCACCGAGTAGCGGCCGTTGGAGAGCACGTTGACGGCGGGCGGGGCGGCGGCGGGATTGTCGATGACGCGGTTGTCGGGGTGGTCATCCTTCGGCATGGCGAGGGCGACGATGTCGGTCTCCGAGCCGACGAAGGTGACCGGAATGTCGCGCGGCGCCTTCTCCTGCAGCAGCAGCTCGGCCGCCTCGATCACGGGGTCGCTGTGGAAGCGGTCGCGCATGCGGCCTTCGAAGACGACGTTGGCGACGGCGACGATCGACATGCCCTGGTGGTGAGCCATGTAGTTGCGCACGACGGCATGGTGCTGGCCCTCGGGAACGCGCTGCGGGGTGAAGTCGATGGCGTCGTGGTAGCCGTAGCGGCCGAGCGCGCCGATCGTTTCGAGCCGCTCGAGGTTCTCGACGGACTGGCGCGGCAGGTACTGCGAGGCGAGCATGGTCGCATAGGGCGCGACCACCGTGTTCAGCGCCAGGCCGCGCTTCAGGCCGAGCCCCGGAACGCCGAAATTCGTGTACTGGTAGGTCATCTGCCGGTCGCGGGCGTTGTACGCGGCTTCCGAGATGCCCCACGGGATGCCCTTCGAGCGGCCGTAGGCGATCTGCTTGCGGATCACCAGCATGTTGGTCTGGTTGAGGATGCCGCCCTGCGGCTCCTTCATCACCAGCGGCGGCATCAGGTACTCGAACATCGAGCCCGACCAGGAGACCAGTGCGCCGCGGAAGCCGATCTCGACGATCGGCCGGCCGAGCCTGAACCAGTGCTCGGTCGAGACGTCGCCCTTGGCGATGGCGAACAGGCTGGTCAGGCGCGCCTCGGAGGCGAGCAGGTCGTAGCAGCTCTCGTCCAGTTGGTGGTCGTCGATGCGGTACCCGATCGACAGCAGCTTGCGGTCCTGGCGTATCAGGAAGCCGAAATCCATCTGGAAGGCGAACAGGCGGGCGCGGCGATGGACGTCGCGCAGCTTCGCCCTGAGCGATTCCACGCCGCGCTCGTCGATATGGGCGTCGCTGACATGGGCTTCGCAGGTCGCCTCGAGCTTTCCGGCCCAGAGCAGCAGGTCTTCGCTGGCCGGCGAGCCGATCTCGGCATTGATGGCCGAGGCGAGCTTGCGGATGTCGCCGGAAAGCACGGCGAGGTTGATCGTCCGGATGGCGGCCGTCTCGGGCTCGTTGCGCACGATGTCGACGGCGCGGCGCATGCCGGCGATGCGATCGCCGAGTCGGTGTCTCAGCGGCCGGATCTGCCGACGGTCGTCGGGCAGGGAGGCGAGCGTCTCCTCGAGGATGCCGACGGCGTCGAGGATGCCGTGGAAGTCGCCCTGGAGATAGGCGGCGGGCGCCATCGCCCACTCGTTGCAGGCGGCGGAGACGGCGATGAGGTGGCCGGCGAGGTTGCCGCTGTCGACGCTCGAGATGTAGCGCGGATGAAGCGGTTCCAGAGAGCGCGTATCGTACCAGTTGTAGAGATGGCCACGGTACCGGTCCATCTTCTCGATCGTGGCGAGCGTCTGTTCGAGGCGCTCGATCGCCTGGGCGAGGCTGATCCAGCCGAAGTCGCGCGCCGAGACGATCGACAGCATGTAGACGCCGATGTTGGTCGGCGAGGTGCGTGGCGCCACGACCGGTTCGGGCGTCTCCTGGAAGTTGTCCGGCGGCAGCCAGTTGTGCTCGGGGCCGACGAAGGTCTCGAAGAAGAGCCAGGTGCGGCGCGCGGCGCTGCGCAGCTTGCGGCTGTCGCCCGCGGAGACGTGCAGCCGGTCCTCGGTTTCGGCCGACAGGCTGACGAACCAGGCGAAGGCGGGCGAGCCCGCCCAGAACAGCGCGAAGATGAAGGCGACGAAGGCGCCGGTCGAATCGGCGGCGACCGGAAGGGCGAGGCCGACGGCGGCGACCGGCAGCGCTCCCCACATCATGCCGTAGTAGGAGGCGAGCGTGTTGGCGCCGTGCTTCTGCGCGTGCGAGGCCGTCCGCCATTCGAGCAGGTTGCGGCGGCTGACGAGAAGGCGGTGCAGCGTACGCACGATGGCGTCGGCCATCATCCAGGCGGTGTGGCCCATCAGGATGAGGCGCAACGCCACCTGCGCCGATCCCTGCGCGATGTCGCGAAGCACGGCGGTCAGCCGCGCGCGCGGAGTCGTCTCGCGCGAATCGGGAAACAGCGAGCGGACGAGGTGGAAAGTCGGCGCCATGAAGAGGCAGAGGATCAGCAGCGCCTGCCACTCTGCGGCCTGGGTGAACGGCAGCAACGTCCAGCCGGCGATCGACGCCGCCGTCCAGAAGATCGGCGTAAGCGACCGCCTCAGGTTGTCGACCATCTTCCAGCGCGACAGCGCCGGCACGCCCGAGGCCGGATCGAAGATGTAGCCGAGCAGCTGCCAGTCGCCGCGCGCCCAGCGATGCTGGCGCGAAGCGTCGACGGCGTAGCGGGTCGGATAGTCCTCGACGAGTTCGACGTCGGTGGTCAGCGCGGCGCGTGCATAGCCGCCTTCGAGAAGATCGTGGCTGAGCACGGTGTTCTCGCGGATGCGGCCCTTCAGCGACGCCTCCATGGCGTCGACGTGATAGAGGCCCTTGCCGGTGAAGCTGCCTTCGCCGAAGACGTCCTGGTAGAGGTCGGACACGGCGAAGACGTAGGGGTCCATGCCGCGGTGGACCGAACAGATGCGCTGGAAGAACGAGGCTTCGTCGCCGGTCGTCAGCGACGGCGTCACGCGCGGCTGCAGGATGCCGTAGCCGGAGACGACGCGCTGGGTCTGCGGGTCGAGCACGGGCCGGTTCAGCGGGTGGCAGAGCTTGCCGACGAGGCGCGCCACCGCGTCGCGCGTCATGCGCGTGTCGGCGTCGAGCGTCATTACGTAGACGACGCCCTGCGGCAGCGCCGTGTCGGAGGGGAGGAAGGTCGTGTCGCTGTCGCCGCGCAGCAACTGGTCGAGTTCGTGCAGCTTGCCGCGCTTGCGCTCCCAGCCCATCCAGCAGCCCTGCACCTCGTTGTACAGCCGGCGCCGGTGGAGCAGGTGGAACCGCGGCGCTTCCGGGCGCGGATAGAGGGCGTTGAGCCCGGCGATGCAGGCCTTCGCATGGTCGAGCAGTTCGAGATCGGCCGCACTCTGTTCGAGCGGGCTGTCCGGCCAGTCCGACAGCAGTGCGAAATGCAGGTCGCCATGCATGTTGGCGAGGAAATGCACCTCCAGATTGCGCGCGCTTTCTTCGATCTCGTCGCGCGAGGAGATCAGCGACGGTACCACGACGAGGGTCCGTGCCTCGGGCGGAACGCCGTCCTTGAACTCGTAGCCGATCAGGCTCGTCGGCTTGAGCAGGAGGAGCACCGCCGCGTTGTAGATCGCCAGCATGCCCTCCAGGCCCGGCAGGGCGAACAGGAGGAGAAGCACGGCGATGCCCCATTCCGGCACCTCAGCCGCGGCGAGCGCGCCGGCCAAGGCAGCGAGCAGGAGGCCGGCAAGGGCGAGCGGGGGAATGGCGATGCCGGTCCAGCCGGACTTGCGGAAGCTGCGATAGAGCCGGGTACCGAAGGGCGCACGGTACCCGAGGTCTCTCTCGACCTCGCCGCGGCGGGCGCCGACGAGCAGCGAACCGACGTCCGGACCGTCGTTTGACTCTCCGTCCGCACCCGCCTCGGCCATCTCGATGACGCGGAGCGCGACGTCGTATTCGTTCTTTCCCGATCGCCGGGCGAGGTCCTCGACCGCCGTCCGGTACTGATCGCGCGACTGGAAGTCGAGGCGGGCGAAATCCGTGCGTTCGCGGAACAGCCGATCGACGCGGCTGACCTTCTCGAACCAGACGGTCCAGTCGAGGTCGTTCGCCACCCTGAGGCCGCGGACGATGTTGCCGGTCGTGACGTTGCCGGCGGCGAGGGTCTGGTGCTCGCGGATGATGATCTGTTCGGCGTCGCTGCCGGACGCCTCCAGTTCCCGCTCCAGCCAGGCGAGCGCGGCGCCGGCGCTGAGCGACCCGTCGCGGAGGCGATGCAGGAGTTGCGTGGCGAACGTGTTGTCCTGCGCGTGCTGGGAAAACCCGGACAGGAGGGCGGTCGGTCCGCCTTCCCAGGCCGCCGTCGACAGCAGCCTGTCGGCGAGGCTGTTGGCGATGCGCCGCATCTGGCGGGCGCGGTCGACGCGCAGGGCCAGCCGGCGAAGGTTTTCGACGAGCACGAAGCGCACCAGGGGCGGCAGCGCCCAGATCTCGCCGATCCTGAGCGGCTCGACGGACTGAAAGCCCTCGATGATCGCTTCCAGTCCGGTGGCGGACACGGCGCTGTCGGTATGGGCGACGTAGAGCCAGGCGAGCGCGAGTGCCCGCGGTACGCGGACGCCCTTGTCGATCTCTATTGTCGGCAACTGGCGGTAGAAGCGCCGCGGCAGGTCGCGGCGGATCTGATAGACCGCTTCCTCGATCATGTAGTGATTGTCGAGCAGCCATTGCGCCGCGGGCGTGATGGTCTCGCCGCGGAGCTGGGCCTCGTTGGTGGCGCGGTAGACCGTGAGAATCTTCTCGCTGTTTTCGCGGATGCGACGCGAGATGTCGAAGACCTTGAGCCCCTCGATGCGGCCCAGGTCTCCACGCGCCAATGTCGCGCCGAGACGGCGCAGCATCTCGTCGTGGAGGAAGGCAGAGCGGATCGGAGCGTCCGCCTTTGCCGGCAGCGGCGGCGGCGAGAGCCGGAAGCTCTCGGGGTCGGTCCGGACATTCATCGAGACTATCCGTGCAAGCGAAGGACGACTGCGCAGGGCTTTGCGCAGCGGAATTTGTTGAAATGGATGAACAGCCAATCCGGTTGCGGTTGTTGGCCGTTCGAATGTTGGTTTTTTTGGGGCAGTCGGTCGTGCGGCCTGCTCTGTAGCGGGTTTATCGCCCGCCGTCAGCGCCGATCCCGGTCGGTCAGCAAAATATGGCAGCAACCGCTGCCGTGGCCCGGCGTCCAGGTGACGTTCTCGAAGCGCACCCCGGTCGCCTCGAACAGGCCGCGATCGAATGCGCCGGCGATCCGGCACAGCACCGTCAGCCTGTCGTCGCCGACGCCGGCGTCGGTCCAGGCATCCTTCAGCGGGCAGCGCTGGACGCGGAAGCAGATCGCATGCGCCTCGCGCTCCACCTCGGTCGGATACATGCGGCCGCCGTCGGGGCTGACGGCGAGGAAGGCTTCGCCGACGGCGCGCGCGTCGTTGGGACCGAAGCCGGTGAAGGCCGCCGCGGCGACCTCGCGTCCGCGCTTCTCGATGGCTGCGGAGAGCAGCGCCTCCGCCTTTTCCTCGCCGAACTCTGCGGCGAGTTCCTCGAAGAGCAGCCGGTAGAGGTCGGCCCGGTTGCGGAATGCCGATTCGAGTTCGCGGGCGAGCGTTTCGATGCGCCGTGCGTCGTTCATGTTGCCTCCGATCGCGCCGGCAGGCGCGGTTGCGCGGCGACCAGGGCCCGTGCCGTCGCCGATCGTGGGTTGCCGACGACCTCGTCGACGGAACCGGTCTCGACGATGGCGCCGCGGTCCATCACCGCGACGCGGTGGGCGATCAGGCGCACGGCGGCGAGGTCGTGGGTGACGAAAAGATACGCGATGCCGTGTGCCTTCTGCAGGTCCGCGAGGAGAGCCAGGATGCGCCGTCTCGTCGAGACGTCGAGCGCGGAGACCGCCTCGTCGAGGACGACGAGCTTCGGCGCCGGGGCGATGGCGCGGGCAATCGCCACGCGCTGGCGCTGGCCGCCGGACAGGTCGTGGACGGCGCGGGCGGCGAACGAGGCGGGCAGGTCGACACCCTCCAGCAGCCGGCCGATCGCGGCCGGCCGCTCCGCGCGCGTCGCGATGCCGTGGATGCGCAGCGGATCGGCGAGCACGCGGGCCACGGTGGCACGTGGGTTGAAAGCGGCATGCGGGTCCTGGAACACCATCTGCAGCCGCGCCCGCGCGGCGCGCAGCGCCGCCCCGCGCAGCGAAAGCAGGTCGAGCCCGTCGAAGCGGATGGTCCCGGCATCGGGTTCGATCAGCCGCAGGATCAGCCGGGCGAGCGTCGATTTGCCGCTGCCCGAGGGGCCGACCAGGGCGAGCGTCTCGCCGGCATGCACGTCGAGCGATACGCCGGAGACGGCGTCGATCATGGCATCGCCTCGGCGGAAGCGCTTGCTCAGGCCGGCAACGCTCAGGAGAGGCGGGCTCACCGGTCGTCCTCCCCGGTGCCGCGCACTTCGACCAGCGATGCGGTGTCCGTGCTCGCCTCGACCAACATGCGCGTATAGGGATCGGCCGGCGCGCCGACGACTTGCGAGGCGGGGCCGGCCTCGACCATGCGACCGCCCTTCAGCACGAGGATGCGCCCGGCGATCTGTGCGGCGAGCGCGATGTCGTGGGTGACGAAGACCAGCGCCATCCGCTCTTCGTCGACGATGCGGCGGATCAGCGCCACGATCTCCGCCTGGACGATGGTGTCGAGCGCGCTCGTCGCCTCGTCGGCGATGAGAAGGGCAGGGCGCGCGGCGATCGCGGTGGCGATGGCGACGCGCTGCTTCTGCCCGCCGGAAAGCTGGTGGGGCCAGGCGTGGACCATGGCAGACGGATCCGGCAGGCGGACGCGGTCGAGCAGTTCGGCCGCCCGCGCGAGCGCCGCGGCCCGGCCGAGACCCTCGTGGGTTCGCACCACTTCGGCGATCTGCCGGCCGACGCTGACGACGGGATCGAGGCTGGCCGAGGGGTCCTGGAAGACGTAGCCGATGTCCTTTCCCGGCCGCGCAGGCGCCTCGCTGCCCCGCCAGCGGATCGCGCCTTCCCTGCGCGCGGCCGGCGGCAGCAGCCCGGCGACGGCGCGGGCGAACGTGGTCTTGCCCGAGCCGCTTTCGCCGATGACGGCGAGGCGTTCGCCTTCTTCGAGTGAAAGGCCGACACCGGACAGCGCCGCTGCGGTCGCACCCGCATGGGTAACCGAGAGGTCGGAGACGGCGAGCAGGCTCACAGGTACCGCCTGCGCGAGGTCGAGGCTTCGACCAGCCCCTCGCCGAACAGGTAGACGCCGACGACGGCGACGACGAGGGCGAAGCCCGGGATGATCGACAGGTAGGGGGCCGAGCGCAGCACGGCGCGGCCCTCGGCGATCATGGCGCCCCAGGTGACGCGGTTGGGATCGCCGAGACCGAGGAAGGAGAGCGCGGCCTCGGTGAGCACGGCGCCGGCGACGATGACGGACGACAGAGCCATGACCGGGGGGAGCGCGTTGGGCAACACCTCGCGCAGCGCGATCTCCAGCGGATGCATGCCGACGACGCGGTTTGCCGCGACATAGTCGCGTTCGCGGATCGACAGCACCTCGGCACGCGCGACGCGCGCCGGTCCGGTCCAGGCGCCGAGCGCGATCGCCGCGACGACGACCGCCAGCGACGGCCCGGCGATGCTGACGAAGGCCAGCGCCAGCAGGAAGCCCGGCACGATCTGGAAGGCCTCGGCGACCCGCATCAGCGCCTCGTCGACGAGGCCGCCGGCGAATCCCGCGATCGTGCCGACGACCGCGCCGACGAACAGTGCGGCCGCGGCAGCGGCGAAGCCGACCGCGAGCGACATGCGCGCGCCGTGGACGAGGCCGGCGAGCACGTCGCGGCCGAGCCGGTCGGTTCCCAGCAGGTGCGCCGGATCCTGGAATGGCCGCAGCAGCGCCGGTCCGGCGATGGAAAGCGGATCGCGCGGGAATAGCAGCGGCGCCGACAGCGCGGTGATGGCCAGGAGGACGAGGATCGCGGTCCCGGCGATGCCTTCCGGCGTGGCGAACAGCCGGCGGATCATGCCTGTTCCTCGGAAGCGCCGACGCGCGGGTCGAGGGCGGCGTAGGCGATGTCGACGAGCAGGTTGACGACGACGACGAGCACCGCGCTCGACAGGATGATGCCGAGCAGGAGGGGTACGTCGCGCGCCGACACCGCTTCGTGGGCGAGGCGACCGATGCCGGGGACGGCGAACACGCTCTCGATGACGACGCTGCCGCCGAGCATCGAGGCCGACTGCAGGCCGAGCATGGTGACCAGCGGCAGCAGCGCGTTGCGCGCCACGTGGGCCAGCACGATGCGCCGGCGCGACAGGCCGCGCGCCCGCAGCGCCAGGACGAAGTCCATGCGCCAGACCTCGGCCATGCCGGCGCGCATCACCCTGAGATAGAGCGCCAGGTAGATCATGCCGAGCGCGGCGACCGGCAGGACGAGATGTCGGGCGATGTCGAGCGCGCGATCGATGCCGGTCTTCGCCGAGGCGATCGTCTCGACGCCGCCCAGCGGCAGCCAGCGCAGTTCGACGGCGAACACGACGATCAGAACCAGCCCCAGCCAGAACCCGGGGACCGCGTAGAGCGCCAGCGAGGCGACCGAGAGCGCACGGTCACGGGCGCTGCCGGGCCGCGCCCCGGCGACGATGCCGAGCAGCGAGCCGAGGCCGAAGGACAGCGCGGTCGCCGCGCCCATCAGCAGCAGCGTGTTGGGCAGCCTCTCCAGGATGACCTCGCGGATCGGCCGCGAAAACGCGACCGACCAGCCGAGATCGCCATGGGCGAGCGCCGTGGCGTAGGCGGCGAAGCGCCCCCAGGCAGACTGGTCGAGCCCCCAGTCCCGGCGAAGTTGCTCCGCGAGACCGGCATCGCCGCCGATCGAGACGAGATAGGCGTCGACGGCATCGCCCGGCGCCGCCTCCAGCAGGAGGAAGCTGCCGACGACGACGATCAGGAGCACCGGCAGGCTCGACAGGAGCCGCCGGCGCAGGAGCGGGAGCGCACGGTTCACGCCGTCAGTCCAGCACCGCCGCTCGCGCGGCGCAAGCCAGCACCGCCGCGCGTGCCGCGCAAGCGCCGTCGCATCATGCGTCCAGCCAGACGTCCGCCCAGTTCGACACGGCCCAGCGCGGGTTGTTGGAGACGTTCTTCACCGAGCTGCGCTTGACCGTGGTGAAGCCCCATTCGGCGACGTTGATCAGCGGCAGGTCGGCGGCGACCAGCTTCTGGAAGTCGTGGTAGAGGCCGACGCGGGCGTTTTCGTCGAGCGTTCCGGCCGCCTTGGCGATCAGCGCGTCGACCTCGGCATTGGCGTAGCCGCCCTGGTTGGAGAAGGGCACGCCATCGGGGATGCCGCTCTGCACGAGGATCGTCGTCGAGATTGCCGGGTCGCCGCGGAACACCGGCGGCGCCACCGCGATGTCGAAGTCGTGGTCGGTGTAGACGGCCTTCTGGTGCGCGGCGGCGTCGTTGTTGACGATGGTGGCGTCGATGCCGATTTCGGCCAGCGCCTGGCGCAGATAGTCGCCGAACTGCCTGGTTTCGTTGAAGTAGGGCGCGGGCAGCAGCTTCAGGGCGAACCGCTTGCCGTCGCCGCCGCGCACGTATCCCGCCTCGTCGAGCAGCGCATTCGCCTTCGCGACGTCGAACGCGTATTGCGGAACGTCGGCGGTGTAGAACTGCGGATCGTTCTTCGGCACCGGGCCGGTGGCAGCCGCCGCGTAGCCGAGGAAGATCGTCTTGACGACGAAGTCCTTGTCGATGGCGTGGGCGATCGCCTGGCGGACCTTCACGTCGGCGAGTTCCTTGCGCCGGTGGTTGATCTCGACGACGAGCTGATAGGTCAGCGCCTCGTAGCCGGCGGTCACCACCTCGACGCCGGGAACCTTCGAGATGCGGTCGAGATCGGCGAGCGGCACCGCCGAGAAGGCGGCGAGCTGGACCTCGTCGGCCTCGATGGCGCCGGCTGCCGCGGCGCGGTCGGGCAGCACGCGGTAGACGATCTCGTCGAGATGCGGCAGTCCTTCGCCCCAATAGGTGTCGTTGCGAACGAGGCGATAATACTCGCCCGCCTTGTGCTCGGCGAAGCGGAACGGTCCGGTGCCGACCGGGGCGGTGTTTGCCGGGTTGGCGGCGATATCGGTGCCCTCGTAGAGATGGCGCGGCAGGACGGCGGTCAGGGCGGGAAGCGCGTTGCGGATCAGCTGGAACGGCGTCGGCCGCGCGAAGCGGAAGACGGCGGTGCGCGCGTCAGGCGTGTCGACCGCCTCGAGATCCTTGAAGACGACGCGTCCGAGGTTCTGCAGCTTCCTCCACACTTCCAGCGCGGAGAAGGCGACGTCGGAAGAGGTGAACGGCTTGCCGTCGTGCCAGGTCACTCCTTCGCGCAGCGTGAAGGTCACCGAAAGCCCGTCGTCGGAGCCCTCCCATGCGGTCGCCAGCCGACCGTCCAGACCGTCGAACGAGGCCTCTGCCAGAGGCTCGACGATCTTGGAAGAGACGAAGAAGACGCCGTTCGAGGCGACGATCGCCGGGTTGAGGTTGCGGGGCTCGGAATCGGCGGCGACGGTCAGGCGCCCGCCCTTCTTCGCCTCCTGGGCGAGAACCGGGAACGGCAACGCCGCGAGGGCGCCGATCGCAGCTGCGCCCTGGAGAAGCCCGCGCCGGGACATGTTCAGGATGTTCATCGCCGTCTCCGTTTGTTTCCGGCCTGCCTCGCAGGCGAAGGCAAGAAAGGACCCACGCGCTGCCGAGGAAAAGGAACGCGAATCCGGATTCGCCGCCCTGCGGGAGAACGCCGTCCGCCGGCGCGGTCGCCGACAGTTTCGCCTTCACCCCGCGAGCATAGGCGCCCGGGGCGAAACGTCCAATTCCTCGTTCGGGAATGCGATGGGCCAGCCACTCTCAGAAAAGCGCGAAGTCGCCGACCATCTCGTTGCGCGCCAGCCACGGCACCTGCCGGCCCTGCGTCCGTTCGGACACCTGCCGCTTCACGCCCGCATAGAGCTCCGACACCTCGATGGCGCCGTTGCCGTCGAGGTCATAGCGGGCGCGGTTGCGCGCCACGACGTCGGCGACGGCGTTGGTGAAGACGCCGCCGCCCACCGTCGCCGCTTCCTCGGAGAACTCGCGGCCCTTCGACGCCGAGAACACGACGAGCCCGGACGGGATGCCCTGCAGCATGCCGTCTGCCGCGTCGTCGTTGGTGGCGAGCAGGCCCGTGCCGGCGACGCCGGAATGGCAGGCGTCGAGGAACACGACCACGCGGCCCTTGGCCTTGACCAGCACGGCCGCCAGCGCGTCCCACGACAGTGCCGTCCGCGGGATCGCAGCGAGATCGGTTGCGCTCGTCGCCATGTAGAAGCCGCCGTCCGTCCCCGTCAGGCCGTGGCCGGCGAAGGAGAAGACGATGGTCTCGCCGGGCTTTCCCGCCGCGACGATCGATTCGGCGCGACGCAGGACCGCCTCCGGCGTCGCCTCGCGATCCGCCAGGCTGGCCCTTTCGCCGAGGCGGAGCGACTTGCCGTCCTGCGCCGCCAGTGCATCGAACAGGGTCGCGGCATCGCGGCCGGCGAAGGAGAGGTCGGGGATGGCTTCCGCATCGTAGCGGTCGACGCCGACCGTCAGGACGTGAACGACCGGCAGCGGGTCGCCGGCACCGGACAGATCGCGGCCGACCGGGAGGCTCATCAGGCCCTTTTCATCGGCCGCGACCAGCGACACCCATCGCGCGCCGGGGAGCCGCGCAAGATCGAGCGCCAGCGGGCCGTCTCCCGCCGCCGGGATCGTGTCGGTGCGCAAGCCGTCCTGGTACACGCGCACCTCCGTGGCGCCCTGCGTCGTCACGGTGCCGGCGATGCGGCCGGCTTCGGCGCGGATCTCCCCGCCGATCTCGGGCGGCGTGGCGATGATGGCGGGAGCCTTCTCGTAGGCGCGCGACAGGACCGAGGCGACGAGGCCGGGCTTGCGGATCAGGCGGCTGAACTGCTGAAACGTGTGCTGGCCGCGACGGCCGGGGAAGCGCAGGCTGACATAGTTGGCGCCTTCCGGCGAGGCGTCGAAGCGCAGGTCCGGCGTCCAGGCGATCGTCTCGTCGTCGACATACCTTCCCTCCAGGACGCGTTCGCCCGAGGCGACGTCGTAGACGAAGAACGAGCCGTCGGTGTTGACCTGGACGACATGCCCGCTCTCCGGCGCGTAGCGCACCTCGCGCAACAGGTCGCCGCGCGGCAGGTCGAAGGCCTGGAACAGCGTCGATCCGGCGTCGATGTCGTAGAGCATGGCTGCGCGCGATTCCGCTGACCAGATCAGCAGCTCGCGGCCGCCATAGAGTCGCGCTTCGACGCCGCAATAGGCGATGTCGGCGTCGCACTGGCCGGTGCTGCGCGCCGCCGGATTCGCCGCGTTAAGGCGCGTCACCGAGCCCGGCGCGGCGCTGTCGAACAGGTAGAAATTCGGTTCGTAGGCGCTGCCGGATGTCCACTTGCAGGAGAACAGCGTCAGCCACAGCGTGCGCTCGCCGGCCTTCAGTTCGATCGCGTCGTTGAAGAAGGCGTAGGCCTGCGGTGCGTCCTCGCCGCTGCCTTCGGGCAGGCAGCCGAAATCGAACGGCGCGAAGAAATTCGCCGCCGCCGGTACCGCCTCCGCGATCCGCGCCGCGATCACCCGGTCGCCCTCGTCGTCCAGCGGCCCCTCCTTGACGAAGGCGGGCGCGGCCGGATCGGCGAGCGGGATGCCGAACTCGCGCAGCCGCGCCAGCATGGCGTCGGCGCGCGGCTTCGGCCGCGCGATCGAGGCCGCGCCGCGCCATTGGCCGACGCCGGTGACGGCCAGCGCCTCGGCCGCGGGCGGCGGTGCCTTCGCGGCTTCCGGTGCAAGGACGAGCGCCTTCCGCAGCCGGCCCAGCCAGGCGTCGAAGCCGGCATCCCCGGTGTCGGTATGGTCGGCCGACAGCGCCGAGAGCCTGATGCCGCCGCGGAAGTTCCATGCGTCGGGGATCAGCAGCGGCACCGCGCCCGCCTGCCGCGCGACGAAGTCGCCGATGGCCGCGCTCGCCTCGGCCATGATCTCCTCGTCGAAGGTGTCGATCTGCCCGCTCAGCGTCTCGCGCGTGCCGGACAGCCGCGACAGGATGAAGTTCTGGCCGCCGAGGCGGAAGGCGAGGTCGTTCTCGAGATCGATGTTGATCCGGCTGGCCAGGCCGGGACAGGCGGTGCAGTCGAGCAGCGCGTCGCCGAAGCCGAGCTGGTAGCCGGGGAGGAGCGCGTTGCGGACCTCGATCGCGCCGTATTCCGCCTGTGCGCTGACGATGAAGCTGTCGGCGTTTTCCCAGCCGACGTCGCCCGCCTCGACGAAGGCCACCACCGTGCCGTCGACCGTGTCGAGCACGTCGAACCCGTCGCCGCGCGCGGCGGCGAGAAAGCGCCCCGTCGGCGAGTAGTTCGGCGTGCGGCCTTCGCGGTCGGCGAGGACGGCGCCGGTCGCGGCCTCGATCAGCCGGAAGCGGCCGTCATGGACTTCGGTCGTCGTGGCGCCGTCGGGAGACGCCAGCACGCTCGCCGGCGCCTCGAAGCTGAACGGATCGCGGACGAAGAAGGTGGCGTCTGCGGAGACGGCGACGTCGAGGGTCGCCGCCGCGACCCGATGCACCGCCTCCTTGCCGCAGGCGCGCGCGAGGCCGGCGAACTCCGTCGTCACCGTCAGCGGGCCGGCCTCCAGCGGCACGATGCCGATGACGCCTGAAATAGGCGCGCCGTCGCCGGCGAGCGAGACCAGCGCGCGGCTCCTTCCTGCACCGGCAGAAAGGCCGAACGGGGCGATCGCGCCGGGTGTGAGGGCGTAGAAGCCGTCGCCGGTGAAGCGGGCCGGCGCGTCGACCGAGACCACCAGCCAGGCGGGCGGCGACGAAGCCTGCGGGGAGTCCGCGTCGGAGGCCGTCCGCCAGTCCAGGAAGAACGGCTTGCCGGCCGTCGCCGCGCTTGCGGCGATCGTCGCCCGCGTGCCCGCGCCGAGCGAAGCGAGCGCCGCCTCGTCGTACTCGCAATCGCCCGCGATGGCCGCCGCCGCGCGCAGCCGCGCCGCGAACGTTGCCGCCGTGTCGTCGTCGCGCCAGGCGAGTTCAGCGCTTCCCGGCGTGGCCGCGAGGCCGGAGGGCGCCCCGTCCTGCGCCGTACCCGGTCCGGCGAGGAGGCAGCACAGCCAAAACGCGGCGACGCCCGCCAATCCCAAGATCCGCCCGATCCTCAGCATTGCGCCCCCGACTGTCTTTCGTGCCCCACTGCGCGGCGAGTTCTTCCAGCCGATCATGATGATTTCGCGGCGCTTTCCGGGCACTTGCCGGCGGGTTTCGGCCGCGGCCGAAGACGGCGCCTTGTTTCGAACACCGATCGGGCCTATGTTCCAGCTATCGATCTTGCTTGTCGAACTTTGTTTTGCGCTGCAATGCGCACCGGCGATCTTCTCCTCTCAAAATCGATTTCACCTGCCCGTTCCGCGCAGCACGCGCGGAGCGTGCAATTTCCCGTGAGCGATCGAAAGGATTCGTCATGACCATCGGAACCGTAAAGTTCTTCAACCACACCAAAGGCTTCGGCTTCATCCAGCCGGAAGACGGCGCAACCGACGTGTTCGTCCACATCTCGGCCGTCGAGCGCGCCGGAATGCGCACCATCGTCGAAGGCCAGAAGCTCTCGTTCGACGTCGTCAGGGACAACCGTTCGGGCAAGAGCGCGGCGGAAAACCTGCAGGCGGCCTGATTTGCGCGCGCCGGCAGCCGGCGATACGCTGGCGCCGGCAGACGAAATGAGGGAAGGTCGGGCCAAGGCTCGACCTTCCTCCGGTTTCAGGAGTCATCCATGAAGAACGCCAAAGCCGCCGTCGCCTTGTTCAAGCCGCAGCCGAACAGGCTGGAGACGAAGGCGCAGACGACCCACAGCGCCGCCCGCGCGATCATCGACGCGGAAGCCGCCTCGCGCGAGGCCAAGACGGCGAAGCTACGCAAAGCCCGTCTGGAAATGGAAGAGCGCGCTGCGCAGGACGCTCCTCCCGTCGCGTCGAAGAAGAAGAGCCGCGCCGCGAAATAGCGCGGCAGGGCGCGCCCGGGCTCAGGACCTGCGGCGCAGGTACAGGAACCAGTAGACCGCGCCGACCATCAGGCTGCCGCCGATCAGGTTTCCCACCGTGGCGATGGCGATGTTGTGCAGCGCCGCGCCCGCGGTCAGCCCGGCATAGGCCGAGGCATCCTGGCCGATCGCGGTCCAGAATTCCGGCGCGGCCCAGGCCTTGATCGCCAGCGCGTAGGGCAGGAAGTAGATGTTGGCGATCGAATGCTCGAAGCCTGCCGCGACGAAGGCGGCAACCGGCGGCACGATGACCAGCACCTTGTCGGCGGCGCTGCGCGCCCCGAACGACATCCACACCGCCAGGCAGACCAGCACGTTGCACAGCACGGCGAGGAAGAAGAGCTGGATTGTGGGCAGCGAAGCTTTGGCATTGGCCACCGCCAGCGCCGTCTTGCCGACCGCGCCGCCGCCGAAGCCGTGCTGGCCGGCGAGGAACACCAGCGCCGCTGTGCCCAGCGCGCCGGCGATGTTGCCGACATAGACCAGCGCCCAGGTGCGGGCGAGTGCCGTGACCGAGATGCGGCGGCTGGCGCAGGCGAGGATCATCAGCGAATCGCCGGTGAACAGCTCGGCTCCGCCGACGATGACCAGGATCAGGCCGAGCGAGAAGACCAGGCCTGCGAGCAGCCGTGCGACGCCGAAGGGAAGGTCGCCGGCTCCCGAGAGCACCACCGTCATGAACATGGCGCCGAAGGCGATGAAGGCGCCGGCGAGCATGCCGAGCACGACGAGCGCCAGCCAGTCGCGACCGGCCTTGGCCGCGCCGGCCGCCTCGCAGGCGAGCGCCATGTCGGGCGGCAGCGTCCCG
Organism: uncultured Mesorhizobium sp.; assembly: GCA_937958475.1. Classification (GTDB taxonomy): domain Bacteria; phylum Pseudomonadota; class Alphaproteobacteria; order Rhizobiales; family Rhizobiaceae; genus DUSC01. Next base: position 260 of record CALFXR010000169.1, on the reverse strand, counting down.
CCGATGAAGCCGGGCGCCTTGGCGGAAGGATCGGACATGGGGCAAATCCGTTGTCGGAGTCGGGATGCACGGGCAGGCTAGCCGAAGCGTTCCCCTGCGCGCAATATCGCCTGCGCGCCGGCAGGCGGCGGGACGGCCTTTCTTTCCAGGGGGCGAGGCTTCGGCGCTTCCGGCGGCGAGATGGCGCGCCGTCGCGGGTGACGTGGCGCCTTTGACTTTCGCGGCCGCCTGGGGTCTATCCGCCGGCAGAGCAACCGAGC
>CALFXR010000168.1 GCA_937958475.1 uncultured Mesorhizobium sp. | reverse complement strand
TCGGTCGACAGGTCGAGCGGGTCGCCGACCTTCATCCCGGCAGCGATCGACGCGACCCTGGCGACGAATTCGTCATGGATCGATTCCTCGACCAGCAGGCGCGAGCCGGCGACGCAGACCTGGCCGGAATTGCGGAAGATGCCGTAGGCGGAGACCTTCGCCGCCTGGTCGAGGTCCGGCGCGTCGGCGAAGACGATGTTCGGCGACTTGCCGCCGAGTTCCAGGTAGCAGCGCTTGAGGTTCGAGCGGGCCGCGTATTCCAGCAGGCGGCGGCCGACCGCGCCTGAGCCGGTGAAGGCCATCACGTCGACATCCATGTGCAGGCCGAGCGCCTCGCCGCACACCGAGCCCTTGCCGGTGACGACGTTGAGCACGCCTTCGGGCAGGCCGGCCTCCGCGCACAGCTCGGCCAGGCGCAGCAGCGACAGCGAGGCGACCTCGGCCGGCTTCAGAACCACCGAGTTTCCGGCGGCGAGCGCCGGCGCGATCTTCCACGACCCGATCATCATCGGGAAATTCCACGGCACGATCGCCGCGACGACGCCGACCGGCTCGCGGTGGACGAGGCCGAGCACGTTGGGCGCGGTGGGCGCGATCTCGCCATAGACCTTGTCGATCGCCTCGGCATAGTAGCGGAAGGTGCCGGCCGCGCTTCCCGGCTCCGCCTTCAGCGCCATGGAGATTTCCGTGCCGTTGTCGCGAACGCCGAGGACGGCGAGTTCGAGCGCGTGCCTGTCGATCAGGTCGGCGATGCGGAGCATGACCTTCTTGCGCTCGGCGGGCGCGGCGCGCGACCATTTGCCGGCTTCGAAGGCCCGCCGCGCGGCCGCGACGGCGCGGTCGACGTCTTCCTCGCCGCCTTCGGCGATGGTCGTGAGGACGCGCCCGTCGATCGGCGAGATGACGTCGCGCCGCCGGCCGGTTGCGGCGTCGCGGAATGTGCCGTCGATGAAGAGGCCGCGCGGAGCGAGCTCCAGTGTCCGAAGCGCGTCGATGCGCGACTGGTCAAGCATTGCCGGCTACCTTCTTGCGATCCCGCACCACGCTGACGACGTGAAGGACGATGGCGATGACGATCATCGAGAACAGCACGAAGGCGATCGGGCGGTTGATGAAATCCCAGGGCGTCTCGACCCGGGCCATGGCGGTCCTGAGCTTGGTTTCCATCAGGCCGCCCAGCACCATTCCAAGGATGATCGGCGAAGTCGGCCAGTCCAGCCGCTTCAGGATGAAGCCGAACACGCCGAAGGCGGCGGCGATGGCGCAGTCCTTCAGCGAGTTGCGCAGCGAATAGACGCCGATCAGGCTGAAGGTCAGGATCATCATGCCGAGAAAGCGGTTCGGGATGAGCATGACCTTCATGAGGGAATTGGTCGAGACCAGCAGGAAGAGCACGACGAGCACGTTGAGCAGGAACAGCGCGATGTAGAGCGCAACGACGAAGTCCATGTGGTCCTGGAACAGCTGCGGTCCGGGAACGACGTTGTGCACGTAGAATACCGACAGCATCATCGCTGTCAGCTCCTCGCCCGGGATGCCGAGCGCCAGCAGCGGGATCATCGCGGCGGCCGGCACGGAATTGTTGGCGGCCTCCGAAGCGATGATCCCTTCCGGATTGCCCTTGCCGAACAGGTCGGGCGTCTTCGACGTCTTCTGCGCATATCCGTAGGACAGGAACTGCGACATGAATTCGCCGACGCCGGGGATGATGCCGCAGATCACGCCGAGACTCGACGAGACGGTGGCGACCCGCTTGAAGCGCAGGATCTCCGCCATCGACGAGAAGAAGCCGGATTTCGTCATCGGCGGCAGTTCGTATTTCTGATCCTTGCCGGAGAGCAGGATGAAGGCCTGGCTGAGGGCGAACAGTCCGAGCACGACGACGATCAGGTCCACACCCGACGCGAGCCATGTCTGCCCGAACGTGTAGCGCTGCGTGTAGCCCGCGCCTTCGAGGCCGACCGTCTTGAGGAAGATGCCGTAGCAGACCAGCATGCCGGCCGCGAGAACCTGGCCGCGATGGGTGACCACGACCAGGACGATACCGAGGAAAGCCGCGAGGAAGATCTCGCGCGCTCCGAACATCGGCGCGATGCGGGCGAGTACCGGTGCCAGCAGGATCAGGCAGAAGATCGAGAAGACGCCGCCGAAGAACGAGGCCGAATAGGCCAGGCTGAGTGCCCGCCTGGCTTCGCCGCGCTTGGTCATGGGGTAGCCGTCATAGGTCGTCAGCGCGTTGACCGGCGTTCCCGGCGTGTTGATCAGGATCGCGGGAATCGCGCCGCCGAACATCGAGGAACCGTAGATGCCGAGCAGCGCGGTCAGCCCGACGATCGGCTCGAGCGAGAAGGTTGCCGGCAGCATGATCGCGATCGCCACGGCGGCGCCGACGCCGGGCATCGCGCCGACCATCACCCCGCCGATCGATCCGATCAGCAGGGCTGCGATCACGTCCCAGCGGGCGATGATCTCGAGTCCCGACAGGAAGATATCCATGTGGCCCTCAGAAGTAGCGGATCATGATGTAGCGGAGGGTGTCGGGCAGGAACTCGTAGACCGCGCCGCCCGGGATCTTCACGTTGAACAGGGACTTGAACAGCAGGACGACGAACAGGGCGAAGACCACGGCCGCACCGAAGGCGAGCAGGGAGCGATACCCGGCCCGCCACGTCATGAAGAGGCAGAAGGCCAGCGTCGCCGTCAGGTAGCCGATGACCGGGATCGCCGCGACGTAGAGCAGGTACCAGCCGACATATTCGAGCGAACGCAACCAGACGGCGACTTCCTTCCATCGCCCCGGCGTTCGTGTCGACCGGCTCGTCGCCACGAGGTTGGCGAGCGCGAAGATCGCCATCCCGGCGAGGCTGATCAGCGGCCATGTGCGCGGCTGGGCGGAGAAACCCTTTCCCGGCAGCACGCTCGTCTGCCAGAAGATCATGGAAAGGAGGGCGACGGCCGTTCCCAGGAAGATGAAGGAGTAGAAGAGTTCGCCCGGCTTCCGCGCCTCCGGGAAGACGTGCGGCGTCGCGTTCTCGTGTTCCATGGATGCCAACCCCGTTGACCGGAAGGGCCGGGAACCTTCGATCCCGGCCCTTCGACTTACGTCAGTTGGCGATCATTGCGTTGATCTTGGCGATCGTCGCCTTGTCGGACTCGATCTGGCGCGTCGCCGCCTCGGCATCCTTCCAGTAGACGATCGCGCCGGTATCCGCCGACAGCTTCCTGGCGCGGTCGGAGACCATGGTCTCCTTCGCGACGGCGATGATCTTCTCGCGCACGTCGGCGGGCGTGTCCTTGTGCACGAACAGGCCGTTCCACAGCGACACGTTGAGTTCCGGCGCTATCGAGGCAAGGGTCGGCGCGTCGGGGACGACGCTGATCGGACCGTCCGTGATCGTCGCGAGAACCTTCACCTTGTCGAGGCAGGGCAGGATCTGCTGCATCGTCGTGTTGATGACGTCGAAATCGCCCGAAGCCAGGGAGTTGCAGTCGAGCGCGTCGTTGGACGCTTCCGTGCCCCACTCGAAGCCGAGCTGCTTGGCAGCGGCGAACGTCGCCTGGGTGGGCAGCAGGAACGAGCCGAAATGGCCGAGCGCCACCTTGTTGGTCTTCGCGTGCTCGGCCAGTTCCTTCATGTTGCCGTAGGGTGCGTCCGCGGAGGTCGCGATCACGAAGGGATAGGTCAGGAAGATGCCGAGCGGCTCGAACGGATCGGGGTTGAGCGCCGGAATGCCGACCTCGGGCCCGACGACCGGAATGTCGACGACGAAGGAGCCGATCGTGTAGCCGTCGGCCGGAGCGGCCGCGGCTTCGGCTGCGCCCGGGAACGGGCCGCCGTCCGACGGCTTGTTCACGACGGCGGCGGCGACGCCGTACTTCGCCTGGAAATCCTCCGCGATCATGCGCGTCAGCACGTCCTCCAGGTCGCCGGGCGGGAAGGGTACGATGAAACTCACCGGCTTTTCCGGGTATTCGGCCCTGGCGGCGCCGACGGACATCAGGGCCATCACGGCGCCCATCAGCAGGACGCCTCGCAATCTTTTCATGAGTTCTCTCCTCGCTTGTGGGCGGAGCGCCCACGGTCCCCTTTTCAGGTGGTTCATTATTTGAACCATTATTTCAAATATAGACTTGCAACCGGGGTGCCATGCTGTCAACCTCTTTCTGCCGACGCGGTCGAACGAAGGGGAGGGAGCGCTTGAGTACGGTAGACAAGGCGATCTCGCTGCTCGATCTGTTCGGCATCGACGCGCCCGAACTCGGCCTTACCGAAATCGCGCGGCGGGCCGGATACGACAAGGCGACGACGCGCCGGCTGCTGCTCTCGCTGGCCCGGCACGGTTTCGTCGAGCAGGACGGGGAGACCCGCCACTACCGGCTGGGCGCCGGCCTGACCCGCCTCGCGCGCATCCGCGAGGCACGCTTTCCGCTCCTGCAGACCGCGCTGCCGTTCCTTCGCGAACTGGCGAGCGCCACATCGGAGACGGTGCATCTGGCCGAGGCGGTCAACGGATCCCTGCTCACAGTCCTCGTCGAACATCCGGCCCGGGCAAACCGCGTCAACGTCGACGTCGGCGAGTACCTGCCGCTGCACTCGACGGCTTCGGGCATCGCCTATCTGTCTCAGGCGCGCGACGAGGTGGTGAAAGCGGCGCTGGGCACCCCTCTGGCAGCCTTCACGTCGCACACGGTCACCGAGCCCGCGGCCGTCCTCCGGGAGGTCGCGGCTGCGCGCGTGCGCGGCTATTCGGTGATGGACCAGGGTTTCGAGGACGGCGTCTTCAGCGTCGCCGCCGCGATCCTGGGATCGGGCGGCTACGCCATCGGTACGCTGGCCATCGCGGCCCCGGTCGTGCGCACGTCGAAGGCCGCCGCCGCCGAGCGCGGCATGGCCGTGGCGGCTGCCGCGCGGGAAATCAGCGAGCGTCTCAACGGCGAAGGCTTCGACGCCCGTCGGGGCAGGGTTTCCGCATGACGGAGGAATCACGGATGCAGCCGAGAATCCTGATCATCGGAACCGGCGACACCAAGGCGGACGAACTCGGGTTCATGCGCGGCAAGGTGGCAGAGGCCGGCGGCCTGCCGCTGATGCTCGACGTCAGCGTGCTCGGCGACCCGCCCTACAGTCCCGACTTCGACAAGCATGCCGTGGCCGCCGCCGGCGGCTCGACCATTCCGGCCATCGTCGCTCTCGGCGACGAGAACAGCGCGATGACGGTGATGGCCGCCGGCGCGTCGGCCCTGACGAGGCGCCTCCACGACGACGGCCGCATCGACGGCGTCATCGCACTCGGCGGCACGATGGGCACCGATCTCGCCCTCGACGTCGCGCTGGCCCTGCCGCTGGGCGTTCCGAAATTCGTCGTCTCCACCATCGCCTACTCGCATCTCGTCCCGCCGGAGCGCATCGCGACCGACCTGATGATGATCCTGTGGGCCGGCGGCCTCTACGGGTTGAACTCCACCTGCAGGGCCGTCCTGTCGCAGGCCTGCGGCGCCGTCGTCGGCGCCGCGCGCACGGCCGAACGACCCGACCGCCGGCGTCCGGTTGTCGGCATCAGTTCCCTCGGCAAGAGCTGTCTCACCTACATGGTCACGCTGAAGCCCGAGCTGGAGCGGCGCGGCTACGAGGTGGTGATCTTCCACACCACCGGCATGGGTGGCCGCGCGCTCGAGGCGATCGCGGCCCAGCGCGGCTTCGCCGCCGTGCTCGATTTCAGCCTCCAGGAGCTCGCCAACCACCTGTCGGGCTCGGTGGTCACATCCGGCGCCGACCGGCTGGAGAATGCCGGCCGCGCCGGCGTGCCGCAGATCGTCGCCCCGGGCGCGATCGACATGGTCGACTTCCCGACATGGCAGCCCGTGCCCCAACGCTTCGACGGACGCCCCTACCATGCGCACAACCGGCTGCTCGCCTCGGTGACCAGCGACGGCGAGGGGCGCCGCGCGATCGCCCGCGCCATCGGCGCCAAGCTCGCCGCGGCCGCCGGCCCGACCGCCTTCATCCTGCCTGCCGGCGGCATCCAGCAATGGGACCAGGAGGGCGAGCCGCTGCACGAGCCGGAAGCGACGTCCGCCTTCATGGACGAGATGCGTCGCAGCGTGCCTGCGGATGTCGAGTTCCGCGAGATCGCCGGACACATCAACAGCGGCGAATTCGTCGCCGCCGCCCTCGACATCTTCGATCGCTGGGTCGCCGACGGAACCATCGCACCCGGCGTGGCGGCGGCATGAGCAGGCCCGCCGCTCTCGTGCTCGATTTCGGCGGCGTCGTCACCCGCACGCTGTTCGAGACGCACGACCTCAGCGAAGCCGCGCTCGGCCTTCCCGCCGGCAGCCTGACCTGGCGCGGCCCGTTCGCGCCCGAGGAGGACGCGCTCTGGCGCGCCATGCAGGCGGACGAGATCAGCGAACGCGACTACTGGCTGGAGCGGACGCGGGAGGTCGGGCGGCTGGTCGGCGAGGAATGGTCCGCCATGGAGACGTTCGTCCGTCGCGCCCGGGGCGCCGATCCCGAGGCGGTCGTGCGGCCGGAGGCCCGTTCGGCCATCCGCATCGCACAGGAGGCCGGCATCCGCCTCGCCGTTCTTTCGAACGAACTCGACCTGTTCTACGGCGCGGATTTCCGCCAGCGGCTGCCGCTCCTTTCGCTGTTCGATCCGATCGTCGACGCGACCTATACGGGCGTCCTCAAGCCAGATCCCCGTGCCTACGCTGCCGTGGCCGGCGCCCTCGGCCTGCCGGCCGAAGCCTGCGTCTTTGTCGACGACCAGGCGCGCAACGTCACCGGCGCGGAGCGGGCCGGCATGCGCGCCGTCCATTTCGAGGTGCGCGATCCGCGCCGTTCCTTCAGCGAGGCGCTGGCCCATTTCGGGCTCGCCCTCGCCCTGCCCGAAAGCACTGCCGAGAGGACCGAACATGCGTGACACGAACTTCCTCGCCGAGAACAACGCCAAGCAGATCTGGCATCCCATGGCGCATCCGGCCGAGATGCGCAGCCAACCGCCGCGCGTCATCATGAAAGGCCAGGGCGCCTATGTCACCGATCTGGAGGGCCGCACGGTCCTCGACGCTGTCGGCGGCCTGTGGAACGTCAATCTCGGCTACAGCTGCGACCCTATCAAACAGGCGATCGCGGCCCAGCTCGATGCGCTGCCCTACTATTCCGGCTTCCGCGGAACGTCGACGGGGCCGTCGATCGAACTCGCCTGGGAGCTGACGCAGTTCTTCGCGCCCGAGGGCATGGTCAGGGCTTTCTTCACTTCCGGCGGCTCGGATTCGGTGGAGACCGCGCTCAGGCTGGCCCGCCAGTACTGGAAGATCCGCGGCCAGGGAGATCGCACGAAGTTCCTGGCGTTGAAGAAGGGCTATCACGGCACCCATTTCGGCGGCGCCTCGGTCAACGGCAACGCCAATTTCCGCCGCAATTACGAGCCGCTGATGCCGGGCGTGTTCCACATCCCCGCGCCCTACGCCTATCGCAATCCCTTCGACGAGACCGATCCCGCGAAACTGGCGAAGCTCTGCGTCCGGGCGCTGGAGGACGAGATCGCCTTCCAGGGCGGCGACACGATCGCGGCCTTCATCATGGAGCCGGTGCTGGGTGCCGGCGGCGTGATCGTCCCGCACGACAGCTTCATGCCGATGGTGCGCGAGATCTGCGACCGCCACGAGATACTGCTGATCGCCGACGAGGTCGTCACCGGCTTCGGCCGTACGGGGGCCTGGTCGGGATCGCGGCTGACCGGCGTGAAACCCGACATGATGGCGATCGCCAAGGCGATCACCTCGGGCTACTTCCCGCTGGGCGCGACGATGATCGGGGAGAAGGTCGCGGACGTCTTCGAAGCCGACAGGACCGCCTTCGGTTCGATCGGCCACGGCTACACCTATTCCGGCCACCCTGTTGGCTGCGCGGCCGGCGTTGCGGCGTTGACCGAAACCCGGCGGCTGAAGGTCCACGAAAACGCCGCCGCGCGAGGCCTCGAACTGGCGGAGGCGCTGGAAGGGCTGAAGCGCAGGCACGCGGTCGTCGGCGACATCCGCTACAAGGGATTGATGGCGGCGCTGGAGCTGGTCTCGGATCGCGACGGCAAGAAGGCCGCCGACAAGGGCGTCATGAAGCGCGTGTCGGATGTCGCCTACGACGCCGGCGTCATGCTGCGGGTGTCGGGCTCGAACATCATCCTGTCGCCGCCGCTCATCCTGACCTCCGAACAGGTGCGCACGATCGCGGCGGCGCTCGACGCCGGCCTGGCTGCGGCCTGACGCGTCCGCCGGAAATCCGGTCGCGGTTTTCAGGGCGCCGAGATCGACGTCCTTTACCGTCACGGGGGGCTGGGTCTGCCGCGACGGGCCGGGCGGCTCAGCCGAACGAGACCGAGACAGACCCGAACGCGCCGTAGTCGGCGAAGATGCGGGTCCCGGGCGGGCATTCGACCGGGCCGATGAACGATCCGGAGAGCACGACCTGACCGGCCTCGATGCGCTGGCCGTATTGCGTCATCTGTCGGGCGAGCCAGACGATGCCCATGACGGGATCATTCAGCACCGCGGCGCCGAGGCCGGTCGCGACCACCTCGTCGTCCTTGGTCACGATCGCGCCGACCCAGCGCAGGTCGAAGTCGCTCGGCGCGTGGCGCTGCGGTCCGAGCACGATGCCGCCGTTCGCGGCATTGTCGGCCACCGTGTCGAAGATCAGGCGGGGCTGTTTCGTCACGGGGTCGGCACGGAAGATCCGCGTGTCGAGAATCTCGATCGCAGGCGCGACGTAGTCGGTCGCGGCAAGGACCTCCTCGCGCGTGACGTTGCCGTCGACGGGCGCCTTCATCATGAAGGCGATCTCCGTCTCGATCCGCGGCTGGATGTAGCGTTCGGCGGGCACGGTCGAACCGTCGGCAAACGCCATGTCGTCGTAGATGACCCCGCTGTCGGGCGTGTCGATGCCGAGCGCGTCCCGCATCACCTTGGACGTCAGGCCGATCTTCCAGCCGACGACGTGCCGCCCCTCGGCCAGCTTGCGGACGATCTGCGCCTTCTGGATCGCATAGGCGTCTGCCATCGTCATTCCCGCGTGGCGCAGGCTCAACAGCCCGATCTGGCGACGCGTCCTTTCGGCTGCCAGCAGGTCTTCGGCGGCCTGTTCGATGTCTTCGGCCGTCAGCATCATTCGTCCTCGACACCGTTGCGCAGGGTGCCGATTCCTTCTGCCGCGACCTCTATCACGTCGCCGGGCTTCAGCCAGATCGGCGGGTCGAAGCGCGCCCCGGCGCCGGTCGGCGTTCCGCAGACGATGATGTCCCCCGGCACGAGCGTCGTGAAGGTCGAGGCATAGGACACGATATAGCGGAAATCGAAGATCATCCGGCTCGTGCGGTCCTCCTGGCGGACCTCGCCGTTGACCCGCGTCGTCAGGCGGATGTCGTCGAGCTGTGCGGGATCGCGGAAGGGTACGAGCCAGGGACCCATGGCCCCGGATGCGTCCCAGTTCTTGCCCTGAGTGACGTTGAACTTGGCGTGGCGCACCCAGTCGCGGATCGTGCCTTCGTTGCAGAGCGTCAGGGCGGCGATGTGGTCGTAGGCGTCCTCGCGGGCGATCCTCCGGCCGGCCTTGCCGATCACGATCGCCACCTCGCCCTCGTAGTCGAGCTGAGCGCTCTCCGGCGGGCGGACCAGGTTTTGGCCGTGGCCGGTGAAGCTGCGCGGGAAGCGGATGAACATCGACGGGTAGGGCGGCGCTTCCTGCCCGTCCTTGTACTCCGCGTTGCGGTCCGGGAAATTCACCCCGATGCAGATGATCTTCTCGGGGTCGGCGACGGGGATCAGGAACGTCACCTCGTCCTCGGCGAAGGTCGGCGCGCGGCCTGCTGCCTCGGTCGCTAGGGTGTCCAGCGCACCGGCCTCGATGACGTTCCTGAGGCTCTTGAACCGGACGCCGTGAACCGCGCTCAGGTCGACGATTCCCGCATCCGTCACGACGCCCCATCGGTCGGCGCCGTCGGCGTGGAAGGCGGCGATGCGGGCGGGAACGGGCTTCACGCGATCCTCCGGATGCCGAACGGCAGGTTCAGCGGCGCTTGGTGGCTCATGCCGGGCTCAGGGCGCGATGATCGGCGAGGCGCCGAGCGTGGACGCGGCCGTTGTCACGCCGTCGAACAGCGAGCCGTTCTCGAACCACGAACGCGGTGCCGGCGCGCCCCAGAGCGTTTGGCGCTGCGGATCCTTCAGGTCCCACCTGATCGGCTCCAGATCGGGATCGACCGTCTGGTAGTCGGAACAGTAGATCTCGATGCGATGGCCGTCGGGATCGAGGATGTAGAGGAAAAAGGCGTTCGAGATGCCGTGGCGGCCCGGCCCGCGCTCGATGTTGGCGAGATAGCCGGTCGTCGACATCAGGTCGAGCAGGTCGATGATGTTCAAGGGCGTGGGTACCCAGAAGGCGGTATGGTGCAGGCGCGGACCGGTGCCGTTGGTGAAGGCGATGTCGTGGACGCCGCCCTTGCGATGCGTCCAGGCGGCCCACAGCCGCTTCGTGGCTTCGTCCTCGGTGTATTCGGTGACGCGGAAGCCGATGCTGTTGTAGAAGTCGACGGCCTTGTCCACGTCGGGCGCGAAGCAGTTGAAGTGGTCGATCCTGAGCGGCTTCACGCCCTTGTACAGCGCGTATTTCTGGTGGATCGGCTGCAGCCGGTCCATCTTGAAATAGAACTCGATCGGCATGCCGAAGCAGTCGGTCGTAGCCAGCGTCCGACCCTGGTGAGGGCGTTCGACCCAGGCGGCGGGACGACCCTGCGCGGTCGACCAGGCACGGGCTAGGTCGAGCTGGTCTTCGTCATAGACCTTGAACGATAGCGACTTGGCATGCGCCGCATCGGACTTGTGCAGCACCATGCAGTGATGGCCGCGTTCCTCGAGGGCGCGCAGGTAGATCGTGCTCGCGTCCTCGTCGGTGACCTGCAGGCCGAGCGTATCGACGTAGAACCGCCTGCTTGCGGCAAGGTCGGTGACGCCGAGGTCGACATGGCTCAGGCGGACGATGTTGAACGGCGGGTAGAGGTTGGGGGCCGGGACGGGCATGGCTTGTTACCCTCGGGAGTGGATGGCGGGGTTCAGCCGCCCAGTTTCGGTATCTTGTGGAAGGCGCGCGGGAAGCAGACGTTGACCGTCTCCGTGTAGAAGTCGAACGACCAGTCGCCGCCGTCGCGCCCGATGCCCGAGGCCTTGACGCCCCCGAACGGCGTGGGGAGGTGGCGGACATTCTCGGAATTCACCCAGATCATCCCGGCTTCGAGCGAGTCTGTCATCCGCATCGCGCGGTTCAGGTCGTTCGTCCACAGGTAGGCGGCGAGACCGTACTGCACGTCGTTCGCCTTACGCAGCGCGTCTTCATCGTCGGCGAAGGAGATCGCCGTAAGTACGGGACCGAAGATCTCCTCCTGCGCGATCGACATGTCGTTGCTGGCGTCGGTGAAGAGCGTCGGGGCCACGTAACAGCCGGTCGCGCCGATCTTCGCGCCGCCCGCCGCGATCACGGCGCCCTCGTTCTTCGCCGCGGCGAAATAGGACAGGACTTTCGCCTCGTGCTCGGGGTGGATCAGCGGGCCGACGACCGTGTCGGGGTCGAGGGGGTGGCCGACCTTGATGCGGCGGGCGACCTCGGCGACGCGGGCGGTGAAGTCCGCGTAGATGGTCTCTTGGACCAGGAGGCGCGAGGAGGACGTGCAGCGCTCGCCGTTGAGCGAATAGATCATGAAGGTCGCGGCATCGACCGCGCGGTCGAGATCGGCGTCGTCGAAGACGATCACCGGGTTCTTGCCGCCCAGTTCGAAATGGATGCGCTTCAGCGTCGTGGCGCCCTGCGCCATGATCAGGCTGCCGGTGCGGCTTTCGCCGACGAAGGCGATGGCCTTGATGTCGGGATGTTCGGTCAGGCGCTTCCCGGCATCCTCGCCGAAACCGTTGACGACGTTCAGCACGCCCTTGGGCAGGCCCGCCTCCTCGGCGATCTCCACCAGGAGCTTCGCCGTCATCGGCGAAAGTTCCGCCGGCTTGTGCACCACGGTGCAGCCTGCCGCGAGGGCGGGCGCGATCTTCCAGGTGGACAGCATGAAAGGCGTGTTCCACGGCGTAATGACGCCCACCGGGCCGATCGGGCGGCGGGAGGTGACGTTCATCTGCGTCGGGTTGCGCAGCGCCTGCCCGTCCTCGGCGGCAGGTGCCCGCTCGGCGAAGAAGCGGAAGTTCTCCGCGCCCCGGAGTGCGGCCTTCGACATGAAGCGCAGCGCCTGGCCCGTGTCCATGCATTCGGTGAAGGCGATTTCTTCGGACCTGGCCTCGATCGCCTGCGCGACCTTGAGGAGAATCCTGCGCCGCTCGTCCCCCGGGGTCCTCGACCAGGCGGGAAAGGCCGCCTTGGCCGCCGCGACGGCCGCGTCGATATCGGCCTTGCCGCCCCTGGCGACCTTGGCGAGGACCGACAGGTCGACGGGCGAGATCGTGTCGAAGGTCGCGCCCGAGGCGGCGGGAACCGAGGCGCCGCCGATATGGTTCATCACGCCGCTGGTGCGGAACCTCGCCATATGTTCGGCGGCGCGGGCGATATTGTCGGCGAGTGCGGTCATGGGCGGTCCTCAGGTCCTGCCCGAAAGGCGGGCATGGATCGGTGTGTCCTTCCAGCTCAGTTCCGGATCGTTGACGCGGATGTCGAGGGAAAGCGCGAAATGCGGGCTGGACAACGGGCCTGCCAGCGCCGTCTGCGCCGCCTTGAAGATCCTGTCGCCCGCGGCCTTCAGCGCTTCGGTCGAGCGGCCGGCGCCGACGGCGAGCGTCATGGCGAGGAAATCGTTTTCCGCCAGCCCGTCGGCCACGATGCAATGATCGGCGCGATGCGCGCGGATCCGAATTCCCGCGAGCGGAAAGATGCCTGCCTCTACCATGGCCCCGTGCAGGCTGCGGCAGAGCGCCGGCATGTCGGCGCGTTCTTCCAGTCCCCGCGAGTACTCGATGCTGAGATGTGGCACGTTTCGCCTCCCTCAATTAACATGTTAAGGAAATCCGACATTGTCAATACCCGCCCCGCGAAGCATCTTGGGCCGCCACAGGGACAGGATCCGATGCAGCAGCCGCCGTTGAAAGATGGCTTCGAGTTCGCGCAGACGGGCCGGACCTTGCCCATGGCGCTCCTTCGCGCGCGCGAAGCCGTGATGGAGCGGTTCAGGCCGATGCTGCACGAACACGGCGTGACCGAGCAGCAGTGGCGCGTCCTGCGGGTGCTCCACGAGGCCGGCGAGCGCGACGCGACCGAACTTGCCTCGGCCGCCTGTATCCTCGCCCCCTCCCTGACGCGTATCCTGAAGACCTTGGAAGGCAAGGGCCTCATTGTGACGCGGAGGGACCCGGCGGACGGGCGGCGGGCCCTGATCAAGCTGACTCGCGAAGGCGCCGCCTTCATTCGCAAGGTCGCGCCGGCAAGCGCTGCGGTCTATGCCGAACTCGAGGAGCGTCTCGGCCCCGAGCGCATCGAGGCGTTGCTCGACGATCTCGATTCCCTTCTGACGATGCTCGCACGGCGCTGAGCGTTCCGCGGCGCGACCGCCGCCCCACGGCGTCGGGAGCCGTTCCACCGGCCCAGGTCAACTTTCCTCCCTACCGGCGGTATCGGGCCGCAGGCGATGATCGCGATCGATACGTCGCCGGCGCCTGTCCCCCGCACGGCTGCGCCGGCCCGCCCTTCCCGCGTGCGGGCACGCAGCGTCCTGGTTCCAGATATCTGAAGTTTCGAGCCGGAAGCTTGACCGGCAGGCGTCAACTGAATAACGATACTGATGAGTAACGCTTGATACCGACCGGTACGAGAGTTTCACCGCACGCCAGGGAGGTCGCCGGGCGGGCGCGAAATCCCAAATTGGAGGGAACGCGATGGATTTCAGCTTCACCGACGAGCAGAACGCCCTTCGCGATCTCGTGCGCCGCTTCGTCGAGCGGGAGATGCCGAAGGAGGCGGTCGCCGCGTGGGACCGCGACAGCACGTTTCCCGAGACCCTGCTCGACAAGATCGCGGAGGTCGGCCTGATGGGGGCGTCGATTCCCGAGGAGTTCGGCGGCAGCGGCGGCGGCGTGATGGAGGAGACCATCGTGCTCGAGGAACTCGCGCGCCACTCCTCCACGGTGGCGCTCGCCTACGGCCTCGACATCTCGTTCGGCGCGGTGACGATCGAACGTCACGGCAACGAGCAGCAGCGCCGAGAATTCCTGCCGAAGATCGCCAGCGGCGAAGTGCATTTCGCCCTGTCCCTGACCGAGCCGGACGGCGGCACCGACATCCTCGGCGCGATGAAGACGGTCGCGGTCGAGGACGGCGACAGCTATGTGATCAACGGTGCGAAGGTGTTCACGACCGGCATCAACATCGCGTCATGGCTCTTCGTCGTGGCGCGCACCGCGCGTGATCCGGACAGGCCTTCGCGCGGCCTTACCGTCTTCCTGGTACACAAGGACACGCCGGGCGTTTCCTGGAACAAGATCGAGAAGCTCGGCTCGCGCTTCCTCCATTCCTACGAGGTGATCTACCGGAACGTGCGCGTCTCCAAGTCGGCGATCATCGGCCAGGAGGGACGGGGCTGGCACGCCATCCTCGACACGCTGAACAACGAGCGCATCTTCATCGCGGCCACCTGCGTCGGTCTCGGCCAGGGCGCGCTCGAGGATGCGGTGCAGTACGCCCAGGAGCGCAAGGCCTTCGGCAAGACGATCGGCCAGTTCCAGGCGGTTCAGCATCCTCTTGCCGACAGCCTGACCGAGATCGAGATGGCGCGGCTGATGACCTACAAGGCAGCCTGGATGCAGGATCGCGGACAGGATTGTTCGCTGCCGGCCTCGATGGCGAAGTACTACGCCTCGGAGGCCGCGTTCCGTACGACCGATCGCGGCATGCGCGTCCTGGCGGGCTACGGCTTCACCATGGAATACCACATGCAGCGCTACTACCGCGACATCCGCCAGCTGATCTTCGCGCCGATAACCAACGAGATGAGCCGCAACTTCATCGCCCAGGTCGGATGCGGCCTGCCGCGCTCCTATTGAGGTTCCGATGACCCAGGATCCGCTCGACACCTACCGCCGGATGGTGCTCATCCGCGAATGCGAGGCGCAGCTCAACGAGGCTTTCGCCAAGAACCTCTTTCCCGGTTACATCCACTCCTATCTGGGGCAGGAGGCTTGCGCCGTCGGCGTCTGCGACGGACTGGCGGACAGCGACGTCATCGTCTCCAACCACCGCGGGCGCGGCCACTACCTGGCAAAGGGAATGGCGCTCCGCCCGATGATGGCGGAGATGTTCGGCAAGGCGACCGGCGTCTGTGGCGGCCGCGGCGGCGAGATGCACGCCGCCGACCCTGCGATCGGCATTCTCGGCGGCAACGGCATCGTCGGCGGCGGCCTGCCGATCGCGGCCGGTGCCGCCCTGTCGGCGCAGATGGACGGCAAGGGCGCGGTGGCGGTCGCCTTCTTCGGCGAAGGGGCGAGCAACAACGGTTCGTTCGGCGAGACGATGAACGTCGCGGCGGCCTGGAAGCTGCCGCTGATCCTGGTGTGCGAGAACAATCTCTATGCGGAGATGACGCCGTTCGAACAGACGGTGGCGCAGCCCGACGTGGCCCTGAGGGCGCAGGGCTACGGCATGCCCGGCGAGGTGGTCGACGGCAACGATGTGATCGCGGTGAGGAATGCCGCCGCGCGGGCGATTGCGCGCGCACGCTCGGGCGAAGGTCCCACCCTGCTCGAGCTGAAGACCTACCGCTGGGGCGGCCACTTCGAGGGCGATCCGCGGAAATACCGTACGCGAGCGGAAGAAGCGGAATGGAAGGCGCGCTGCCCCGTGGCGCGGTTCCGCGACGTGCTGCTCGACCGGCACGGCCTCGACGAGGTGAATGTCCGCAAGGTCGAGGAAGAGACCGCGGCCGAGGTCGCGGAGGCGATCACGTTCGCGCTGGAGAGCCCGCTGCCCGTCCCCGAAACCGCTTTGTCGAAGGTGTACGCGGCATGATCGCGGGCCTGCCCGTCCTGCTGCGCTGAGGAGAACCCATGGCGACGAAGACCTATTGCTGGGCGATCATCGACGCGATGCGCGAGGAGATGGAGCGCGACGAAAGCGTGCTCCTGATCGGCGAGGACGTGGCCGCCGCCGGCGGCTCGTTCGGCGCCACGCGCGGCCTGCTCGACAGGTTCGGCCCGATGCGCGTGCGCGATACCCCGATCAGCGAGGAGATCATCGTCGGCCTCGGCGTCGGCGCGGCAATGACGGGACGCCGTCCGATCGTCGAGATCATGTTCATCGACTTCCTCGGCCTGTGCCTCGACCAGATCGCCAACCAGGCGGCCAAGACGCATTACATCTACAACGGCCTCTTCAAGATGCCGCTGGTGATCCGCACCAGCTCGGCCGCGGAGATGGGCATCGGCCCCCACCACTCGCAGTCCTGGGAGGCGCTGGTCGGTCACATCCCCGGTCTCAAGGTGGTGATGCCTTCGACCCCGCGCGACGCCAAGGGCCTGCTGAAGGCGGCGATCCGCGACGACAATCCCGTCGTCTTCATCGAGCACATCGCCCTCCACCGGGTGAAGGAGGAGATCGAGGACGAGGAATTCCTGATTCCGCTCGGCAAGGCCGACGTGAAGCGCGTGGGCCGCCATGTCACGGTCGTCGCGACCGGCCTGATGGTCGCGCGTGCGCTGGCGGCGGCCGAGACGCTCGCCCGCGAGGGCATCGAGATCGAGGTCGTCGATCCGCGCACGATCAGCCCGCTCGACATCGACACCATCGTCGAATCCGTGCGCAAGACGAACCGCGCGCTGGTGGTGACGTCGTCGCTCAAGCAGTTCGGGCTCGGCTCGGAGGTCGCGGCGGAAATCCAGGAACGCGCCTTCTTCGACCTCGACCAGCCCGTGAAGCGCCTTTCGCCGCCGTTCACGCCCGCGCCGTTCGGTCGCCAGTTCGACGAATACCTCAACCCCAGCGCCGATTCGATCGTCTCGGCGGTGCGCGAACTGGTTGCGTGAGGCCGCCCATGTCCCATCCCGTCGCCATACCGAAGCTCGGCCTGACCATGACCGACTGCCGGCTCGTCGAGTGGGCGAAGAAGGACGGCGACAAGGTCGAGCGGGGCGAGAACCTCTACGCGATCGAGACCGACAAGATCACCTCGGACGTCGAGTCCGACACCTCGGGTTACCTTCGCCGGTTCGTCGAAATCGACACCATGCATGAGGTCGGCGCCGTCATCGGCGCGCTCTTCGCGACGCGCGAGGAAGCGCTTTCTGCCGGGACGCCGGATGCGGCCGGTCCGTCCGCACCCGCCATCGGCGAAGCCGGTCCCGCAGCCGTTGCGGCTACGGCGCCCGTGGTAAGTCCCGCCGGCCCGACGCCGGGCCAGTCCGGTCGCGCCCGCGTATCGCCTCTGGCGAGGCGCATTGCCGGGCAGGCCAACATCGACCCCGCCGCGCTGAAGGGCACCGGCGCCCATGGCGCGGTGCTGCGGCGTGATGTCGAGGCGGAGATCGAGCGGCGGGCGGCGGCTGCACGCGGGGCCGTCGCGGCGGTTCCCGCGCCGGCCGTACCCGCGGCCCCGGAACCCGCGGTCCCGGCCGGCGCCGGCGACTTGCGGCGTCCGCTTGCCGGCATGCGCCGCGCCATTGCGCAGAAGATGATGCACAGCCTCCAGTCGACGGCGCAGATGACCGGTTTCGCGCGCGTCGACATGGGCGAGGCCGTGCGGCTGCGCAAGGCCTGTGTCGCCGCCGAGGCGGATCTCGGTGTCCGGGTCACCTATACCGACATCGTTCTGAAGGCTTGCGCCGACGCGCTCGCGGCCATGCCGGAGATCAACGCTTCGATCGTCGGCGAGGAGATCGTGACCTGGAGCGATGTCAATGTCGGCCTCGCCGTCGCGCTGGACGACGGGCTGATCGTGCCGGTGGTCCGCAATGCCGACCGGAAGTCGATCGCCGGGATCGCGCACGAGCGCGCCGACTTGGTCGCGCGGGCGCGTGCGGGAAGCCTGGCGCGCGCGGACGTCGAGGGAGGGACCTTCAGCCTCTCCAACTTCGGCACCTATGGTGGCGACTTCGAGACCCCGATCCTCAACGCGCCGCAATCGGCCATCCTCGGCATCGGCGCGATCGCCGACGAGCCGGCGGTCCGCGATGGACAGATCGTCATCCGCCCGATGATGATGATGAGCCTGACCTTCGATCATCGCCTGATCGACGGCGCCGCCGCCGGCCGCTTCCG
Organism: uncultured Mesorhizobium sp.; assembly: GCA_937958475.1. GTDB lineage: Bacteria > Pseudomonadota > Alphaproteobacteria > Rhizobiales > Rhizobiaceae > DUSC01. The sequence continues at coordinate 14,158 of CALFXR010000168.1, read as the reverse complement.
CGCCAGGGTGCGCGCGGCGCTGGAGAATCCCTATTCCATGATGGCGAGAATGCGATGACCAATCCGCTGACGACCTTCGAAGGCGCCGTGATCGGTCGTGAGGTCTGCCAGGGGCATATCGTCGTCACGCAGGACGACATCGACAGTTTCTGCCGGCTGATGGGCTACGACGATCCGGCCTACCGCGCTGGCGCGGCCGGCGGCGCCGTCGCTCCGACCTCGATGTGCCTCACCTACGGCCTGCGCCTCGGCTGGGAGGAGGACGTCTTCCCGCCGGGCGCGATCCGCATGGGCGACGAGAACGTCTATGGCGTCGCGGCGCGTGCCGGCGACGCGCTGACGACGACGCTGACGATCGTCGACCGGTTCGAGCGCAAGGGCCGCAGATTCCTGAAATACGAGATGACCACGACGAACGGGGCGGGCGAAACGGTCTGCACGGTCGCCTTCACGGCCATCGTCCCGTGACCGAGCGAGAAGGTTCGACATGACGCCATCGGATCCGCTGCCGCCAAACGAAATCACGATCACGCAGGAAATGATCGACGAGTACGCCCGCATTTCCGGCGACTTCAATCCGCTGCACGTCGATGTAGAGGCCGCGGCACGGACGCCGTTCGGCGGAACCATCGCGCATGGCTGCATCCCGATGGAGCCGATCTTCAAGGTGGTGCAGCGGATCATCGGAAAGCCCGTCATGCCGGCGGGCAGCAGGATGTCGCTGCGATACCTGCAGCCGTCCAGGCCGGGCGACACGATCCGCCTCGAGCTTCGCGACGACGGCAATGACGCCGCCGCCGCCGACCTCGTCTTCGCCTGCGTCAACCAGCGCGGCGACAAGGTGATCGAAGGTCGCTGCACGCTCGGCTGACCGGCGGCTTCGTCGTCGTGATGGGTCGCGCCGAAAGGCCACCGAGGGGATCTTCGCCGCATTGGCCGAGCGTCAGGCACGCGGCTTCCGCGTGCGGTAGTTGCCCGCCTTCACCCGAAAGACGTGGACGCGCGTCGGCTCGCGGACCTTCTCATGGTGGAGCCGTCCGCCCGGGCGACAATGGGCCAATGTGTAGCCGGGCCTGCCGGCGATCGCCCGGCGGCGGTTCGGGCCGTCGAGCCGAAATCCCGGTGCGTTGCCTGCTCGGAATCTACAGGCCCCGCCGGATGCGGTGCGCGACCGTGCCGACGATGCCGGCGCGGAAGATCAGCACGCAGAAGATGAAGATGAGGCCCTGGATCACGGTCACCCACGAGCCGGCCGACACAAGGTAGTTCTGCAGGGTGGTGATGACGGCGGCGCCGACCAGCGGCCCGAAGATCGTTCCCACGCCGCCCACCAGCGCCATGAGGATCGGCTCGCCCGACATCGACCAGTGAACGTCCACCAGCGTCGCGACCTGGAAGATGATCGCCTTCGTGGCGCCGGCGAGGGCGGCGACCGCCGCGGAGACGACGAAGGCGACGAGCTTGTAGCGCTGCACCCGGTAGCCGAGCGAAATGGCGCGGCCCTCGTTGTCGCGCACCGCCTGGAGCACCTGTCCGAAGGGCGAGTGGACGAGGCGGTGCATCAGCAGGGTTCCGGCGAAGAAGATGACCAGCACCGTCCAGTAGAGCGTCATGTCGTTGGACAGGTCGAAGATGCCGAACAGGTGGCCGCGCGGAATCGCCTGGATGCCGTCCTCGCCGTTGGTGAAGTCGGGCCGCTGGACCGAGAAGAAATAGACCATCTGGGCGAGCGCCAGCGTGATCATGGCGAAGTAGATTCCCTGGCGGCGGATGGCGATGGCGCCGAATGCGAGACCGAGCGCCGCGCCCGCCGCGGTTCCCAGCAGGATGGCCAGTTCCGGGGTGACCCCCCAGAACTTCGCGGTGTAGGCCGCCACATAGCTGGCCAGCCCGAAGAAGGCCGCGTGGCCGAACGAGAGCAGCCCGACATAGCCGAAGAGTACGTTGAAGGCTGACGCGAACAGCGCGAAGCACAGCACCTTCATGATGAAGACGGGATAAAGCGCGAACGGAGCGGCGATGAGCAGCAGCGCCAGCGCGACGAAGATCACGCGATGCAGCGGCTTGTCGTCCTGTTCCAGGGCGGTGCCCGGCGCGATGCCGGGGCTGACGGTGGTCGTGTTTGCCATGACGGTTTCCTAGTGCGCGCGGCCGAACAGGCCTTCGGGCTTCACCATCAGGACCAGGATCATGATGACGAAGATGATGACCGACGAGGCTTCCGGGTAGAACACCTTGGTCAGCCCCTCGATCAGGCCGAGTCCGAGACCGGTCAGGATGGAGCCGAGGATCGAACCCATGCCGCCGATGACGACGACGGCGAAGACGACGATCAGCAGGTCTGCGCCCATTTGCGGCTGCACCGAATAGATCGGCGCGGCGAGTACGCCGGCGAAGGCTGCCAGCGCGACGCCGGTGCCGTAGGTGATGGTGATCAGGCGCGGCACGTGGATGCCGAACGCCTCGACCAGGCCCGGATTCTCCTGCGCGGCGCGCAATGTCGCGCCGATCCGCGTGCGCTCGATGACGAGCCAGGTCGCGAGACAGACGACGATCGAGGCGACCAGCACCCACGCCCGGTAGTGTGGCAGGAACATGAAGCCCAGGTTCGAGCCCGACGACAGCAGTGGCGGGATCGGATAGCGCAGGCCCGAAGCGCCGAAATAGTGGCGGAACAGGCCCTGTATGACCAGCGCGAGCCCGAAGGTGAGCAGCAGTCCGTAGAGGGGGGCGATGTCGCGGATCCGCACCAGCATCAGCCGCTCGATCGCCACGCCGATCAGGCCGACGACGAGCGGCACGAGGATCAGCGCCCACCAGTAGTTGACGCCGAAATAGGTCATGCCGATCCACGCCGCGAACGCGCCCATCGTGTATTGGGCGCCGTGCGTGAAGTTGATGATGTGGAGCAGGCCGAAGATGATCGCCAGCCCCAGACTCAGCATCGCGTAGAAGGAGCCGTTGATGAGGCCGAGCAGCAACTGCCCGGCAAGCGCCTGGATCGGAATTCCGATCAGATCGGTCAGCATGCCCCCTCCTCAGATTCCGAGGTATTTCTGGAGTTTCCCGAGGTTCTGCTCCAGAACCCCGGCATCAACCATGTCGACGACGCGGCCCTGCTCGACGACGTAGTGCCGGTCGGCCACGGACGAGGCGAAGCGGAAGTTCTGCTCGACCAGGACGATGGTGTAGCCACGCTCCTTGAGGATGCGGATCGTGCGGCTGATCTGCTCGATGATCACCGGGGCGAGCCCCTCGGTCGGCTCGTCGAGGAGCAGGAAGCGGGAGCCCGCCCTCAGGATGCGCGCGATCGCCAGCATCTGCTGCTCGCCGCCCGACAGTTTCGTGCCCTGGCTGTCGAGGCGCTCGCGCAGGTTGGGAAACAGTTCGAAGATCTCGTCGTCGCTCATCGCCGACGGGCCGACGGCGGGCGGCAGGTGCAGGTTTTCCAGGACCGAGAGGCTTGCGAAGATGCCGCGTTCCTCCGGGACGTAGCCGATGCCCAGCCGGGCGATGCGCCGCGCCGGCAGTCCGATCGTCTCCACCCCGCCGAACCGGATCGATCCACGGCGGTTGCGCAGCTGGCCGATGATGGCGCGAAGCGTGGTCGTCTTGCCGGCACCGTTGCGGCCGAGAAGCGTGATGACCTCGCCGCGCGAGACGTCGAACTCCATGCCGTGCAGCACGTGCGACTCGCCGTAGAATGCGTTCAGCCCGCGCACCGCGAGCATCGGCTCGGCGTCGGGCGCGGATCGCATCGCGGAAGCGGCCGGCTCAGCCATGGTGGGATCCTCCGCCGATGTAGGATTCGACCACGCGGGGATCGGTGGAGATCGTGGCGTAGTCGCCCTCCGCCAGCACCTTGCCGCGCGCCAGGACGGTGATCCGGTCGGCGAGCGCGGAGACCACGGACAGGTTGTGCTCCACCATCAGCACCGTGCGGCCCCGTGCCGCGGTGCGGATGAGGTCCGACATGCGCCCGACATCCTCCGGCGCCATCCCGGCCATGGGCTCGTCGAGGAGCAGCATCTTCGGCTCGGTCGCCAGGGTCGTCGCCAGTTCCAGCGCCCGCTTGCGGCCGTAGGAGAGTTCCGACGCCTTGGTCCGCGCCATGTTCTCGAGCCCGACGCTGCGCAGCAGTTCCATCGCCTCGTCGTCGAACCGCCTCAACCTGTTCTCCGACTGCCAGAAGGCGAAGGAATCGCCCGTCTTGCGCTGCAGCGCGATCCGGACGTTGTGCAGGGTCGTCAGCTTGTCGAAGACCGCGGAAATCTGGAACGACCTGACAAGGCCGAGGCGCGCCACTTCCGCCGGCTTGACGCCGGTGATGTCCCTGCCGTCGAAGACGATCGTTCCGCTGGTCGGCGTCAGGAACTTGGTCAGCGCATTGAAGCACGTCGTCTTGCCGGCCCCGTTGGGGCCGATCAGGGCATGGATGCTGCCGCGTTCGATGGCGAGCGATACGCCGTCGACCGCGGCGAAGCGATGGAACTCCATGCGCATGTCGCGGCAGGCGAGGATCACATCCCTGCCGCCGGCCTTCACCGCTCCTGCCTCGGTGGTGGTTGCCATTCCATCCTGCTCCGGCTGCACCGTCGCCGGCGATATTGGTCAACGGGCCGGCATATTGCCAGAGGCCTCCGGCGCTCCTCCCCTTGATTACACGAATATGGAGTCGGGAGCGTACTAGCATTGCGCTCATTTTCTTCCGAGCATTTCATATACCGGAAAACATGTGCGAATCCGCAAAAAACCTTGGACAAGCGCCGCCCGTCGCCGCTTTGAATGCAGGGCGACTCGATAAATGATGAGTATCACTCAAGATGGATTTTTCACTTTCCGAAACTGAACGCGGGTTCCGCGAGGAGGTGCGCTCCTTCCTTCGCGAGCATCTCCCGGGGGACATTGCCGGGCGCCATGCCCGCGGCTACCACCCGCCGAAGGCCGATCTCAAGCGCTGGCAGGCGATTCTGCACGAACGCGGATGGTCGGCGCCGGGATGGCCTGTGGAGTGGGGAGGGCCTGGCTGGTCGCCCATCCAGCAGTTCATCTTCGAGGACGAATGCGCGCTCGCCGATGCGCCGCTTCCCAGCCCCTTCGGGCTGAAGCTCGTCGGGCCGGTCATCTACACCTTCGGCTCGGCCGAACAGAAGCGGAAGTACCTTCCGGCGATCCTCTCGGGCGAGACCTTCTGGTGCCAGGGGTTCTCGGAGCCGGGCGCCGGGTCGGATCTCGCCTCCCTCCAGACCAGGGCTGACCGCGACGGCGACGATTTCGTCGTCAACGGCCGCAAGATCTGGACCACGGAGGCGCATTTCGCCGACATGATGTTCTGCCTGGCGCGCACGGACAGGACGCCGAGGCAGCAGGAAGGCATCTCGTTCCTGCTGCTCGACATGAAGGATCCCGGAATCACGGTCCGACCCATCGCGACGATCGATTCCGGCCACACCGTCAACGAGGTCTTCATCGACAACGTGCGTGTCCCCGCGACGGAACTGGTCGGCGAACAGGGCAAGGGTTGGTCCTACGCGAAGTTCCTGCTCGACAACGAGAGGACGACGAATTCCTTCGTTCACCGCTCGAAGCGGGATTTCCGCCGGATGATGGATATCGCACGGACGGCGACCGAACAGGGCGATCCGATCCTCGACGGCGAGGCGTTCAGGCGCCAGGCGGCGCGCGTCGCCATCGAACTGAAGGCGCTCGAGTGGGCCGTCCTGCGCATGCTCTCCGGCGATGTGCCCGATCCCAGCGCGTCGGCTTCGGCGCTGAAGCTCAAGGGATCGAGCCTCCAGCATCAGATCCTCGACCTCGCCATATCGGCGATGGGCCAGGACATCATCCCGTTCTATCCCGACGCCGAGCAGGTGCCGGGCGACAACCAGCCTTTCTGGGTTCCCGACGAGGCGCCCGGTCTCATGGCGCAGTACCTCTACCGGCGCGCCGGCACGATCTATGCCGGCACCTCGGAAGTGCAGCGCAGCATCATCTACAAGCAGCTTTCCAGGAGATAGACGTGGATCTGCGGCTCAACGAACAGCAGGTCATGCTGCGCGAAAGCGCGCACCGTTTCCTGCGCGATGAATATGACTTCGCTGCGCGCCGGACCGATCTGGCCGGACAGGCGCCGGGAAAATGGTCCGAGATCGGGCAACTCGGGTGGCCGGGCGCCGCTTTGTCCGAGCAGGCCGACGGTCTCGGCGGATCTGCCGTCGAGCACGCGGTCCTGATGGAGGAGATGGGCAGGGCGCTCTATGTCGGCCCGTTTCTCTCGACCTCCATCGTCGCCGCCATGCTCGGCGTCCTGCCTGGCGAAGCTGCGCTCGGCATGCTTCGGTGCATCGCCGCCGGCGAGGCGCGCGCGACGCTGGCGCATGGCGAGCCCGGCGGCCGCGGGTTCTTCGACGCGCCCCGCACCGTCGCCCGTCGCGAAACCGACGGCTTCACGTTGCGGGGGCGCAAGCGGCTCGTCCACGATCTCGCGGTAGCCGACATCGTGCTGGTCAGCGCCATCTCCCCGGCCGGTACAGCCATCCTGCTGGCGGATGCGAAGAGCGCCGGCGTTTCCCGGCGCGACTACGCCAACATCGACAATTCGAGGGCATCCGACCTCGAGTTCGACGGTGCCCCGGCCGTCCTGCTGGCCGAGGGAGATCTAGCCGCGCGGATGCTCGACGAAGCGTTCTACTGGGCCGCCGTCGGCCTCGGTGCCGAGGCCGTCGGCATTGCCGACGGAGCGCTGAAGCAGACGATGGACTACGTCGCCGTCCGCAAGCAGTTCGGCAGGGCGCTGTCCGACTTCCAGGTCGTCCAGCACCGCATTTCGGACATGTTCGTCGAGCTCGAACAGTTGCGCTCGCTCGTGCTCTACGCCCTCTCGGTGCAGGACGCCGCCGCCGGCGAGCGCCGACGCGCCGCTCTCGGGCTGAAGATCCTGGCCGGGCAGGTCGCGGCCAGGATCGCCGGCGACGGGCTGCATCTGCATGGCGGGATGGGCATGACCGACGAGATGCCGATCTCCCACTACTATCGCCGGACGCGCGTTCTCGAATCGCAGTTCGGCAACAGCGACTACCTGCTCGGGCATCATGCGCGAATGCTGGAGTGAGAAATGAGCCCGCCGCGGGCTTCCTGAAGACGACGTCCTCCCGGCGACGCAGCCGGCCGGCCGGTCGACCGGGTCGACCGGCCGGCCGTGGGGTTCCGGCCCGTCAGGCGAATAGCGGCTCGGCGCCGATCTCGCCCACGGCGTCGTCGTTGCCCGCGGAGATCTGCCGGGCCGCGGAGCGGGTCATTTCGATCAGCCGGTCCCTGTCGTGCTCGATTTCCTCGAACGGGCCGCCGAGACCGAGGACCAGTGGCGGCTCACCGCCGGAAATCCCCAGCGGCACCGCGATGGCGCAGGCGCCCTGGTAGAAGGGTCGGCTCGAATAGCCGTAGCCGAGGCGGCGTATCTCGGCGATTTCCGCCCTGATCTCGACGGGATCGATGCGTTTCTCGCCATCGTCGCGATCGGCGTTGGCGCGGCGCACGAGCCGATCGGTCGCCGCGTCGTCGTCCAGCGACAGCAGCACCCGCCCCATCGTCGTGTCCACGAGGCGCTGCCGGCTGCCGACCGGGATGTAGAAACGGACGCGGGCATGCGAGGCGACGACGCTGACATACTGGATGTGGTTCTCGTTGCGCAGGCCGACGATGACCGTCTGCCGTGTCTGCGCGGCAAGGCGGACCGTCACCTCGGTCAGTGTCTCGGGGGCAAAGCCGCCGCTGTAGCTCCATCCGCCGAGCAGCCCGACACGCAGGCTCGCCTGGTAAGTGCGGTTGGTGCGGTCGAAATGGAGATAGCCGAGCGACGACAGGCTCTTCAGGAGTGCCGCGGTGCTGGAAATCGGGAAGTTCAGCTCCATCGCGATCTCCGTCGTAGACAGCGGCCGCCGCATCTCCTTGAAGAACTCGAGTATCTGCAGCACGCGCTTCGCCGACTTGACCGTCGCGGATTCGCCCTCGGCCTTGATCTGCTCGTGCATGCCGACGGCTTGGACACGAGGGCTTTCATTCTCACGCATATCTCTCTCCCTGAGTGCGGCCCCGACGCTCGCCCGGCAATCGCCCCGTAAATGAACATCCCTCAGGATGTTCAACGAATTCCTCTCCCCTTGCCGAGCTGCGTAAGGCTATCAGAACTCGCGAGCCTTGCAAAGCTTGGAGAAAACGCGAGATTGTGCCGTTTCGCCAATAATGAGTATTACTTTTTTGGCTCCCGGTTGTGCGTATACCCCGGAACGTTCCCGGTTTCGTCGAGCGCAATCGTTGGGCGCGGGCGTCGGGCGGCGTGCGGAGACGGGGCAGACGGGAAGGCGCTCGCCACATGCGAGCGCGGGAGACGCGCTCCGCGGACAGGGCAGGCAGCGGAAGACGACGGCCGAGCCGGTCGGCGCACGGAGACGGCGCGCGCATCGCGGCGTCTCGCGCCGTCCGCGGTGTCACGCGCGCCGCGCGCCTTGGCGGCCGGCTCCGGACAGGGCGGCGTCCCGTCCGGTTCCTTGACGGCGCCGCCACGATCCCGGACGGGGGAGCGTCCGCCGGCGCCCGGCGTTGCGGTTGGCGATCCGTGTTCGGCAGCGCATGCGGCGGAGGCTCCTCGGGCTGACGCGCGTAAAATAGCATAACTCATTATTGGGGGGAAATCTGTCGAAGCCCGAGGGGCATGGGCCGCGCGCCCGGCGCTCGCGACGGACCCTGCACCCCCTCACTCCGGCACGTGCCCTCGCGGGGTACCGGTTGATCGCATCGCGCGGGGGATCTGCGGACGAGGCGGCCCGTCGCCGGGCCGAGACTCGGCGAGCAGCTGATCAGACGCCGCTATTTTGGCCTGTTCCCGCGTTACTCGCGGCATTGCGGACGATGGGTCCGGGAGGCGCCGGCGCCGTCAGTCCGAAATGAGGGCGATCGATCGACGCTTTCGCATCCGCCCTTTCCTAGTCCGAATGAAGATTCACGGATGTGCAATGAAGCGCGACTATCCATGTCCGGACTTCACAGGAATGCAAATGAGTGAGACTTTCCAATCAGCGAAATCTGGAAGGTTGGATGGCGAACATCGGACCGCGAGGCGAGGTGCCAGATATCGTCGGCGTGGAACAGGATATTTGAAGGAGGAGAACTCGAAATGAAGACATCTACGGCAATTTTTCGGGGTTTGATGACGTCCGTCGCGCTGGCGTCGACGCTGGCAGCGGCACAGGCCGAGGATTCCATCTCCGGCGGGGTCGTCAAGATCGGCATTCTGAACGACATGGCCAGCGCCTACTCCGACACGGTCGGCGAGGGCCTCTACCAGACGGTTCTCTGGGCCGTCGAGGATTTCGGCGGCAAGGTGAACGGCGCACCCATCGAGGTACTCAACGCTGATACGCAGCTGAAGGCGGACGTCGCCTCGACGACGGCACGGCGCTGGATCGACGAGGACAAGGTCGACGTCCTGATCGCCGGATCCGGCAGTCCCATTTCGCTGGCCGCCATGGAAGTCGGCAAGGAGAAGGGCGTCGCCGTCCTCAACACCGGTGGCCTGAGTTCCGACCTCTCGGGAAAGTTCTGCTCCGAGATCGCCACGCACTGGAGTCTGGACACCTACGCGGCTGCCCGCGGCGGTGCGAAGGCCGGCGTCGCCGCCGGGGCGAAGAAGTGGTTCTTCGTCGCCGCCGACTACTCCTTCGGCGAAGCGCTGCAGCGCGACACGCAGGCGGAACTGGCGCGCCTCGGCGGCCAGGAGATCGTTGGATCGGTCAAGGCACCGCTCGGCACGACTGACTTCAGCTCCTTCCTGCTCCAGGCGCAGGGTTCGGGTGCCGACACGGTCGCCTTCGCCAATGCCGGCAACGACACGATGAATTCCCTGAAGCAGGCGAACGAGTTCGGTCTCGCCGCCGGAGGGCAGAAGCTGATCGGACTGGTGACGAGCATCACCGACACTTTCGCGCTCGGGCTCGATGTCGCCCAGGGACTGCTGGTGACCGAGAGCTTCTACTGGGACCGCGACGACGCATCGCGTGAATTCGGCCGGCGCTTCGAGGCGAAGTTCGGGCGCATGCCGACCCAGAGCCATGCCGTGGCCTATTCGGCCGTGACCCACTACCTGCAGGCGGTCGCCGCTGCCGGCAGCGACGATGGGAAGACGGCGACCGAGAAGATGAAGGAAATGCCCGTGCGGGACTTCTTCGCCATCGACGGCAAGGTGCGCAAGGACGGCCGCCTGATCCCCTCCTACATCTACCTGTTGCAGGCGAAGACTCCGGCGGAATCGAAGGAGCCCTGGGATCTCTACAAGATCGTCGAGAAGCTTCCGGGCGACCAGGCCTATCGGCCCGTCGAGGAGAGCGCCTGCCCGCTGCTGAAGTGACGCAGGCGTGATGGCCGCGACGATTGCGGGAGGGCCTCGACGAGAGGCCCTCCCTTCTTGTCTGGGGTGTGACTTCACATCGGATCGTGCGGCGCGGGGTCCCGGGCACGCAGGCCCATTGGCCGGCGAGGCGCCGGGCGAATGTCAGCTCTCCGGCCTGAAGGCGCCGTCCGCGCCGCGCAACGTCGGATCGTCGTCGCCTTCCAGCATCGCGATCATCTTCGGGTAGTGCCTGCGCATGTCGGCGAAGAAGGGTTCCTGCGGGAAATCGTCGAACTCGCCCAGTTCGTCGAGATACTCCATGTGCCGGCGGCCGCCCGCGTCATGCGGGTGGAAGACCGAGTCTTCGACGCCGTCGAAGTCGAGCGGGCGGACGCCGAACCTGTCGCACAGGGAATAGTCGAATGCCGGTGTCGCCTTGACCCAGCGCCCGTCGAGGCGGAGCGAGACGTAGCCGTGCCAGCGAAACACGTCGCTGCCCATCATCGCGGAGAGCCGGGGCGATGTCAGGTGATTGCGGACATTCCCATAGCCGAGCCTGGCCGGAATACCGACGGCGCGGGCACAGGCCGCCAGGAGTATGGCCTTGTGGACGCAGAAGCCAGCGCCGGCGGAAAGGCAGCGCGATGCGCGGTAGCTCTCCGGGTCGAGGCCGAAGCTGTAGGGGTCGTAGCGGATACCGTCGCGCACCCCGAGATAGAGACGGATCGCCATTTCGCGGGGCGAGCCGTCGCCGGCACTGCGACGTGCGAAGTCGCCGACGGCGGGGTGGTCGAAATCGAGGAATCGCGTCGGGCGCAGGCTGGGTTCCGCGACGGTGTGCAAGGGCATTCTCCTTCGATGACGCCGGATCTGACCGGGATGCGGCATTGTGGATCGTCCCGGTCCCCGATCCGACGGCGAGGGCAGGCGTCGCGGACTTCCTCCGCGACCCCGGGGCTGGTATGGGCCAATGAGCAGGAGACTACCGTGATGAACCAGAAGACACCTCGCAGGCGGCGGCTCCGTAAGGAGGTCCGCCAGGTCGAGCTGCTGGATGCCGCCGGTCAGATGTTTCGCGAGAAGGGCTACCACGAGACCTCCACGGCCGAGATCGCGGAGCGCGCCGGCGTCGTCGAAGGCACCATCTACCGCTACTTCTCCACCAAGCGGGAACTGCTCGTGCAGGTGGTCGAGCGCGCCTACGAGCAGGCGATCGCCGACTTCGAGATCCAGCTGCAGGGCATCTCCGGAACCTGGAACCGGTTGAGGTATCTGATCTGGCGTCACCTGAAGACCATCGATGAGGATCCGGCGCTCGCCAAGCTCGTCACCTACGAGATCAAGGCGGATCCGGACTACCGGGCGATGCGCGTCTTCCAGCTCAACAGGGCCTATACCCGGCGCACCGTCGAGATCATCGAACAGGCCATCCGCTCCGGCGAATTCGTGGCCGACGTCCCGATCCCGATCATCCGCGACATGATCTATGGCTGCATCGACCATCACACGTGGAGCTTCGTTCGCGGGGAGGGGACGTTCGATCTCAACACCACGGCCGACTACATCACCCATCTGGTCTATCGCGGCCTCGCGGCCCATCCGCCGCAGCAGCAGGCGCAGGCTCCGATGCTCGCGATGATCGACGAACGCCTTTCCCGCATCGAAAGGAAGCTCGGCGTCACGGAGTGAGTGCGCGCCGCATCCGTCGCTGCGGTCAGAACGGAACCGCGACCCCGTGCGCCTGTGCCGCCTTGCCGACGAGGTTGCGGTTCTGCTCGAAGGCGTTCTGCATGGTGTGCAGGACCGACGTGTCGCAGATCCTGGCGAAATTCTCCTCGATCGCCTCGGGCGAGAGCGTGCCTTCGGGAAAGTGGACGGCGTCGGTCTCGTTGAGGACGATGCGGGCGAAGCTGCCCGCCGCGGCGCCCAGGATGACGCGGGACGGGGCTCTCTCGCTGACCAGGTAGAGCACGCCGGGCGTGATCAGTTCCGGCCGCATCAGGTCCAGCGCCTCCTTGGGCAGGAGATCCTCGGTCATCCGCGTCACCGCCGACGGGGCGAGCATGTTGACGCGGATGTCGTGCTTCGCGCCCTCGAGATGCAGGACGTTCATCAGGCCCAGCATGCCCGCCTTGGCGACGCCGTAGGCCGCCTGGCCGAAATTGCCGTAGAGCCCGGACGTCGACGACGTCAGCACGATGCGGCCGTAGTTCTGCGCGCGCATGATCTCCCACACCGCCTTCGTGCAGATCACCGTGCCGTTCAGGTGGACGTTGAGAACCTTGAGGTAGTCCTCCAGCTCCATCTTGGAGAAGGTCCTGTCGCGCAGGATGCCGGCATTGTTGACCAGGATGTCGAGGCGTCCCCATTCGGCCCTGGCGCGCGCCACCATCGCGGCGACCTGCTCCGGGCTGGATACGTCCGCGCCGTCGGCGATCGCCTCGCCGCCGCTGCGGCGGATCTCCTCGACCACCGCCTCCGCCACCGCCGAGGACGCGCCGCTGCCGTTTGTCGCGCTGCCCAGGTCGTTGACGACGACCCTGGCGCCGCGCGCCGCCAGGCCCAGAGCATGCTCCCTGCCGAGGCCGTTGCCGGCGCCGGTGACAATGGCCACGCGGCCGTCGAATCGTATGGTCATTTGGAAGAACCTCTTCGGTGGGCTGCGATCAGAGAGGCGAGGCGATGCCGAGACCGGCAGCAGCCTTCCTGACGAGATAGCTGTTCTGGTGAAACGTGTCGGTGATCTCGCGAAGGCCTTCCACGGACGACATTTCGTCGAAGCGCTCGGCGATCGCCTCCGGCGTGCGCTGGTCCGGCGGGAAGAACACGGCCTCGGATTCGAGCACGCGGATGCGCGCGAAGCAGCCCGAGCCGGCGCTCATGATCACCCGCGCCGGTGCATTGTCGCTGACGAGGAAGAGGACGCCCGGCGTGACTGATTCCGGACCCATGAGGTCGAGGACGTCCTGCGGCAGGAGGCCGGCCGTCAGGCGGGTCGACGCCCATGGCGCGAGAAGGTTGACGCGGATGTCGTGCTTGCTGCCCTCGATGTGGAGCACGTTCATGAGGCCGAGCATTCCGGCCTTTGCGGCGGCATAGGCGGCCTGCGCGAACGCGCCGTAGAGACCCGATGTCGACGAGGTCATGAGGATGCGGCCGTAGTTCTGTTCCCGCATGATGTTCCACACCGCCTGCGTGCACAGCGTCGTACCGAGCAGGTGGACGTCGACGACCTTGCGGAAGTCGGCGATGTCCATCTTGCCGAATGACCTGTCGCGGGTGATGCCGGCATTGTTGACGAGGATGTCGACGCGCCCCCAGCGCTTCATCGCCGCGGCGACCATGGCCCTCACCTCGTCGGCGTCCGAGATGTCGGCGGGATCCGCGATGGCCTCGCCGCCGGCCGCACGGATCTCCTTGACGACGGCTTCCGCCACCGCCGAGGAGCGTCCGGCGCCGTTTCCGCTGCCGCCGAGGTCGTTGACGACCACCTTGGCGCCGCGCGCGGCCAGGGCGAGCGCATGCGCGCGGCCGAGGCCGTTGCCCGCACCCGTGACGATCGCCACCCGGCCGTCGAACCTGATCTCCATGGAACGCTCCATTCGATATCACATGTAATAAGCGGTACTCATTACATGTGATCTCGGCTCGGTCAATTCGTGCCGGCGGGCCGGATCGGGCGAAGCGCGCCGCCACCCGCGGCCCGCCTCCTGCATTTCGCCGGACGCGAAGGGCCGTCCCTTGGGGAGCGGTGAAGGATTCCGCCCTCCGAAG
>CALFXR010000167.1 GCA_937958475.1 uncultured Mesorhizobium sp. | reverse complement strand
GGACAGGGGGCAGCGGGGATGGTGAAAAGCACCTGTAGCTGCCGAACTGGACGTAACGACCAGCTCGAGACTCAATATCTGGTGGCATAGCGACTCACCTTCTCAATGAGTTGAGCTAAACCAACGCAGCTTGGACAAGCAAGAGCAAAACCAAAATTGGAGCCCCAAATTTGGTTTGGCAGATCTATTCGCTACCGGGAACGTGCCGCCAGCGTGCGCAGCCTCAGTCCGTTCAGGCGGATGAAGCCCTCGGCGTCCTTCTGGTCGTAGGCGCCGCGGTCGTCCTCGAAGGTGACGAGGTCGTTGCGGTAGAGCGACTTCGGCGAGCGGCGGCCGGAGACGATGACGTTGCCCTTGTAGAGCTTCAGCCGGACCTCGCCCTCGACGTCCTGCTGGCTCTTGTCGATCAGGGCCTGAAGCATCTCGCGCTCGGGCGAGTACCAGAAGCCGTTGTAGATCAGCTCCGCGTAGCGCGGCATGATGTCGTCCTTGAGGTGCCCGGCGCCACGGTCGAGCGTGATCGACTCGATGGCCCGGTGCGCGGCGAGCAGGATCGTGCCGCCGGGCGTCTCGTAGACGCCGCGCGACTTCATGCCGACGAAGCGATTTTCCACCAGGTCGAGCCGGCCGATGCCGTTGTCGCGGCCGAGGTCGTTCAGCGCCGCGAGAAGCGTGGCCGGCGACATCGCCTGGCCGTCGACCGACACGGCGTCGCCCCTGGCGAAGCCGATGACGACCTCGGTGACCACGTCCGGCGCGGCCATCGGCGAAATCGTGCGCTGATGCACGTATTCCGGCGGCTCCTGCCACGGGTCTTCGAGCACCTTGCCCTCGGAGGAGGAGTGCAGCAGGTTGGCATCGACCGAGAACGGCGCCTCGCCCTGCTTGTCCTTGGCGATCGGGATCTGGTGCTTTTCGGCGAAGTCGATCAGGTCGGTGCGCGACTTGAAGTCCCAATCGCGCCAGGGCGCGATCACCTTGATGTCCGGATTGAGCGCATAGGCGGACAGCTCGAAGCGCACCTGGTCGTTGCCCTTGCCGGTGGCGCCGTGGGCGACGGCGTCGGCGCCGGTATCGCGCGCGATGTCGACGAGGTGCTTGGAGATCAGCGGGCGAGCGATCGAGGTGCCGAGCAGGTAGGTGCCTTCATAGACGGCGTTGGCGCGGAACATCGGGAAGACGAAGTCCTTGACGAACTCCTCGCGCACGTCGCGGATGAAGATCTCCTTGACGCCCATCATTTCCGCCTTCCTGCGGGCGGGCTCGAGATCGCTGTCGCCCTGGCCGAGGTCGGCGGTGAAGGTGACCACCTCGGCGTCGAGCTCCGTCTGCAGCCACTTCAGGATGATGGAGGTGTCGAGACCGCCGGAATAGGCGAGAACGACTTTCTTGACGTCTTTCCACTTCGACATTTTGCGCTTCCGCTCGGACAGGTTTTGCGCCAGCTATCACGCCCCTTCGCGGGCAGGCAAGCCCGACGCCTGCGGCAGAATACGCTTGCCGCCGCACCGGGCACCGATAGACTCGCCTGATTCGTGCAAATCGGGCCGCGACCTGAGGGGACGACCGCTTGAAACCGTTCGGACCAATCGAAACAGCGTTCCTGGCAACTCTCGCGCTGGCCGGCGCGGCAGGTGCCGCGGCCGCCGACGACCGCTGGCAGGAAGCCGGTTCGGGAGCCGTCGCGCTGCTGCCGAAACCGCAGTCGGCGAAGGGCATCGCGAGCGCCTCGCTCTACTGCATCGAGCAGCGCTGGAGCTTCCTGTTCCGGGTGGACGGAGAAGACGGCGGGTCGCTCGAGCCGGCGGCGGGCGTGCTGACGGTGGGCGGCGAGCCCTTCCCCGTCGAGGCGGCCGCCCGCAACGGGGCGCTGGACGTCGAGGTGCCGTTCGAGATCCTGCAGCCGCTGCGCGAGGCGGCGCGCATGGGTGTCGCGATCGGCGAGGGCGGCAAGAAGCGGGAGGCGACCTTCTCGCTGAAAGGATCGCGCGACACGATCGATGCGATCGCCCCGCGATGCAGCCAGGTCGACATGTCGGCGTTCGAACGCATCGTGCTGAGTCCGACGGATCCGGCCGTCCCCGTCGCGACGACGCTGCTGGCCGAAGAGGCGGCCCTGTTCCGCGCCTGGTCGGGCGCGAATCCCGAACTGTCGGCGGCCAGCGTCGAGCTTGCCGACGGCAAGGCGCTGCTCTTCGCCTCGCTGTGCGGCTCGCCCGGCTACTACGGCTTGTCCGGGTGCACGGTGGCGGGGTTCGCCCGTGCCGGCGCCGGCGCCGATTGGAAGCTCGCCTACAACACCGAGGGTTCGCTGATCCATCTCGACCGCAGCACCGCGAATGGCGGCTTTCCGACGGTGGTCTCCCTGCCGATGGTCGGCAGCACGACGCCCAGCCACTGGGTGTGGACGGGCGAGGCCTACGAGCTGCGCGAACAGGTCATGGCCGAGCAGGACGAAGTGCCTGAGGAAGAAGGCGATACGTCACAGTGATGCGGTGACGGTCCGCTGCGTGTTGGCGAAGGCCTGCGGATCGGATAGTCAGGAACCGGGGCGGGCAGGAGAAGCCAACCGGAGCCGCTGGACCGTTGACGGAAGACATCCCGACCGGAGGGGCGAACCGGATGCCGCGGATCGAGCCGCGGTACCCGACGCTGCTGACGATCCTGGGCGCGGTCCTCGCCGTCCGTCTGCTCGGACTCGCCCTCTCCAACGCCGACCTCTATTTCGATGAGGCGCAGTACTGGGCCTGGGCCCAGGAACCGGCCTTCGGCTACTACACGAAGCCGCCGCTGATCGCCTGGCTGATCGCGGCCGGAACGTCGGTCTGCGGCGACCAGCCCTTCTGCGTGCGCTTTCCGGCGCCGATCGTCCATTTCGCCACGGCGCTGCTGGTCCACGCCGTGGCGCTGCGCCTGTTCGACCGCCGCATCGCCTTCTGGTCGGCGATCGTCTACGCGACCATGCCCGGCACCTCGGTGTCGGCAACGCTGATGTCGACGGACGTGCCGCTGCTGTTCTTCTGGACGCTGGGGCTGCTCGCGATCGTACGCCATGTCGAGCGGCCGACGCTGGCGGACGGGCTGCTGCTCGGCGCGGCGCTCGGCTTCGGCCTCAACGCCAAATACGCCATGATCTACCTGCCGCTGTGCTTCGCGCTCTACGGGATCGCCGATCGGCGGGCGCGCCGGGCGCTGCTTCACCCGGGCACGCTCGCCGGCCTCGCGCTGGCGGCAGCCCTGATCGCGCCGAACGTCCTGTGGAACGCCGAACACGCCTTCGCCACCTTCGCGCATACGCGAGACGACGCAACGGGGGTATCGCGCTTCCCGAACGTTATCGGCGTGCTCGAATTCGTCGGCATCCAGATGGTGATCCTCGGCCCCGCGGCGTTCGTCGCCTACGGGCTGGCGCTCGCGGCAAGGGCCGGAGGCATCGACGGGCGTGCGCGACGGCTTCTCGCCTACCACTCGCTTCCCGTCTTCGCGCTGATCGCGCTGCAGGCGTTCGTCATGCGCGCCAACGGCAACTGGGCGGCCACCGCCTTTCCCGCCGCCGCGATCCTCGGCACCGCGGCGATGTTGGCGCTCGACTGGAGAAGGTGGTTCCGCGCCACTCTCGGCTTCGCCGCGGTCGTGGCCGTCGGGGCGGCCTTCGCCGGCGTCTTCACCGGCGTCATCACATGGGGGCCGCTGGCCGGCGAACTGGGCAAGCTGCGCGGCTGGAGCGACCTCGCGGCGAAGGTGCGGCGGGTCGCCGAGGAGCAGAAGGTCGATACGGTGGTGCTGACCAGGCGCGGCGTGACCGCCTCGATGATCTACGAGTTGCGCGACAGCGGGCTGACCATCAAGGCCTGGCGCCCCGACCCCGGGCATCCGCGCGATCATTTCGAGCTGACGCGACCGTGGCTGGCGACCGACCCGGGGCCGGCGATCCTCGTCGAGATGGGCGACGAGCCGCCGCCGGACGAGGTCGTGCTGCGGTCCGCGCGCGTCGCGCTGGTCCCGACGACGGTGTTCCTGACCAAGCGCGACGGGTGGGTGGCGTCGATCTACCGGATCGACTAGAGAATCGCCATGGAATTCGTCCCCGATACCGCGGTCGTCCTGCAGTTCGCCGTCGCCACGCTGGTGCTCGCCATCACCCCGGGGCCGGACATGACGCTGTTCGTCAGCCGGGCGCTGAGCCAGGGCAGGGCGGCGGGGTTCGCCTCGATGGCCGGCTCGTTCTGCGGCATCGTCATCCACACGCTGCTGGTGGTGGTCGGCGTCTCGGCGCTGATCGTCGCCTCGCCCGGCGCCTTCCTCGCGCTGAAGCTGTTCGGGGCCGGCTACCTCGTCTTCCTCGCCTGGCAGGCGATCCGCTACGGCTCGGCGTTCTCGCCGACGACGGTGCGCGGCGCCGAGCGCTCGCTCCTGCGGAACTGGGCGACGGGCATCGGGGTCAACCTGCTCAACCCGAAGGTCATCCTGTTCTACATGACCTTCCTGCCGCAGTTCGTCTCGGCGCAGGATCCGCATGCGCCGGGCAAGCTGATCTTCCTCGGCCTGATGTTCATCGTCGTTTCGATCCCGGTGACGGCACCGATGGTGCTCGCCGCCGACGGCTTCGCCGCGATGATGAAGGCCAACCCGCGCATCACGCGCGTCGTCGACTGGCTGTTCGCCGGAGTGTTCTCGGCCTTTGCCCTGAAGATCCTGACGGCCCAGGCAAAATAGCGCCGGTTCGCGCCGCGGCCGGCTTGGCGCGGCCTTCGCGCATTGCTATGCCATCGGCGTAAGGGCTTGGGAATCAGAAATGAAACAGCTTCTCGCGGCGTCGGTCGCCATCGTTTCGCTGGCCTCGGCCGCGCAGGCGCAGGACCGGTTCGACTGGACCGGCCTGTATGTCGGCGTCGAGGGCGGCTTCGGAGAGTCCTCCACCGACTTCGCCGCGTCGAGCACGGCCTTCGCCGGCAGCTACGGGGAGAGCGTCTTCCTCGGCGGCCTCTTCGTCGGCGGGGACTGGCAGAGCGGTGCCTTCGTCGTCGGCGCGCTCGCCGACATCGACTGGACCAACGGCGGCGCGATCGAGTTCGGCAACGTCGATCCGGTGACCGCCGGCAAGGGCGAAGCCTATACCTACGACGTCGACTGGGTCGCCACGGCCCGCGCCCGCCTCGGCTACACGCCGACGGAGCGGCTGCTCGTCTACGCCACCGGCGGCGTGGCGGCCGGCCGGTTCGAGGCGACGAGCTACAACTATCCCGCCTTCGGTTCGCCCGCGAACGCGGCGTTCTCCGGCGTCAAATGGGGCGGCGTCGGCGGCGTCGGCGTCGAGTACCGGCTGAGCCGGCACCTGTCGCTGAAGGGCGAATACCTGCTCTACCGCTTCGACGAGATCGCCTTCGATTCCGGAGGCCTGGCGGACGCACGCTTCAAGCCGAAGCTGGATACGATGAAGATCGGCCTCGCCCTGCGCTTCTGAAGCGTTCCCGTCAGCCGGCGGGGGG
This sequence comes from uncultured Mesorhizobium sp., assembly GCA_937958475.1. Lineage (GTDB taxonomy): Bacteria > Pseudomonadota > Alphaproteobacteria > Rhizobiales > Rhizobiaceae > DUSC01. Next base: position 35,043 of record CALFXR010000167.1, on the reverse strand, counting down.
CTTCCATCCCAGCGCGGCCATGGTGTCGGCGACATGCGTCGCGGACAGTCCCGGACCACGGTAGACCGGCGGACCGCTCACCGCGCGCGTGCGCTGGCGGAAATCGTCGAGCGTCAGGGCGAACAGCAGCTGGTCGAGACGCTCGCCGGTGCGGCCGTCGATGCGGTGCGCCTTCAACTCGCCCTCCTGGCGCAGGAGGCCCGTGCGGCAGGCGGCGACCGCGGCGCGATTGCGCGCCAATGGCGCGAAGGTGAGCTTCTCCATCTTCCGCTCGGTGAAGAAATGCCATGCCAGGACCTGGGCCGCCTCGTAGGCGGCGTCGAGGCGGCGGCCGCGGCCCTCGCCCATGACGACGTGAACCGAACCGAGCTTGTGGCGCAGGTCGACCTCGAGGAACATCAGGCCGAGCGGCGTGTCGTCGGCGGCGTCGCGAACGGCGATCAGACTGCGCCGCAGATTGTCGAAGCTGCCGGCGTAGGCGCGGAAGGCGTCGAGCCCCATCGCCATCCGCGGCGCGTTGAGGCCCTCCATGATCGCCGGATCGGCCAGCCACTGGGCGATCTCGGTCGTGACCTCGCGCGGCTGCAGCGTGCGCAGCCGGACGAGACGGCCGGACCGGTCGACGAGAACGGGCTTGAGCTTCATCGCCGCGAGCGGCGTGACGAGCGGCGGCATGCGCGGCGGTTGCGGCATCTTGGGCATGGCCGCGATATGCCGATGCGCTACGACGGGGTCAAGCCGGATGGCGGAATCCGCGCTGCGGCGCGGTCCCGCCAGGAGCCGGCGTTCCTGCCCGCCGTCAGCCAGTAGGCGACGCCTGCGACGACGCCGGCGCCGACGATGGACAGGACGATGCGGACGGTTTCCAGCGAAGCCTCGGCGAGGGGTCGCGCGCCGAAGAACAGGACCAGCATGACCACCGAGACGGCGCCGCCGGCGAGTGCGTAGTACAGCCAGTCGCGCCGCCCGAGTACTTCCGCGACGAGGATGGCGACGATCGACGGCACGAAGGCGAAGTAGGCGACGAAGATGGCGACGAACGGGATCGAGAAGACGATCGAACCGGGGAAGGCGCTGGCCGCTTCGTCCGGCGTCAGATCGAGCGATCCGAGGAACAACAGGTTGAGGAAGGCACTGCCGGCGACGGAAGCGACGGCATAGCCGGCGATAATCAGGGCGAAGCGGCCGAGATAGACGAGGACGCGGCTCAAGCTTCGCCGTGTCCGGCGATCATCATCGCCTCGAGCGCCAGCCGGTCGGACTTGCGCATGCGCTCCGATTCCGACTTCAGCTGGCCGCAGGCGGCGAGGATGTCGCGGCCGCGCGGCGTGCGGATCGGGGAGGCGTAGCCGGCGTCGTTGATGAAGTCGGCGAAACGTTCGATCGTCTCCCAGTCGGAGCACTGGTAGTTGGTGCCCGGCCAGGGATTGAACGGAATCAGGTTGATCTTGGCGGGTATGCCCCTCAACAGCCGTACCAGTTCGCGGGCGTCGTCCAGGCTGTCGTTGACGTCCTTCAGCATCACGTACTCGAAGGTGATGCGCCGCGCGTTCGAAAGGCCCGGATAGGCCCGGCAGGCGGCCATCAGTTCCTTCAGCGGGTACTTCCTGTTGATCGGCACCAGCATGTCGCGCAAATCGTCGCGCACGGCATGCAGCGAGATCGCCAGCATGACACCGATCTCGGCGCCCGTGCGGGCGATCTCCGGCACCACGCCGGAGGTCGACAGCGTGATGCGGCGCCTGGACAGAGACAGGCCGTCGCCGTCGGAGGCGATCAGGAGCGCCTTCTTCACTTCCTCGAAATTGTAGAGCGGCTCGCCCATGCCCATCATGACGATGTTGGTGATCTTGCGCCCTTCGGCAGGGACGATCGCCCCGTCGGGGGTATCGCGGTCGGGGAAGTCGCCGAGCCTGTCGCGCGCGGTCATCAGCTGAGTGAGGATCTCTTCCGCGGTGAGGTTGCGCACGAGCTTCTGCGTGCCGGTGTGGCAGAACGAGCAGGTGAGCGTGCAGCCGACCTGGCTGGAGATGCAAAGCGTGCCGCGGCCTTCCTCGGGAATGTAGACCGTCTCGATCTCGACGGGCCGTCCGGCGCCGCGCGGCGGGAAGCGGAACAGCCACTTGCGCGTTCCGTCGTTCGACACCTGCTCCTCGACGATCTCCGGCCGCCCGATGGTAAAGCGGCGGCCGAGTTCGGCGCGCAGATCCTTGGAGATGTTGAACATGTGGGCGAATTCGGTGACGCCGCGCACGTAGAGCCAGTGCCAGAGCTGCTGGACGCGCATCTTCGCCTGGCGCTCGGGCACAACCCCGGAAGAAACCAGTGCCTCGGCCATCTCGGCGCGCGACAGGCCGATCAGCGACGGCTTCTGCGGCACGGCGGCGCGGGCGGCGAGCGCGTCGCGGGCGGCAGGCGTGGTCAGGTCGAGCGAGATCGTCATGATGGCGGCTATATGGGTGTCGTTCCGGACTTTGTCGAACGGCGCCCCATAACATGCGAAGCGGCGGCCGTCACCGGACGTCGAAGAGGCACACTTCCATCAATCGTACGCCGCGCCGCGAAGGCGTCCGCCATTCCTGCCGCGTGGGCCGGTCGAGACGTCAGTCGCGCCCCCGCCGCCGCGTCACTTGCAGCTCGATATCGAGTTCAGCGCCGCGGTGATGCCCTTCAGCGAGAAGACGTAGCTGGTGGCGTTGCCGCGTCCCGACTTCGCCGCGATCTTCATGTCGGAGCCGCCCTTCATAGCGGCGATCAGGGACGGCTCCTCGGCGGCATTCTCCATCCAGGCGGACTTGCCGCGGGTGAACATGGAGAAGTTCTTGTCGCCGATGGTGACAACCACCTTGGAATTCTCCTGGAGGTTGTAGGAGGCGATGAACTGCGGTTCGAAGGAGACGTTCTGGCCGGGTTTCTGGCTGACGAAGAAGAAGATGTCGCCGTGATCGAGGCTGGGCGGCTGCTTTTCCGTCGGAACGGTCAGCACATAGCAGACCTTGCCGTTGTTGGCCTGGTACGAATAGGTGCCCCAGGCGTTGTGCTGGCCGATCTTCGTGGCCGACTGGGCGGCGGCCGGCAGGGTCGCAACGGCGAGGGCCAGGCCGGCGAGGAGGAGTTTCAGTCCGCGCATTTTTCTTATGTGTTTCCCTGTCTGTCGCGTGAAGCAGGAATGGACCGGTCGAATCGGCCGGATCCCGTAAGGCTTCATTTTGATTTAATCTGCCTTACCAAACAGTGAACAAGCGGGCCGAAACCCGTCCATTCGACCGTTCCTGTCGACGATAGGATCACCGTCCACCCTGCCGCGCCCGGTTGCGTCCGTCCCTTCACATCCTTGAAGCGAACGAAAACGGCGAGAGTTTGACTGCGCGACGGGAAGAACGCCGGCCCGTGCGGCCCGCGGGCCTCAGTCCTGTTCCAGCGACTCGCGGGCGGCGAGCCTGTGCGCCGGCTTCAGATGGGCGCGCACCGCCGCGATGGCCGCCGTCAGGACGGTCAGGTCGTCGGTGAAGCCCAGGCCGACGATGACGTCGGGGATGGTGTCGGCCGGCAGGACGAAATAGCCGAGCGCGGCGAGCAGGATACCCTTCGCACGAAGCGGCGTGTCCTTGTCGAAGGCGCAGTAGTAGGAGGCGACCACGTCCTCCATGAACGGGATATGCCTGGCGGCGCGCCGCGCCGTGCGCCAGAAATCGGTGCGTACGCGGGTCGCGTCGCGATCGTTCGTCTCGTTCCGTTGCATGCCTGATCGCCTCCCTTGGCGGTGACCGGACCTCTCCGTTGAGATGGTATGTCCGGGCCCCCGCTGCAAGTTGCGCGCTAGGACGCGCCGCCGATGCGGTCCATCTTTCGCGCCAGCGTAAAGTCCAGCTCGGTCAGCCCATCGGCGTCGTGCGTGTTCAGGCGAACGTCCACCCGGTTGTAGACGTTGGACCAGTCCGGATGGTGGTCCATCTTCTCGGCTGCCAGCGCCACGCGCGCCATGAAGCCGAAGGCCTCGCCGAAATCGCGGAAACGGTACGTGCGGGCGATCGACTTGCCGTCGTCGGCCAGCGTCCAGGCGGAAAGCCTGGACATGGCGTCGCGGACGGCGTCGTGATCGAGCGGCTCTCTTGCCATGGCTAACCTCCGTGGTAATGCGGGTGGAACAATCATAACGACCGCCGGATGAGCGCGCAGCCCGTCATATCGATCCTTTTCGTCTGCCTCGGCAACATCTGCCGTTCGCCGCTTGCCGAGGGCGTCTTCCGCGCCGTCGCCGCGGAACGCGGCCTGTCCTGCCGCTTCAGGCTCGACTCGGCAGGAACGGGCGGCTGGCACGCCGGTTCCGCGCCCGACCCGCGCTCCGTCGCGGTCGCGGCGAAGCATGGCGTCGACATCAACGGCCAGTGCGCGCGCAAGGTCGTCGCCGACGACTTCCGCACGTTCGACCTCGTGCTCGGCATGGACCGCTCCAACGTGGAGGAACTCCTGCGCATCGCGCCCGACGACGCGCGGCGGCGCGTTCACCTGTTCCTCGAGTATGCGGGGGTCGGACAGCGGGACGTTCCCGATCCCTATTTCGGCGGCCCGGACGGTTTCACCGACGTCTATCGCATGATCCGCGAGGCATCCGAATCGCTGCTCGACCGCATCGCCGGGCGCTGGTCGGCGCCGGCGAGCGGCCAGGCCTCCTCGACGATGTAGGGTCCGCCGCCGACCGAATCGCGCGACGACATCAGCACGAAGCGGCCGACGCGGAAGGGCAGCGACGAGAAGTTGCCGCGCGCCGACAGGTAGTGCGCGACGTCGCCGGGCGAGGTGTTCTTCAGTCGCGCCAGCGTGACGTGGGGCACGAACTTGCGCGGATCGGCGGGCGCGCCGAGCCTCTGGCAGATGCGGTCGATCTCTGCCTGGAGCGCGACGAGGTCCGGCGAGGCGGCGGCGCCGGCCCAGATGGAATGCGGCTTCTTCTGGCCGAAAGCGCCGACGCCCGACAGCGCCAGGTGGAAGGATGGCCGGCGAACCTTGTCGAGCGCATTGGCGATCTCGTCGGCGACATGGCCTTCGACGTCGCCGATGAAGCGGAGCGTGAGGTGGTAGTTCTCGACGTCGATCCAGCGGGCTCCGGGGAGGCCGCCGCGCAGGAGCGACAGCGACATCGCCGCTTCGCGAGGAATTTCGAGGGCGGTGAAAAGTCGCGGCATGGCCTGGCTCCCTTCCTCGAATCGTACTCGCAACCGCAGCGAATCATCGATTGCCGTGCCCGGCAAGCAAATTTGTGCGCTGCGGCGGGAAAGGCGCGGCTGACCTTCCGTCAGCCGGTCACGAGGCCTTTCCCGGTTCGCCGAGCAGTTTCTCGACGAAAGGCAGCGCCCGCTCGACCATGATGTCGAGGCCGGCGGCGTTGGGGTGCATGCCGTCGGCGAGCAGGTATCTGGCGTCCGCGGCGACGCCGTCGAGGAAGAACGGCATCAGCGCGACGCCGTGCTTCGTGGCGATCCGCTCGTAGATCGGGTCGAAGCGTTCGGCGAAATCCGGGCCGAGATTGGGCGCGGCGCGCATGCCGGCGAGGAGGACGGCGATGCCGCGCTCCTTCAGCCGCGAAACCATGGCGTCGAGGTTCTTCTCGGTGATCGCCGGCTCGATGCCGCGCAGCATGTCGTTGGCGCCGAGCTCGAGGATGACGATCGCGGTGCCCTCGGGTACGGACCAGTCGAGCCGCGCGAGGCCCCCGCTGGAGGTGTCGCCGGAGACGCCGGCATTGTCGATCACGACATCGTGACCCTTGTCGCGCAGCGCCGCCTGCAATTTGTCGGGAAACGCTTCGCCGGGGCCGAGGCCGTAGCCGGCCATCAGGCTGTCGCCGAAGCCGACGATGCGCAGCGGATCGGTGCTGGCGGGGAGCGCCGACGCCAGGAACGCGATCGCCACGGCCGCCGCCTGCAGGAACCGTTTGAAAGCCATGCATCCACACCCATATGACGAAGACGCCCGCCGCCTTCGCCTCCCATATAGGATCGTTTCGCCGTGACAGAAGCCGTCATCGAGCTCCAGGACGTGTCGTTGACGCTAGGCCAGGGACCTTCGTCGGTCCATGTCCTGAAGAATGTCAGCCTTTCGGTGAACCGCGGCGAGGCGACGGGCATCGTCGGCCCGTCGGGATCGGGCAAGTCGACGCTGCTGATGGTGATCGCCGGGCTGGAGAAGGTCGACGCGGGCGTGGTGCGCATCGCCGGCGAAACGCTCAGCGGCAGGAGCGAAGACCAGGTCGCGGCGTTCCGCGGCCGCAATATCGGCATCGTCTTCCAGTCATTCCACCTGATCCCGAACATGACGGCGCTGGAGAATGTCGCCGTGCCGCTGGAACTCGCCGGCCACCGCGATCCCTTTGCCGCGGCGTCGCGCGAACTGGCCGCCGTCGGCCTGAGCGACCGCGTCACGCACTATCCGGGCGAACTGTCGGGCGGCGAGCAGCAGCGCGTCGCCATCGCCAGGGCGCTCGCCCCGGAGCCGCGCATCCTGATCGCCGACGAGCCGACCGGCAATCTCGACCAGGCGACGGGCCGGCAGATCGCCGACCTGCTGTTCACCAAGGCTTCGGAGCGCGGCATGACGCTGGTGCTGGTGACGCACGATCCGACGCTCGCAGCGCGCTGCCGGCGCCAGGTGGCGATGCGTTCGGGGCGGATCGAGCCGGCGCTCGAGGCCGTGCTCGCCGCCGGCAGCCGCTAGGACCGGCCGAATGTCGACGCTGCACACGCTGAGGCTCGCCGTCCGCTTCTCGCTGCGCGAGATGCGCGGCGGGCTGTCGGGCTTCTTCATCTTCCTCGTCTGCATCGCGCTCGGCGTCGCTGCGATCGGCGGCGTGACCTCGGTGGCCCAGGCGATCACCGCGGGCGTCGCCAGCCAGGGGCAGTCGCTGCTCGGCGGCGACATCCGCTTCGAGCTCAACCAGCGCGAGGCGAGCGCGGACGAGCGTGCCTTCCTCGAGGGACTCGGACCGCTCGCGGTCAGCGCTTCGATGCGCTCGATGGCACGGCTGGAGGACGGCTCCGACCAGTCGCTGGTCGAGGTCAAGGCCGTCGACGGCGCGTATCCGCTCTACGGCGCGCTGGAGACGAAGCCGGCGCTGCCGCTCGACGAACTGCTCGGCGAGCGCGGCGGCACGTTCGGGGCCGCGGCGCCGGCGCTGCTCCTCGAGCGGCTCGGGCTTGTGCTGGGTGACCGCATCAAGCTCGGCGCGTCGTCCTACGAACTGCGCGCCGAGATCGCCGGCGAGCCCGACGCGGCTTCCGACGGGTTCGGCTTCGCGCCGCGCCTGCTCGTCTCGCTCGACGGCCTGCGCGCGTCCGGACTGGTGCAACCCGGCAGCCTCGTCGAGTTCGCCTACAAGGTCCGCATGCCCGCCGGCACCAGCGAAAGCGCCGTCGCGCAGATCCGCGATCGGGCCAACGAAGCCTTCCCGGAGGCGGGCTGGAGCGTTCGCACGCGTTCCAACGCCGCGCCGGCGCTGTCGTCGAACATCGAACGCTTCTCGCAGTTCCTGCTGCTCGTCGGGCTGACCTCGCTGGTGGTGGGCGGCGTCGGCGTCGCCAATGCGGTCCGGGCCTATCTCGACGGCAAGCGCGGCGTCATCGCCACCTTCAAGAGCCTCGGCGCCTCGGGCGGCTTCGTCTTCACCGTCTATCTGGTGCAGATCCTGATCATCGCGGCGGTCGGCATCGTCGCCGGTCTGGTCGTCGCCGCGCTGATGCCGTTCGCGGCGAGTTCGGCGCTGTCGTCGCTGCTGCCGATCCCCACCGAGGCCGGGCTCTATCCCGGCGCGCTCGGCATGGCGGCGCTGTTCGGCGTCATGGTGACGCTCGCCTTCGCGCTGATGCCGCTCGGACGCAGCCGCGACGTGCCGGCGACGGCCCTGTTCCGCGAGATGGGCTTCGACGGCAAGGGCCTGCCGCGCTGGCACTACGTGGCGGCTGCCGTCGCCATCGCCGCCGCGCTTGCCGCGATCGCGGTGCTGACGGCGAGCGACAGGCGTATCGCCACCATCTTCATCGGCGCCATGGCCTTCGCCTTTGTCGTGCTGCGCGGCGTCGGCTATCTGGTGCAGGCGATCGCGCGGCGCAGCCCGCGCGTGCGCTCGACCGCGCTCAGGCTCGCGGTCGGCAACATTCACCGGCCGGGCGCGCTGACGCCGTCCGTCGTCCTGTCGCTTGGGCTGGGATTGACGCTGCTGGTCACGCTGGCGCTGATCGACGGCAATCTCAGGCGGCAGATTTCCGGCAGCCTGCCGGAGCGGGCGCCGGATTTCTTCTTCGTCGACATACAGAGTACCGACATCGACGGCTTCGTCGGCCTGCTCGAGGCCGAGGCGCCGGGCGGAGCGCTCGTGCGCGTGCCGATGCTGCGCGGCAGGGTGATGGCGATCAACGGGGTCGACGTGCAGAAACTCGACGTGCCGGCGGAAGGCGCCTGGGTGCTCCGCGGCGACCGCGGCCTGACCTACGAGAAGACGCAGCCGGAGAACGCCACGCTGACCGGCGGTCGCTGGTGGCCGGCGGACTATTCCGGCGAGCCGCTGGTGTCGTTCTCGGCCGAAGAGGCCGAAGCGATCGGACTGAAACTCGGCGATACGGTCACGGTCAACGTGCTCGGCCGCAACATCACCGCACGCATCGCCTCGTTCCGCCAGGTCGAGTGGGAATCGATGGGCATCAACTTCGTCATGATCTTCTCGCCGAACACCTTCGCCGGGGCGCCGCATTCGTGGATGGCGACGCTGACCTCCGGCGAGGACGACCCGGCGCGCGATTCGCGCATCCTCAACGTCGTGACGCGCACCTTCCCGGCGGTGACCACGGTGCGGGTGAAGGACGCGCTCGACATCGTCAACCGGCTGGTCGAGCAACTCGCCGCGGCGATCCGCGTCGCTGCCGGCGTGGCGCTGCTCTCGTCGGTGCTGGTGCTCGCGGGCGCGCTCGCGGCGGGCAACCGCGCGCGCATCCACGACGCCGTGATCCTGAAAACGCTGGGCGCGACGCGGCGCACGCTGATCACGGCGTTCTCGCTCGAATATGCCCTGATCGGCCTGGCGACGGCGGTCTTCGCGCTCGCCGCCGGCGGACTGGCGGCATGGTTCGTCGTGGCGCGCATCATGACGCTGCCGTCCGCCTTCCTGCCGGGCGTGGCGGTCTCCACCATCGTGCTTGCCCTGGTGCTGACGATCGGCATCGGCCTGATCGGTACCTGGCGGGTGCTCGGCCAGAAGGCGGCGCCGGTCCTGCGAACCGAATAGGGCCGCGGGGCAGGCCCGCGCCAGGCCGCCCAATCGTATGAGATCGACAAACAAGTGTATGTTCCCGTCCGCGGAGGGCCTTGTCCTCGGGCTCGGGAAACATCATATTCAGCGCAGGCATGCTGGGGTCCCGCCAGCGGCGCCTGGCCGCGGGGAATGCGGCCGACACCCGACGGGACAAAAGCAACAGAGGATATCCATGGCTGACCTTCGCAATTATCAGGCTCGCGCCGCGGCCGCCGGTAGCCGCGCCGACGCGTCCATCGACGAGGGCCTGCGCGCCTATATGCTCAAGGTTTACAACCTTATGGCGCTCGGCCTCGCCATCACGGGCTTCGCCGCCCTCGGCACGATCATGCTCGCCACGACGAACGACCCGGCCGCCGCCGTCGCCACGCTCGCCAACGGCAAGATGCTAACCTCGCTCGGCGCCGCTCTCTACGGCTCGCCGCTGCGCTGGGTGGTGATGCTGGCGCCGCTCGGCGCCGTGTTCTTCCTGTCCTTCAGGATCAACTCGATGAGCGTCTCGGCGGCGCAGACCGCGTTCTGGGTCTATGCGGGCCTCGTCGGCCTGTCGCTGTCGTCGATCTTCCTGGTCTACACGGCGCAGAGCATCACGCAGACCTTCTTCGTCACCGCGGCCTCGTTCGGCGCGCTGTCGCTCTACGGCTACACCACGCGCCGCGACCTGTCCGCGATGGGCTCGTTCCTCATCATGGGCGTGTTCGGACTGATCATCGCCATGCTGGTGAACATCTTCCTGCAGTCGTCGGCTCTCCAGTTCGCCATCTCGGCGATCGGCGTGCTGGTGTTCGCCGGACTCACGGCCTACGACACGCAGCAGATCAAGGAGATGTACTGGGAGGGCGACGAGACGCTGGTTGCCGGCCGCAAGGCGATCATGGGCGCGCTCAGGCTGTATCTCGACTTCCTGAACCTGTTCATGTTCCTGCTCCAGTTCCTCGGCAACCGCGAGTAGCGCGCCGACGATCGAAAAATACCGAAGGGCGGCCCCGCGGCCGCCCTTTTTCTTCTCCGCGGCTTCGACGATAAAGCGCCGATGAACCCCGCCTTTTCCCTGCGTCCGGCGACGTCCTCCGATATCGATGCAATCGCCGAGATCTACGCCCACGCAGTCCGCGACGGCACGGCGAGCTACGAACTGGAGCCGCCGACGCGGGACGACATGGCGGCGCGCTTCGCCGCGCTGACCGGCCCGGGCTATCCCTATCTCGTCGCCGCGGATGCCGGCGGCGGGGTCGCCGGCTATGCCTATGCCGGTCCGTTCCGGCCACGTCCCGCCTATCGGTTCATCGTCGAGGATTCGGTCTATATCGCCCCTGACCGGCAGGGCCACGGACTGGGCAGGCTGCTGCTGGCCGGCCTCGTCGAGGCCTGCGAATCGCTCGGCTTCCGCCAGATCCTCGCTGTCATCGGCGACGGCTCGCCGGAAAGCGCCTCGGTCAGATTGCATGCGGCCCTCGGTTTCCGCATGGCCGGGACGCTGCAGGGGTCCGGCTACAAGCACGGACGCTGGCTGGACACGGTGATCATGCAACGCGCGATCAACGGCGGAGACACGATCCCGCCGGATGCGTCTTCCCTGCCGGAGAGGAACTTCACGAGGCGGTGAGTGGCGGTCAGGCCTTGACCAGGCGCAGCTTGCTGTCGAAGACGCCAAGCACTCGCGCCAGCTCGTGGCCGCGCTTGAGTATGGCGCCCTGCGCGGCGACGACCGCATAGGCGCCCTGCCGGCGGGCGAGTTTCGGATCCTTGACGATCTGGTAGAGCGGCGTCTCGCTGCTGCGGCGAAAGACGGAGAACACCGCGCGGTCGGGCAGGTGATCGATCGCGTAGTCCCGCCACTCGTTGGCAGCGACCATGCGACCGTAGACGCGCAGGATGGCGTCGAGCTCGCGACGATCGAACGTTACCGGAAACGCGGCTCGTTGCGACCTTGCGACCTGGAGCGGAATGAGAATTGCGGATTCCTCCCCATCCTCCGATCCTGCCCCGTATTTTTCCATGCAACGTGCCTCGCCATGACAGTTGTGTGACAAGGTTCGCCGTTTCCGCTCCCCTTTGCAAGCCCGGAACGAAGCTTTGCCGTCCCGGAGGTCAACCCCGCCGAGGGTCACGAAGGGCCAGCGGGTGTTAGAATTGGTGATGCGGTGCCCAAGATCCGCCTCATTTTATCCAAGCTCGCGCCCCAAAGTCCGGCGACCATCCGATCGTTGCCTGAGACGGTTCGGTCCGGCACTGGCTCGTAACCCCAAGCCCCCCGCCCACGGGTCCGCGCCGGATCGAACCAACCTCGGTTTTAGCAAGGAACCGAGGGCGACGATCCCAAAGCCAAGAGACCGGCGCCAGTGCCCGCTGGCGTCGGTTTCGCTTTTCTTGCGGCGGATGTCGCTGCCGGTCGGGTTCCCTCCATGCACGACGACAGGCCCGGACCGACTCCGCACGGCGGTCGCGGCCATCCCACAAGCGCGGCCGCGGGGCGCGAAGCTTCGGCGGGAATGGCGTGAGAGGCTTTACGTGCCTTCGTGCTTGCGGACGATCGTGGCGCCGAGAATCGGGCCGGGCCGGCCGTCCGCCGAGACCGCCTGGAGAAGCACCGCGCATCCGCCGGCGTCCTTGCGCACGACCTCGCTCGCCGGCATCTCGAAGCGCGCGAAGGCGCCGTGCCACATGCCGACCGTCTGCACCCTGAGGACCGCGTTCAGGTAGGTGATGGTCTGGCCCTTGTTCTCGCCCTTCCTGATGGCGATCGGCGTCGGCGGCGCGAAGGAAACCAGGACGATGGCCGCCTCGGCATCGCGGCTGCCCTCTCCCGCCTCGATAACGACGCTGTCGCCGGCACGACGCACGGAGATAGGCACGGTCAAGCCCTTGCCCTCCTCCTTCAGATCCCGCAGCGCTTTTTCGATCTCCGCCTCGCTGGTGGCGTTCGCATCGGTCCGCCCGTTGACCACTGCCTGCGGCGTGTAGACAGAGCGCTTGTCGAAGGCATGCATGTAGGCGTACTGGCGCGCGGAATTGTCCCGGCTGGCGAGCGTGTCCTGCCAGCCGAGATAGTCCCAGTAGTCGACGTGATAGGACAGCACGACGATGTCATTGCGGGTGGCCAGCTCGCCGAACAACTTGTCTGCCGGCGGACAGGAACTGCAGCCCTGGCTGGTGAAAAGCTCGACGACTCCGAGCGGCGGCTTCGCTTCTCCGGCGAGGCAGGCGCCCGAAAAAATCGAAAAGGCCAGCGCTGTGATCGCCAGCCCGGTGCGAGAACCGCTCTCCATTGTCTTTCCAGTCGTGGCGACGGTCGAGCCGGCGCCTTATTGTTTGATCCGGAAAATGGCAGAAGCGGCTATCAAGGGGAAGTCACGTAAGATTGAATCTTTCGGCAATAAGCGAAACTTCCCGGCAAGAAAAACCCCCGCCGCCCGGCCGGGGCGACGGGGGGATACGAATTGACCCGACGTCAGGCGGCCAGATCGCGCAGCACGTACTGCAGGATGCCGCCGTTCTTGAAGTAGTCGAGTTCGTCCAGCGTATCGATGCGGCAGAGGATCGGGACTTCCTTGACGGAGCCGTCGGCCGACGTGACGCGGGCGATCATGCGCTGGCGCGGCTTGATCGACTCCAGGCCCTCGATGGTGACGGTCTCGTCGCCCTTGAGGTCGAGCGAGGCCCATGACGTGCCTTCGTCGAAGACGAACGGGATGACGCCCATGCCGACCAGGTTCGAGCGGTGGATGCGCTCGAAGGACTGGGCGATCACGGCGCGGACGCCGAGCAGGTTCGTGCCCTTCGCCGCCCAGTCGCGGGACGAGCCGTTGCCGTATTCGACGCCGGCGAAGATCACCAGCGGCACGCCCTCGCCGCGGTACTTCATCGCCGCGTCGTAGATCGGCATCTCTTCCTTCGACGGGTAGTGGATGGTGTAGCCGCCCTCGCGCCCGTTCTCGCCCAGCATGTGATTGCGGATGCGGATGTTGGCGAAGGTGCCGCGCATCATCACCTCGTGATTGCCACGGCGCGTGCCGTACTGGTTGAAGTCGGCGACGCCGACGCCGTGGTCCACGAGGTACTTGCCGGCGGGGGACGCCGCCTTGATCGAACCGGCCGGGGAGATGTGGTCGGTCGTGATCTTGTCGCCGAACAGGCCGAGGATGCGGGCGCCCTCGATCTTGCCCACGGCGCCGGGCCTTGCACCCATGCCGACGAAATAGGGCGGGTTCTGCACGTAGGTCGAGTTGTCGTCCCAGGCGTAGGTCTGGCCGGACGGCGCCTTGACCTTCTGCCAGTACTCGTCGCCCTTGAACACGTCGGCGTATTTGCGGGCGAAGAGCTCGCGGGTGACGTTCTCGGCGATGAACTGCTCGATCTCGTGGTTCGTCGGCCAGATGTCGCGCAGGTAGACCGGCTGGCCGTCGCGCCCCTCGCCGAGGGGCTCGGTGGTCAGGTCCTTCGTCACGGTGCCGGCGAGCGCATAGGCGACGACGAGCGGCGGCGAGGCGAGGTAGTTCGCCTGGACGTCCGGCGAAACGCGGCCTTCGAAGTTGCGGTTGCCGGAAAGCACGGCGGCCGCGATCAGGCCCTTGTCGTTGATGGTCCTGGAGATCGGCGCCGGCAGCGGGCCGGAATTGCCGATGCAGGTCGTGCAGCCGAAGCCGACGAGGTTGAAGCCGATCTGGTCGAGCTCCTTCTGCAGGCCGGCCTTCTCGAGGTATTCCGCGACGACCTGGCTGCCGGGGGCGAGCGACGTCTTGACCCACGGCTTCTGCTTCAGGCCGAGGCGGTTGGCGTTGCGGGCGAGCAGGCCCGCGCCGATCAGCACACTCGGGTTCGAGGTGTTGGTGCAGGAGGTGATCGCCGCGATGACGACGTCGCCGTGGCCGAGATCGTGTCCCGCACCCTCGACGGCGTAGCGGCGGCCGGCATCCACGGCCTTCTTGTACTCGGTCTCCATCGCCTTGGCGAAGCCGGCGGCGATGCCTTCCAGCGGAACGCGGCCCTCGGGGCGCTTCGGTCCGGCCATCGACGGAACGACCGAGCCGAGGTCGAGCTCGAGCGTGTCGGTGAACACCGGATCGGCGGACGAGGTGTCGCGCCACATGCCCTGCGCCTTGGAGTAGGCCTCGACGAGCGCGATGCGCTCTTCGGAGCGGCCCGACATGGTGAGGTAGCGCAGCGTCTCGGCGTCGACCGGGAAGAAGCCGCAGGTCGCGCCGTATTCCGGCGCCATGTTGCCGATCGTGGCGCGGTCGGCGAGCGTCATGTTGGAGAGGCCGGGTCCGAAGAACTCGACGAACTTGCCCACCACGCCCTTCTTGCGCAGCATCTGGGTGACGGTGAGCACGAGGTCGGTCGCGGTGATGCCTTCCTTCAGCTTGCCGGTCAGCTTGAAGCCGATCACCTCGGGCAGCAGCATCGACACCGGCTGGCCGAGCATGGCCGCCTCCGCCTCGATGCCGCCGACGCCCCAGCCGAGCACGCCGAGGCCGTTGATCATCGTGGTGTGCGAATCGGTGCCGACGCAGGTGTCGGGATAGGCGACCGTCTCGCCGTCGTCGGAATTGGTCCAGACGACCTGGCCGAGATATTCGAGGTTGACCTGATGGCAGATGCCGGTGCCGGGCGGCACGACGCGGAAGTTGCGGAACGCCTGCTGGCCCCACTTCAGGAACTTGTAGCGCTCTTCGTTGCGCTCGTATTCGAGCTCGACGTTGCGGGCGAAGGCCATCGGCGAGCCGAACTCGTCGACGATGACCGAGTGGTCGATGACGAGGTCGACGGGGACGAGAGGGTTGATCTTCTCGGGATCGCCGCCGAGTGCGGCGAGGCCGTCGCGCATGGCGGCGAGGTCGACGACCGCCGGAACGCCGGTGAAGTCCTGCATCAGCACGCGCGCAGGGCGATAGGCGATCTCGCAGCCGGCGGTGCCCCTGTCGGCGAGCCATTCGGCGACGGCCTTGATGGAGTCCCTGGTCACCGAGCGGCCGTCCTCGTTGCGCAGCAGGTTCTCCAGGAGGACCTTCATCGAGTAGGGCAGGCGCGCGACGCCTTCGAGGCCGTTCTTCTCGGCCTCCTTCAGGTTGAAGTAGACGTATTCCGCATCGCCGACCTTGAGCGTCCGGCGTGCGTTGAAGCTGTCGATTGATTTTGACACGAGCGATCCCATCCTGGTCTGTTCAGCCTGAGCGGGAACGGACTCCTGTGGCATGCTCGAATCACGCGCAAAGGTGCGGGTACGGCCATTTCCGCTTTCCGCTCCCGAGCGGCACCACCATCTGGCGAAGGGGTGCGCTGGTCCGGCGCAAGTTCGTTCCCGTGCCGACCGCTGGCACGGTTGTGTGGCATATAGAGAAGTTTCTAGAATAGTTCTAGCCGGTGAATCGGCATAAATGCTGCGCCGCAAAGAGGCGGCGGTTAGACTTTCGATGTGGGGCGCGATGCGACTGGCCGTGGTCGATCTGACGGGCGAACGGGGAGGCGAGCCGGTCTTCTCCGGCATCTCGTTCCTGCTGGTGCCGCACGGAAGCCTGGTGATCACCGGCCCCAACGGCGCCGGCAAGTCGACGCTGCTGCGCGTACTCGCCGGCCTGCTGCCGCCGGCCTCCGGCAGCATCGCCTGGGAAGGCGGCGGCGAGGACTGGCCGACGCTCTCCGGCTCCACGCACTATCTCGGCCACCACAATGCCATGAAACCCGCGCTGACCGTCGGCGAGAATCTCGGTTTCTGGCGCTCCTTCAACGGTTCGCAGCGGGCGAGTGTCGCCGAGGCCCTCGACAAGGTCGGGCTTTCCGGCATCGGCCATCTCCCTTTCGGCTACCTGTCGACGGGGCAGAAGCGGCGCGCCTCGATCGCCAAGCTGCTGGTCAGCTACCGCCCGCTCTGGCTCCTCGACGAGCCGACGTCGGGTCTCGACCGCGCTTCCGAGGCGCGTTTCGCCGAATTGATGGAGGAGCACCTCGCCCAGGGCGGGATGATCGTTGCCGCCACCCATCTGCCGCTCGGCCTCGGCGGCGCCAAGAGGCTGGAGATGGGCGGACATCGCGGCCATGGCCGGGCCCATGACCACGACGACGAGGGCGTGTGGCCGCCCGCGGCGGGAGACGCGTGATGCTGGCTCTGCTGATCCGGGAGATACGCCTCGGAGTCCGCGCCGGAGGCGGCGCACTCACCGGCGTGCTGTTCTTCCTCGCCGTGGTCGCAGCGATCCCGTTCGCGGTCGGGCCCGACATCAACCTGCTCGCCCGGCTGGGGCCGGCGGTGCTGTGGATCGGGGCGCTGCTCGCCGGGCTGCTCGGCCTCGACCGGCTGTTCCAGGCCGACCGCGAGGACGGCTCGCTCGACCTGATGATCATCGCCCGCGACACGCACATGCTGGTGGCGACCGTGTTCGTGAAATGCGTCGCCCACTGGCTGGTCGCGCTGCTGCCGCTGGTCGTGGCGGCACCGGTGTTCGGGCTCCTGATGAGCATGGATGCCGTCGCCATCGGCGCGGCGACGCTGACGCTGCTCGTCGGCACGCCGGCGCTCGCCTTCGTCGGCGCGGCGGGAGCCTCGGTGGCGGTGGCGCTGCCGCGCGGCGGCCTGCTCGTGTCGGTCCTCGTCCTGCCGATCGCCATCCCGGTGCTGATCTTCGGCGTCTCGGCGAGCTACGCGGCGGTGAACGAGCCCGATCCGTTCCTGCCGCCCTTCCTCATTCTCGCCGCCTTGACCCTGTTCATGGCGGTGATCGGTCCACTGGCGGCGGCGGTCGCGCTGCGCTACGCCGCCGACTGAACCTTCACGCCGGTTTGATCCGGGTCAATTGCGGACCGCGTGGCGCGGGATTATGGAAGAGCCATGAGCGACGCGACCCTTCAGCCGTCACGGTGGACCGACCTGGCGAATCCGACACGCTTCATGGCGCTGGCCGGCAAGCTGCTGCCCTGGCTCTACGCGGCGGCCGTCGTCGTTCTCGCATACGGGCTCTACCTCTCCTTCGCCGCGCCAGAGGACTACCAGCAGGGCATCACCGTCAGGATCATGTACATCCACGTGCCGTTCGCCTGGCTGTCGATGATGTGCTACTCGCTGATGGCCGTCTCGGCGCTCGGCACGCTGGTGTGGCGCCACCCGCTTGCCGACGTGTCGGTGAAGGCGGCGGCGCCGATCGGTGCCACCTTCACCGCTCTCGCCCTGCTCACCGGCTCGATCTGGGGCAAGCCGATGTGGGGGACGTGGTGGGTCTGGGACGGCCGGCTGACGTCGGTCTTCGTGCTGTTCCTTCTGTATCTCGGCATCATCGCGCTGACGCGCGCCCTCGACGACCCGGCGCGTTCGGCACGCGCCGCGGCGGTGATCGTGCTGATCGGCTTCCTCAACATCCCGATCATCAAGTTCTCGGTCGACTGGTGGGCGACGCTGCACCAGCCCGCATCGGTGTTCCGTCTCGACGGACCGACCATTCACCCGAGCCTGCTCTGGCCGCTGATGGTGATGGCATTGGGCTTCACCATCCTGTTCTTCGCGCTGCATCTCAACGCCATGCGCACCGAGATCTGGCGCCGCCGCGTCGCCGCGATGCGCCGCATCGCCGCCCGACGTGCCGAAGGAGGCGCGCGATGAGCGAGCACGTGTTCTTCGTCGCCGCGGCCTACGGCGCGACGGCCGCCGTGATCGGCGCGCTGATCGCGTGGATCCTGATCGACCAGGCGGGACGACGGCGCGAACTCGCCGAGCTCGAGGCCGAAGGCATTCACCGCCGGTCGGAAAGCCGGCCGGGAAAGCCCGCATGACGGTTCCCGGCGAACCGGGGCGGCGGCCGCGACGTCTGGCCGTGCTCCTTCCCCTCGTCGTCTTCGCGCTGCTGGCGGGCGTGTTCCTGGTTCAGCTGCTGTCCGGCCGCGACGGTTCGGTGGTGCCATCGGCGCTGATCGGCCAGCCGGCGCCGAAAACCGTGCTCCCGGCGCTCGAGGGGCTCGGCTTGCCCGGTCTCGACTCGTCGGCCTTTCCGGGCAGGGTCACCGTGGTCAACATCTTCGCGTCGTGGTGCGCACCATGCCGCGAGGAGCACCCGGTCCTGCTCGCCCTGGCGTCCGACAAGCGTTTCGACCTGTCGGCCCTGAACTACAAGGACCAGTCCGAGGACGCGCGCCGCTTCCTCGGCGAACTGGGCAACCCGTTCGGCGCCGTCGGCGTCGATCCGGCCGGCCGCACGGCGATCGAGTGGGGCGTCTACGGCGTTCCGGAGACCTTCGTTGTCGGCAAAGACGGAACGATCCTGTTCAAGCATGTCGGCCCGCTCAGCGAAGACTCGGTGCGCAGGCAGCTGATGCCTGTCATTGAACAGGCCCTGGCGGAAGCTGCGACGAACTGAGGCGGATCGCGGCGCGTCTCCGCCTGCCTGCCGCCGGCCCCGGCCAAACGAGTCGGGCCTGAGCATCCCTTCGCCGAAGGCGCTTCATTATCGCTTCCGTATCGGCTAGCCTGCTATAGCAGATTCTATCCGATTGAGGGGCACTTTCGGTATGCAATCGAGCGCTGTGTTCAGCATTCTTCTACCCATGGCGCTCGTCGTCATCATGTTGGGACTTGGACTGTCCTTGACGGTCGCGGACTTCCGTCAGGTCATTTCGCGACCCAAACCCGTCGTTGTGGCGCTGATCTGCCAGACGCTGATCCTTCCGGTGATCTGCTTCGGCATCGTCTACGCGTCGGCGCTTCCGGCGGCGGTCGCCGTCGGCATGATGCTGCTCGCGGCAAGCCCGGGCGGCTCCTCGGCCAATCTCTACAGCCATCTCGCCGGGGGCGATGTCGCGCTCAACATCACGCTGACCACCATCAACACGGTGCTGGCGCTGGTGACGCTGCCGATCATCGTGAATTTTTCGCTGATGTTCTTCTACGGCGAGGGAAAGGTCATTCCGCTGCAAATCGACAAGGTGCTCCAGGTCTTCGCACTGGTGTTGATCCCGGTGGCGATCGGCATGTTCGTGCGCGACCGCTACGGCGCGCTCGCGATCACGCTCGATCGCCCCGTGAAGATCATGTCGTCGCTGTTCCTTGCGGGCATCGTCCTCGTGGCGCTGATCCAGGAGTGGAACACGCTTCTGACCTGGGGTCCCGTGATCGGGGTGGCGACGCTTGCCTTCAACCTTATCAGCCTGGCGATCGGCTACGGCGTTCCGCGCCTGATGCGCCTGGAACGCAGGCAGGCGATCGCCATCTGCATGGAAGTGGGTATCCACAACTCGACGCTCGTCATCGCCATCGCGATGAGCCCGACGCTGCTCAACAATTCCGAGATGGCCATACCGCCCGCAATCTATGGTCTGATCGCCTACGTTACCGCAGCCATCGTCGTCTACTTCATCAAGCGGGGCGCTTCGCCGACGGCCCCGGCCGCAGCCTGATCGTCGCCGCAGACCGGCTCAGCCGTAGACGGCACGCCAGGCCTCGCGGCGGATCTCGTGGCGGGTGGTTCCCATCTCGCACAGTTCCCGATCCGAAAAGCTCTCGATCTCGCGGAAGAGGCGATGGTATTCGGCGCGCCGGGTCATGCTTCTTCGGGCGCGGCGGACGATGTCGGAAAGGGCCATGGCAATCCCCTGACGGCGGTTGCTCCTCCCTCCGCTAGGTTCGCCCCTGGCGACATGCATTTCAACGCATCATGCTGCATTGCAGCATTGCGCTGGGTGCATATGTCGGCGCCGCGGGGGCGGGCTACCACATCGACTGGCGATAGCTCGTCTCGAGCCACTCGTCGGTCTTCTCGGCCGGTTCCGGCAGTTCGAGCTGGTCTTTCAGCATCTGTCCGAGGGTGGGCATCGTCGTGCGATCGATCCAGGTGGACGGTTCCCACAGGCCGGAACGGAGGAAGGCCTTGGCACAGTGCAGATAGGTGGCGCGGACGGAGACGACGATCGCGCATTGCGGCTTCTTCCCGTCGACCGACAGGCGTTCGCACAGATTCGCATCGGTCGTCAGGCGCGCATGGCCGTTGACCCGCAGGGTCTCGTTCATGCCCGGGATGAGAAAAAGCAGACCGACGGCCGGATTGACGAGGATGTTCTCCAGCGTGTCCAGCCGGTTGTTTCCCGGCCGGTCGGGGATGGCGATGGTCGCATCGTCGATCACCAGCGCGAAACCCGGCCTGTCACCCTTCGGCGTGACGTCGGCATTGCCGGCCTCGTCGGACGAGCCGATCAGGACGAAGGGGCTGCGCTCGATGAAGTTGCGGCAGTGGCCGTCGAGCCGGCGCAGTTCCTTGCGTACCGCTGCCGTTCCGGGAGTCTTGTAAAGGGATCGCAGTTGTTCGCGCGTCGTGATGAAGTCCATGGCGCCGGCTGCCCTTTCCGCTCGTCGGATCGACCGGACGTTACTTCGCGCGGGCGGATGACGGAACCGAAAAATGCGCTGCGAATTTTCCGCGACTAGGCGTTCGGGAATTCCGTACGCTGTTTGACGGAAGGTTTACCGTTCCCGGCTAGGGTCGGTACCTCACGAAGGTGTGCGATGGTCGACGGAACTATCCTCGAGGGATTGAACCGGTTGCGCAGCGAGACGCTCGAGGCGGTGGCGACCGGCGAATCCCTGTTGGCCGTGGCCGAGAGCGTCTGCCGTCACGCCGAGCGGCTGGCGCCCCATGCGGTCTGCAGCATCCTCACCGTCGACGCGGCGGGGCTGATCCATCCGCTGGCCGCGCCGAGCCTCTCGCCCGACTATTCCGCGGCCCTCGAGGGCCTGTCGATCGGGCCGAGCACCGGCTCCTGCGGCACCGCCGCCTATCGCGGCGAGCCGGTCGAGGTGACCGACATCGCCAGCGATCCGCTCTGGGCGTCCTACAAGGAACTGGCACTTGCCCACGGGTTGCGGGCCTGCTGGTCGAGTCCGATACGCTCCCGCGCCGGCCGGGTGGCCGGCACCTTCGCCTTCTACTACCGCACGCCGCGCGGCCCCAGCGAGGCGGAACGGCTCGTCGTCGCCACCGCCGTTCACCTCTGCGCGATCGCCATGGAGCATGCCGAGGCACAGCAGCGCATCGAACGTCTTGCCTACAACGACACGCTGACCGGCCTGCCGAACCGGGCGCGTTTCCACGAACGGGTCGAGGCCGATCTCCAGCGCGGCAGACCCCTTAACCTGTTCTGCCTGGACATCGACGACTTCAAGAGCATCAACGATTCCTTCGGCCACCAGGTCGGCGACCGGCTGCTCCAGGAAGCGACGCGGCGCCTTGAGGCCGCCTTGCCGCGCTGCGCGTTCCTGGCGCGGCTCGGCAGCGACGAATTCGGGGTCGTCCTGCCCGCCTCGGACATCGACCCCGACGGCCAACGCATCGCCGACCGACTGCTGGCTGCCTTCGAGCCGGCCTTCGTGCTCGATCACGGGCCGATCTCGGCCGGCGTCAGCATCGGCATCGCGCGGTCGCGCTGCGACGGCGACGACCTGCAACGCCTGGGAAGCCGCGCCGATCTCGCCCTGCAGGCGGCGAAGAAGGGCGGTCGGCACACGTTCCGCCTGTTCGCGCCCGAGATGGAAGCCCTGATGCAGGCGCGGCGCGACCTCACCGAGGATCTCCGCAATGCCATCGCGGGCAACCAGCTCCACCTCGCCTACCAGCCGCTGGTCTCGCTCGGGACGGGCGCGCTGACCGGATTCGAGGCGCTGCTGCGCTGGACGCATCCGCGGCGCGGCGCGATCTCGCCGGGCGAGTTCATCCCGCTGGCCGAGGAGACCGGCATCATCGGCGCGCTCGGCGAATGGGTGCTCGCCGAGGCCTGCCGCGAGGCATCCGGCTGGCCGCCCGGCATCTGCATCTCGGTCAACCTGTCGCCCGTACAGCTGCGCAAGCCCGGCTTCGCGCTCGACGTCA
This sequence comes from uncultured Mesorhizobium sp., assembly GCA_937958475.1. Lineage (GTDB taxonomy): Bacteria > Pseudomonadota > Alphaproteobacteria > Rhizobiales > Rhizobiaceae > DUSC01. Next base: position 12,903 of record CALFXR010000167.1, on the reverse strand, counting down.
TCCGCATCCTCGGCCGTTTCGAGATGTCGCCGGGACGGTTGAAGCTCGAGGTCACCGAGACGGCGCTGCTCGCCGACGAGCGCATGTCGCGGGAGACGCTGACGACGCTGAAGCAGTTCGGCATCGAGATTTCCCTGGACGATTTCGGCACCGGCTATTCGTCGCTCAACCATCTGCGGCTGATGCCGCTCGACCGCATCAAGATCGACCGGTCCTTCATCGCCGACCTCGACAGGGACAAGGGCGCGGCGGCGATCGTCGCGGCGGTCCTGTCGCTTGCCCGCGACCTCGACCTGGAGACCGTGGCGGAAGGCATCGAGACCCAGGCGCAGCGCGACTGGCTCGGCGCGCACGGCTGCGAAGGCGGCCAGGGCTATCTGTTCGGCCGGCCCGAGGACGCCGCCACGGCGCGGCGCCTCATCGGCGGGCGAACCGGCGTCACCACGCGCCTCCGGGCCTGACGGGCGTCCGTTCGGCCGCGCGGAGGCCTCTGCCTATTTCCGCCGGTTCTCGTCGAGCGAGTGCCGCATGATCAGCGGCATCTGGCTGAAGGTGAAGACGAGCGTGATCGGCATGATCCCCCACACCTTGAAAGCGACCCAGGTGTCGGTGGAGAAGTTGCGCCACACCAGTTCGTTGAGCACGGCGAGGAGCAGGAAGAACAGCCCCCAGCGCAGCGTCAGCGCGCGCCAGCCCTGCTGGTCGAGGTGAAAGGCGCTGTCGAAGACATAGCCGAGCAGCGCCTTGCCGAAGACCAGCCCGCCGAGCAGGACCGCGCCGAACAGCGTGTTGACGATCGTCGGCTTCATCTTGATGAAGATGTCGTCCTGCAGATAGAGCGTCAGCGCGCCGAAGACGAAGACGACGACGCCGGACACCAGCGGCATGATCGGCAGCGTGCGGGTAAGCGCCCAGGACACCGCCAGCGCGAGAGCCGTCGCGACCATGAACAGGCCGGTGGCGACGAAGATCGGCCCGCCGAGACGGCCGAGCGCCGGCAGCATCCCGACCAGCCACTCGCCGCGCGTGTTGGCGAAGAAGAAGACGAGAAGCGGCCCGAGCTCGAGCGCCAGCTTCAGCAGCGGGTTGATGTCCTTGCGCCCGGGATCGCTGGGATCGCGTTCGAAGACCGGTTCGCCCATCGTTCAGGCCACTCCCGCTATTGCCCGGGCGAAATCGCGCGCCGAGAAGGGTTCTAGGTCGTCGACCTGCTCGCCGACGCCGATGAAGTAGACCGGCAGCCGGTGCTTGGCGGCAATGGCGACCAGAATGCCACCGCGCGCCGTGCCGTCGAGCTTGGTCATGACCAGCCCGTTGACGCCGGCGACGTTGCGGAAGATCTCGACCTGGTTCAGCGCATTCTGCCCGGTCGTGGCGTCGACCGTCTGCAGCACCGTGTGCGGCGCGTCGGGATCGAGCTTGCCGAGCACGCGGACGATCTTCTCGAGTTCCGCCATCAGCTCGGTCTTGTTCTGCAGGCGGCCGGCCGTGTCGATGATCAGCACGTCGGAGCCGGCGGCCTTCGCCTTCTCGAACGCGTCGTAGGCGAGGCCGGCGGCATCGGCTCCGAGCTTCGAGGCGACGACCGGCGAACCGGTGCGCTCGCCCCAGATCTTCAGCTGTTCGATCGCCGCCGCGCGGAACGTGTCGCCGGCGGCGAGCGTCACCTTCAGGCCGCCCGCGGCGAGCTTCGCGGCGAGCTTGCCGATCGTCGTCGTCTTGCCGGTGCCGTTGACCCCGACGACGAGGACGACGTGCGGCTTGTGCGACAGGTCGAGCTCGAGCGCGCCGGCGACCGGCGTCAATACCTTCTCGATCTCCTGGGCCATGATCGCGCGCACCTCCTCGTCGGAGACGTTGCGGCCGTGGCGCCCCGAGGCGAGCGCACCGGTGATGCGGATCGCCGTCTCCATGCCGAGGTCGGCGCGCAGCAGGACGTCCTCGAGGTCCTGCAGCGTATCCTCGTCGAGCTTGCGCTTGGTGAAGACGCCGGCGATGTTGACGGTCAGTTCGCGCGAGGAGCGCGCCAGGCCGCCGCGCAGCCGCTGCAGCCAGGACTGGCGCGGTTCCGCCGCGGCGACGGGCTCTGCCGGCGCCGCCTTCGCCTCGACGGTCTTCGCTACCGTGACCCTCGTCGCGACGGGCGCCGGCGGCGATGGCGGAGATGATGGCGGCGGCGCCGGTGCGGCCGCAAGTTCGGGCGCCAGTTCGGCGATCAGCGGGTCGGGATCGAGCGGCGACGGCTGGCGGATCGGCGCGGCAATCTCGGCCTCGGCCGCTGCGGCAGGGGCTTCTCCGGTCGCGGGTGACGGCGACGGGAGCGGCTCGACGACCTGTTCCTTTGCCGGCTCTATATCGATGACCGCGTCCGCTCCGACCGTAGCCGCTGCGACTTCGACCGGCGCCTTTTCGGCAGCATCCCCGGTCCTCGCCGCCTCCGGCTCGGGCGCTTTCGCGACAGGTTCCCGGACAGCTGGCGCCTGCGGTCCGGGCATGGCCGCGGCCCGCGATGCGGGCAGGGGTGCCGGCGTTGCTTCGACCGCGGAAACGGCTGAGGCAGCGGGCGTCCCGGGCGCTGTGACCGGCGGCAACGTCTCCGCCGCGGCGGGCATGGGAGCTTCGGGCTTCGGTTCGGCGTCGCGCTTGCCGAAGGAGAAGACCTTCCTGATGAAACCGAGAGCCATGGTCGCCTCCTCAGGCCGCCGCCACGGCGAGCGGCCGGGCGGTGAGGCGGGCGCCGTCATGCCCGGTGATGCGCGCGGCGACGATCTCGCCCGGCGCGCCGAAATCGAGCGCGGCAAGGGTGAAATCCTCGGTGCGGCCGATGCCGTCGCGCTCGACGAGGATCGACTGGTCGGTCCCGGCCATCCCGGCGAGATGCCGCGCATGGGCGGCCTCGCCCGCCTCGCGCAGGCGCGCCGCGCGTTCCTTGACCAGAGCGCGCGCAAGCTGCGGCATGCGCGCCGCCGGAGTGCCCTGGCGCGGGCTGAAGGGGAAGACGTGGAGGTGGGTCAGGCCGCATTCCGCCACGATCGCCAGCGAGTTCTCGAACATCGCCTCCGTCTCGGTCGGGAAGCCGGCGATGAGGTCGGCGCCGAAGACGATGTCTGGGCGCAGGGCCCTGATCTCGTTGCAGAAGCGGATCGAATCGGCGCGCAGGTGGCGCCGCTTCATGCGCTTCAGGATCATGTCGTCGCCCGACTGCAGCGACAGGTGCAGGTGCGGCATCAGCCGGCTCTCTCCGGCGATGGCATCGACCAGGTCGGCGTCGGCCTCGATCGAATCGATCGACGAGAGCCTCAGCCGCCGGACGCCGGAAACCTGGCGCAGGATCGTCTTCACCAGCCTGCCGAGCTTCGGCGCGCCGGGCAGGTCGGCGCCGTAGCTGGTCATGTCGACGCCGGTCAGCACGATCTCGGCATAGCCGTTGTCGACCAGCCGCTTCACCTGGTCGACGACGGCGCCCATCGGGACGGAACGCGAATTGCCGCGGCCGTAGGGGATGATGCAGAAGGTGCAGCGGTGGTCGCAGCCGTTCTGTACCTGGACGAAGGCGCGCGCCCGGCCCTCGATGGCGTCGACCATGTGCGCGGCCGTCTCGCGCACGCTCATGATGTCGTTGACCCGGCACTTCTCGGTGTCGTTGACGCCGAAGTCCGGGAGGGCGCGGTAGCTCGACGCCTTCAGCTTGTCGTCGTTGCCGATGACGAGGTCGACCTCTCCCATGGCGGCGAAGGCGCTCGCCTCGGTCTGGGCCGCGCAGCCGGTGACGACGATGCGCGCGCCCGGCCGCTCGCGCCTTGTCTTGCGGATCGACTGGCGTGCCTGGCGCACCGCCTCGGCGGTGACGGCGCAGGTGTTGAAGATCACCGCACCTTCGGCGATGCCACCGAGGCCGGCGGCTTCAGCTTCCCGGCGCATGACCTCCGATTCAAAGGTATTTAGCCGGCAACCGAACGTGACGATCTCCACCGCCATCAGGCGACGTCCTGCCGGTCGCGTTGCCAGGCGCCGGTGGCCGGATCGAAGGAGCCGGAGAACTCCCACTCGGCCGGCCCGGTCATGACGACATGATCGTCGGCGCCCCAGGCGATGTGCAGCGGGCCGCCGGGCACGGTGACGGTCACCTCGCGGCCGGTCCGGCCGGTGCGGGCGGCACTGACGGCGACAGCGCAGGCGGCCGAGCCGCAGGCGCGCGTCAGCCCGGCGCCGCGCTCCCAGGTGCGGATCGTCATCGCGTCGGGCGCGGTCACCTGCGCGATCGTGATGTTGGCGCGCTCGGGGAAGATCGGATGGTTCTCCAGCAGCGGGCCGAAGCGGTCGAGCTGGTAGCTCCACACGTCGTCGTCGACCCAGAATATGGCATGCGGATTGCCCATCGATGCGACCGACGGCGAGTGCAGGACCGGAGCGTCGATGGGGCCGATCTGCAGCTCGATGGCGCGCGTGTCGCGGAACTCCTCGGCGAGCGGGATGTCCTGCCAGCCGAAGCGCGGCACGCCCATGTCGACGGAGATCGAGCCGTCCTCGTGCTCTTCGGCGTTGAGGATTCCGGCCACCGTCTCGAAGGTGAACAGCTTCTGCCCGGTCTCCGCGGCGAGCGCCTGGACGACGCAGCGCATGCCGTTGCCGCAGGCCTGGGCGCGGCTGCCGTCGGAGTTGAGGATCTCGACATAGCTGGCCGTGCCCGGCGTGCGCGGATCGTGGATCGCCATGATCTGGTCGAAGCGCGTCGCCGGGTCGGCGTTCAGCGCGATCGCCGCGGCGGGCGCGACCCGGTCGGCGCGACCGCGCATGTCGGCAACGATGATCTCGTTGCCGAGCCCGTTCATCTTGGCGAAGGGCGCCCTGTGCATCGCGCGGCGGATCCGGTTTCCTTCGCCGCTATATGGCGGAAACGCCCGCCGATTACCAGTGCGGAGCGGCCCCGGAGCAGACGATGGCTAGGCGATGGCGTAGATGCCGAGGACCGCAAGCAGGAACAGGATCAGCACGATGGCGATCAGGACCCTGGCGCCGGTGGCAGCGGCCCCGGCGAGCGAATTGAAGCCGAGGAGGCTCGCCACGGCGGCCACGATCAAGAGTATCAGGATCCATTTGATCATCGGGTTCTCCTCGGTTCTGACCGGAGAGAAACGTCGCGGCGGCGCCTAGGGTTCCGCCCGCCCTCGATCGAGCCAGCGGCGATGGAAGCGGTTGCCCAGGCCGGTGAGGATCTCGTAGCCGATGGTGCCGGCCAGGCCGGCGACGTCGTCGATCGTCTGGCTGTCGCCGATCACCTCGACGAGATCGCCCGTGCCGAGCGCGCCGGCGGGCAGCGCGGAGACGTCTATGACGATGCTGTCCATCGACACGCGGCCGACGAAAGGCAGGCGCACGCCGCGGTGGAAAGCGCTGCCGCGGGCACGGCGCGGCCAGCCGTCCGCATAGCCGAGCGAGATGGTGGCGAGCCGCATGGGCCGGTCGGCGTGGAAGTCGTGGCCGTAGCCGATGCCGGTGCCGGCGGCGCAATCGGCCGCCTGGATCACCCTTGCCTCGACCCGCACCACGGCGCGCATCGGATTTGTCTCCCCAGGTGTCGGGTTGATGCCGTATAGCGCTGCCCCGGCGCGGGCGACGTCGCTGCGGAAGCGTGACCCGAGGAAGATGCCCGACGAATTCGCCAGCGACCGCGGCACGCCGGGAAAGAGCGCGGTGAGCCGCGCGAAGAGCGCCGCCTGCGCCGCATTGGCCGGATGATGCGGCTCGTCGGCGCAGGCGAGATGGCTGAGCACGAGGCGAAGATCGATCTCCGCCAGCCCCGCGGCATCCGCCGCCGCGGCTTCGGCCGCCGCCGGCGACAGGCCGAGACGGGTCATGCCGGTATCGAACTGCAGCGCGCCGGGCAGCCGCCGGCCGAGCGACCGCGCCGCCGCGCGCCAGGCGGCGACCTGGTCGGGGCTGTTGAGCGCGGGGATCAAGCCGGCCGCATCGGCCTGGCGCTCGGCGCCCGGCGGAACGCCGTTGAGCACATAGATCGACGCCTCGGGCAGGATTGCGCGCAGCGCCGCACCCTCGGCGAGATGGCCGACGAAGAAATGGCGGCAGCCTTCGCCATGCAGCGCCGCCGCGACGGGACCCATGCCGATGCCGTAGGCGTCGGCCTTGACGACGGCGCCGCACTCGCCGCCGGCCGCGTCTCTCAGCAGGCGATAGTTGGCTGCGAGCGCCCCGAGATCGACGGTCAGGATCGCACCGGCCGCCACCGCATCGACGCCGCCGGCAAAGACGCCGGCAAAGACGCCGGCACGGGGGTCGTCACGCCCCGGGCGGTCGGGCGCGGCGGATCGCGCCTGCGCCGCGGCGGTTCCCTTGTGGACGGTCACTTCGGCAAGGCTCCCCAGATCTGCGGCAATCTATCGCCGATTCGCGCGGGCGCACAGTCGTTCCGGCGCGTCCCGTGCGCAAGACCCCGGCGACGGAGCGGCACGTCGCCGACGAACCCGGCGCGGCCGCTCGTTCGCCCTGTCTTCCGCGATGAGGCGTATCTTGCCCGGACCCGACCGCCGGCCCGCCGCTATGCCGGCGCGCCGCCGAACCAGCCGATCACGGCGCCCATGACGATCGCCACGCCCAGCCAGTGCAGCCCGTCGATCACCGTCAGGTCCCAGCCGTACCCCTGGTAGCGGTGGTTGACCGCCATCGTCGCCGCCATGAAGCCGAGCCAGACGACGGCGCCGGTGACGAGGCCGCCGACCAGCGTCGTCGAACCCATGCCGAAGGCATTGACCGCCAGCGCGAGCACGAAAGCCATGATCAGTTCCGCGACGAAGCTGGTGACGAACAGGCCCGCCGACATCTTCGCCGCAGCCGGATCGACGCGTGCCGCCTTCATCCACGGCTTGCCGAGCGTGCCGTAGTAGACCGCGCCGAAGACGAAGGCGGCGGCCGCCGCGACCACGACCGCCATGATGTTGACCGCACCGAGATCCATTGTTCCCTCCTCCCTGCCCCAGGGGAAGGCCGGATTGAACGCCCGTCCGCGGCCGCGGTCAAGCGAAGCGCCAGACCGTCGTCTTCTTCACCTCGGCGTCTTCGAGCGAGCGCGTGACTGGAACCTGGTATGAGGCGAGCGCTTCCAGCCTCTGCTTCGGCAGGTAGGCGCGGCCGGGATCGCCGACCAGCACGTCGGCGCCGCGCGCGGCGAGCTGTTCGAACCACGGCACCAGCCGATCGGCGACCGACTTCTGATAGAAGACGTCGCCGGCCAGCACGACGTCCCAGCCGCGGTCCTCGCCGACGAGGTCTTCGGCGCAACAGGTCAGGGAGACGCCGTTCGCCGCGGCGTTGAGGCCAATCGCCGGGGCGCAGAACGGGTCTATGTCGGCGCAGGTGACCGCTCCGGCGCCCGCCTTCGCCGCGGCGATGCCGACCAGGCCGGAGCCGGAGGCGAAGTCGAGCACGGTCCGGCCGCGCACCGCTTCCGGATTGTCGAGCAGCCAGCGCGCCAGCCCCTGGCCGCCGGCCCAGGCGAAGGCCCAGAAGGGCGGCGGCAGGCCGATCGTCTCCAGCTCCTCCTCGGTCTTCAGCCAGAGATCGTGTGCCTCGTCGGCGAGCCAGAGCTTCAGCTCCGGCACGTGCGGCGGCGGCGCCAGCGCCGTGTTGGCGCGGATGAACGCCTCGAAGTCGCGCGGGTCCAGCGGCATCAGGACGGGGCGAGGCCGCCCATGCGGCAGATCTCGCGCCACTCCTCCGCCGTCACCGGCTGCACCGACAGGCGCGAATTGTTGACGAGCACCATGCCGGCGAGCGTCGGGTTCGCCTTGATCTCGGGGAGCGACACCGGGCGCGGCATGTCTTTCGCGGCGCGCACGTCGACGCATTCCCAGCGCGGGTCGTCGGTGGTCGAGTCATGATGGACGAGGCCGCAGACCTCGACCACGCCGACGACGGCGAGACCTTCGTTCGAATGGTAGAAGAAACCGCGGTCGCCGAGCGCCATGGCGCGCATGTTGTTGCGCGCCTGGTAGTTGCGCACGCCGTCCCATTCGGAGCCGGCCGCGCCCTTCGCCTTCAGCATCTCCCAGGAGAACTTGAAGGGCTCGGACTTGAAGAGCCAGAAATTCACCGCCTTGTCCCCCTTTGCCGCCGCGTGTCGGTCGTCCGGCCTGCTGCAGATCCGTTCCTGGCGCCGATCCCGGCGCTTCCGGCGATCATGCGTCCCTCATCGGTTCACTCGTCCTCGTCGCGCAGCGGCCTCGACATCAGCGCCGCGACGGCTTCGCGCACCGTGGTGCGACCGCCGAGCAGGTCGTGGACGGCGTGGATGATCGGCGCGGCGATGCCACGCTCGTCGGCGATGCTGGCGGCGATCTCGGCCGTCGGCACGCCTTCCGCCAGCGGCAGGCCGGCAAGCGCCGAGCCGCGGCCGAGCGCCAGCCCGTAGGCGAAGTTGCGCGACTGCGCCGAACCGCACGACAGCATCAGGTCGCCGAAGCCGGAAAGGCCCATGACGGTCTCGGGACGGGCGCCGAAGGCGGCGGCCATGCGGCGCAGCTCGACGAAGCCGCGCGTCACCATCGCCGCCTGGGCGCTGGCGCCAAGCCCCGCGCCGCTGACGGTTCCGGCGGCGATGGCGAGCACGTTCTTCAGCGCTCCACCCATCTCGACGCCGATCACGTCGTCGGTCGAATAGCAGCGGAACGCCGGCGCCGACAGGAGCCGGGCGAGATGGGCGGCGCGCTCGCGCTCGGCGGAGGCCACGACAACGGCCGTCGGCAGGCCCCGCGCCACATCCGTGGCGAAGCTCGGGCCGGAGAGGACCGCCGTGGCGACGCCCGGCAGCGTGTCGGAGACCACTTCGGTCATCAGCCGCCCGGTGGCGCGCTCGATGCCCTTGGCGCAGAGGATCAGCGTCGCGCCGGTCGCGATGTGCGGCCCGGCCGCGGCGAGCACGCCGCGCAGCGTCTGCGCGGGAACCACGGCGAGGATCTCGCCGGCGCCGGCGAGCGCTTCGGCGGCGTCCGTCGTCGCCCGGACGCCCGCATCGATCGTGACGCCCGGCAGGTAGCGCGGATTGGCGCGGTGCAGATTGATCGCATCGACCGTGGCGGCGTCGCGCGCCCACAGCGACACCTCGTGCCCGGCGCGCCGCGCGGTCATGGCAAGCGCCGTGCCCCAGGCGCCGCCGCCGAGAACGCAAAACCGTCCGCCGCTCATGCCTTGGCTCCCCGCCGCCCCGAGCCGATGAGCGGCCCCGCATGCTCGTCGAGCGGCCAGCGCGAGCGCGGCGCCATGGTCATGGGGTCGGCCGCGGCGAGCCCGGCGCGCAGGCGCTCGATGCCTGCCCAGGCGATCATCGCGCCGTTGTCGGTGCAAAGGACATGCGGCGGCGCGACGAAGCGGAAGCCGCGGCTCGAGCAGGTCCGCTCCAGCCGGGCGCGAACGGCGCGGTTGGCCGCGACGCCTCCGGCGACGACGAGCACCGGCTCGGCGATGGCGGGAAAGGCCGCCCTGAAGCGGTCGAGGCTGCGGCCGACGCGGTCGTCCAGCGTCTCGGCGATGGCCTCCTGGAACGAGGCGCAGAGGTCGTCGACGTCGGTCGGCGACAGCGGCGCGATCGCCGTTGCGGCCTGGCGCACCGCCGTCTTCAGGCCCGAAAACGAAAAATCGGGCCGCGCCTCGCCCTTCATCGGCCGGGGCAGAGGGAAACGGGCGCCGTCGCCGCGCGCCGCCGACTTCTCGACGTTGGGGCCGCCGGGATAGGGCAGGCCGATCAGCTTGGCGGTCTTGTCGAAGGCCTCGCCGAGCGCGTCGTCGATGGTCGTCGCCCAGCGCTCGTAGTCGCCGACGCCGCGCACCAGCACGATCTGCGTGTGGCCGCCGGAGACGAGCAACAGCAGGTAGGGAAAGGACAGGCCGTCAGTCAGCCGCCCCGTCAGCGCATGACCTTCCAGATGGTTGACGGCGATCAGCGGCTTGCCGGCGGCGGCGGCGAGCGCCTTCGCCGTCATCAGCCCGACGATCAGTCCGCCGATGAGGCCCGGTCCGGCCGTCGCGGCGATCGCGTCGACGTCGCCGAGCGAGACGCCAGCGTCCTTCAGGGCCGCCTCGACGACGCCGTCGAGGGCCTCGACATGGGCGCGCGCCGCGATTTCCGGGACGACGCCGCCGAACGCCTCGTGCTCGCGGATCTGGCTGAGCACGACGTTTGAGCGGATCGACGGTCCGCCATCCGCGCTCCACGACACCACGGCCGCGGCGGTCTCGTCGCAGCTCGTCTCGATGCCAAGAACGCTGAGTTCGCCAGCCTTGCCCATGGATTGCCCGTCGGCGCTTTCCCCGTTAGGAGGGGTCGGAACGAGGCCCCGGCCCGGCGCGGGGTTAACATGGACCCGACGATGCAAACAACCGTCTTCAGGATCGGAACGCGCGGCAGCGCGCTGGCGCTGGCGCAGGCCCACGAGACCCGGACGCGCCTGATGGCGGCCCATTCGCTGCCGGAAGAGGCTTTTGCCGTCGTCGTCATCTCGACCAGCGGCGACCGCATCCAGGACCGTCCGCTGTCGGAGGCCGGCGGCAAGGGCCTGTTCACCAAGGAGATCGAGGAGGCGCTGCTCGACGGCCGCATCGACATCGCCGTTCATTCGTCGAAGGACATGCCGACGGCACTTCCCGGCGGGCTGGAACTCGCCGCCTTCCTGCCGCGCGAGGATCCGCGCGACGCCTTCATCGGCGGCAAGGCGGCGCGGCTGCGCGATCTGCCGGACGGGGCGGTGGTCGGCTCGTCGTCGCTCCGCCGCCAGGCGCTGATCCGCCGGCTCCGGCCCGACCTCCAGGTCGTCATGTTCCGCGGCAACGTGCAGACCCGCCTGCGCAAGCTGGACGAGGGCACCGTCGACGGCACCCTGCTCGCCAATGCCGGCCTGCGGCGGCTGGGGCTCGCCGAACGCATCACCGAACTGCTGCCGCTCGAGGATTTCCCGCCGGCGCCGGGCCAGGGGGCGATCTGCATCGAGGCGCGGCAAGGCGACGAGGCGGCGGCCCGGCTGTTGCGTCCGATCGGCGACGCGGCGACGGCGGCGGCGCTCACCTGCGAGCGCTCGTTCCTGGCTTCGCTCGACGGCTCCTGCCGCACGCCGATCGCCGGCCATGCCCGCGTCGACGGTGACAGGATTTCGTTCGAGGGGCTGATCGTCACGCCGGACGGCCGCGAGGCCCACCAGATTTCCGGCGAAGGGCCGGTGGCCGAGGCCGAGGCGATCGGCCGCCGCGCCGGCGAGGCGGTCCGCGCCAAGGCCGGCACGCGCTTCTTCGAGGGCTGGTCCTGAGATGCGCCGTCGCGTTCTCGTGACGCGGCCGCAGCCCGGCGCCGACGCCACGAGCCGCAGGCTCGCCGCGCTCGGCTTCGAGCCGATCGTGCTGCCGCTCACCGAGATCCGTGCGCTCGAACCCGCGGCCTTGCCGGACGTCGCCTCTGTCGACGCCGTGGCCGTGACCAGCGCCAACGCCCTGCGTTTCGCCGCGCAGCCGCTGCTGGCCGCGCTTGAGCCGAAACCCTGTTTCGTCGTCGGTTCCGAGACGGCGTCAGCAGCGCGAAAGGCCGGTCTTGCCGATCCGCAGGCCGGGCGCGGCGATGCGGAGGGGCTGGCGCAGCTGGTCGCCGCACGGTGCGGCCCCGGCGCCCGAGTGCTCTATCTGTGCGGCAAGGTGCGGCTTCCCGCCTTCGAGGCGGCGCTGGCACGTGCGGGCCTCGCGGTCGTCGCGGTCGAGACCTACGACACTTTGCCCAGCGGCGTCGCGGCCGGTGACATCGCGGCGGCGAGTGGCGGAAGGCCGATCGACGCGGCGCTGCTCCATTCGGCGGAATCGGCGCGACGTCTCGCCGCCCTGGCGCCGGACGTCGGCGACGTGCTCGGCTCGACGCGGTTCTTCGTCCTGTCGCCGCGCATCGCGGCCGCGCTGGAAGGAATCGATCCGTCGCGAATCGCGACCGCCGGGAACCCGAACGAGCAAGCCCTGTTAGACCTGCTGCGGCAACCCGCCTTGACCCCGCCTCTTTTCACGCGAGGCTGATAGCTTTAGTGATCCACGCGAACGCCGACCGCGTACCGCGTGGCCGCAGCGAACAACACGGAGCCTCTCCATGGTGAAGACGCCGAAGACGCGGCATGCCAGGACCCAGCGCGAGCCCGTCACGATCGACCTCGGCCCCGACGAGGTCCGCCGGATCGAGGAAGAAGCCGCTGCGGCGGACGAGAACGCCGAGACGGGACCGGCCGCCGAATCGACGGCGAGCGATTCGCCGCAGGATGCCGTCGCCCAGGCCGACGAAGCAGCCGCCGAATCCCGGGCCGCCGAATTCGTGCCCGAGCCGGCCGCGGTCGAGGCGCCCGACGCGGCGTTTGCCGCCGCGGCATCGGAGGAACGCATGTCGACCAGGACTTCGCAGCAGGACGCCCCGCATTTCGGCCGCGCCCGCCCGCAACCCGCAGACGAGCGCGCCGCGCCTGCGCCGCAGGCCACGCGGCCCGGCCGGGCTTCGGCGGTTGCCGCCGGGCTGATCGGCGGCGTCATCGCGCTCGCCGGCGCCGGCGCGCTCCAGTATGCGGGCCTGATCCCGTCCCCGGGTGCTTCGACGGGCGAAGGCGCCGCCGTCGCCTCGCTGAAGGCGGAAATCGACGGCTTGAAGCAGCAGGTCGCCGGGCTCGGCGACGGCTCGGCTGCCGCAGGCGTCGAAGAGCTGCGCAAGGCGCTGGGCGATTCGAACACTGCCGTCGGCACGCTGTCGGCGACGGTCGAGACGCTTTCTGCCGATCTCGCCGCGCTGAAGAACACGGTCGAATCGGGTGGCGCCGGCGGCGATGCGGCCGCGGCCCAGCTCGCCCCCAGGCTCGACGCCCTGGAAGCGGCGGTCGCGGAACT
>CALFXR010000166.1 GCA_937958475.1 uncultured Mesorhizobium sp. | reverse complement strand
ACAGCCGCCGCGCCATGGCGGCCTGGGTCGGCGTCGGCCGCGAGCGGGTCGAGCCGGCGGCGGTCGTGGCCGTTCCCTTGGCCTCTCCGCTCTCCACCGCTGCGGCCGCGGCGCGTTCAACGTCGACCGCCTTGATGCGCCCGCGCGGGCCGCTGCCGGCAAGGGCGGCAAGGTCGACGCCCCCTTCCCGCGCCATGCGCCGCGCCAGCGGAGTCGCGACGATGCGGGCCGGCGTACCCGAGGCGACTGGAGCGGCCGGCAACCCCGGGACAAAGGCGGGTGAAGCCGGCAATGGGGCGCCAATCGCCGTCTTCTGCTCGGCGGCAGGGTTGGCAGCGGCCACCTGCCCGCGCACGGCGTCTGCCGCTTCAGCCGGCCCGGCCTCGCCCGAAAACCGCCCGACCGGCTGTCCGACCGGGACCGTCTCGCCTTCTTCGACCAGACGCTCGGCGAGGCGGCCATCGGCCTCGGCCTCGATATCGGTCGCGGCCTTGTCGGTCTCGACGACTAACAGGATGTCGCCCCTGGCGAAGCGGTCGCCGGGCGCGACCTTCCATTCGAGGAGCACGCCCTCGGTCATGGTCAGGCCCAGTTTCGGCATGAGCAGGTCGACGGTCATCCCGCGTCATGTCCCCGTGAAGGTGGCCTTGCGCTTCTCCAGGAAGGCGCCGGTACCCTCCTTCGAATCCTTCGTGTCGAAGACGAGGCTGATCATCGCCTGTTCATGGGCGAGTGCGGCCGGCATCGGCATGTCGGCGCCGTGGATCATGGCCCGCTTCATCAGCTTCAGGGTGAGCGGCGATTTCTCGGCGATGCGCTTCGCCATCGCCATCGTCTCATCCATCAGCGCGCCCTTGGCGACGACCCTGTTGATCAGGCCGAAATCGAGCGCCTGCTGGGCCGTAATGCGGTCGCCGGTGAACATCAGCTCGCGCGCCTTGCAGGGCGATATCTGGCGGATCAGGCGCTGCGTGCCGCCGGCGCCGGGGAAGATGCCGAGCGTGATTTCGGGCAGGCCGAACTGTGCCGTCTCGACCGCGATGCGGATGTCGGTGGCGAGCATGATCTCGGTGCCGCCGCCGAGCGCCCAGCCGTTGATCGCGCAGATCGTCGGCTTGTCGCTCAGTTCGATCCTGCGGAAGACGCGGTGGATCAGTTCGCCGAACTCGAGGTAGTGCGCCAGCCCCTCGCGCGAGCGCAGATCGGCGATGTTGCCGCCGGCGACGAAGGCTCGCTCGCCGGCCCCTGTGATGACGATCACGTGGACGGACGGATCGTCGTGCAACTCGCCGAACTTCTTCTCCAGAAGCTCGATGGTCGCCGTGTCGAGCGCATTCAGCGTCTCGGGCCGGTTGATGGTGAGGATGCCGACATGGTCCTCGACGGCGGTGATGATGGGCTGGTCCGACAAGGGTTCCTCCTCAGGCGAGCGTCTTGCGCACGGCGTCGATGACGGCCGCCGCGTCGGGGATGTATCTGCTCTCGAGAGAGCGGGCGAAAGGCACGGGCATGAACGGCGCGCCGACGCGCATGACCGGCGCGTCGAGGTCGTCGAAGCCTTCCTCGGAGATGGTGGCGGCGATCTCGGCGCCGACGCCGAAGGCGCGCACGGCCTCGTGGACGACGACCGCGCGGTGGGTGCGAGATACCGAGCCGAGCACGGCCGCCTTGTCCCAGGGCTGCAGCGAGCGCAGGTCGACGATCTCGGCGGAGACGCCCTGACCTTCCAGCGCGGCCGCCGCCTTTTCGCAGGTGAACAGCGAAGCACCGTAAGTCACCAGCGTGACGTCCCGGCCCTCGCGGGCGATGCGGGCCTCGCCGATCCGCGCTGGCGCGACGATGTCGGGCAGGTCGCCGGCCATGCCGTAGAGCGCCTTGTTCTCGACGACGATGACCGGATCGGGGTCGGCGATCGCGGCAAGCGTGAGCGCATAGGCGTCGGCGACGGTCGCCGGGCAGACGACCTTCAGGCCCGGAACATGCGCGAACCAGGCCTCGAGGCACTGCGAATGCTGCGGGCCGGCGTTCAGCCCGCCGCCGTGCGGCAGGCGCACGACCATCGGCACGCTCGCCTGGCCGCCGAACATGAAGCGGACCTTCGCGGCCTGGTTGACGATGGCGTCCATGGCCAGCGTGACGAAATCCATGAACATGATCTCGACCACCGGCTTAAGGCCGGTCAGCGCAGCACCGACGGCCGCACCGGTGATGCCGAGTTCCGAGATCGGCGTGTCGCGCACGCGCTCGGGGCCGAACTTCTCAAGCAACCCGCGCGTCGCCTTGAACGAGCCGCCGGCTTCGGCGATATCCTCGCCCATGACGATGACCGAAGGGTCGGCCGCCATGGCGTCGGCGAGCGCACTGTTGATGGCGCGGACGTAGCGACTATCGGCCATCAGCGGGCCTCCCCGCGCGTGTAGACGTCGGCGAAGGCGGCGTCGAAATCGGGCAGCGCGTCGGCACGCGCCGCGCCGACCGCCGCGACGACCGCGGCCTCGACGGATGACGCCATCTCGTCGAGTTCCGTCTCGTCCACGCCGATGTCGGAAAGACGTCCGGCGCAGCGCGCGATCGGATCCTTGGCGCCGAGGCCCTGCAACTCGGCGCTGTCGCGGTACTTCTGCGCGTCGCCTTCATAGTGGCCGCGCACGCGCGCTGTCATGCATTCGAGGATGTAGGGGCCAGCCGTGCGCGCATGAGCGACCGCCTCGTCGGCCGCGGCCACGGTCGCCTCGACGTCGTTGCCGTCGACCCTGCGGTGGGTGATACCGAATGCCTTTGCCAGACCTTCCAGCGTGCCCCTGAACTGGCGCTCGGTCGGCGAGAATTCCGACCAGCCGTTGTTCTCGCAGACCAGCAGCAGCGGCAGCTTCCACAGCGCCGCCATGTTGAGCGCCTCGTGCAGGCCGCCCTCGGCCATGGCGCCGTCGCCGAAGAAGGCGACCGCCAAGCCGCCGGTCTTGCGCGTCTGGTGGGCAATCGCGCTGCCCAGCGCCAACGGCACGCTGGCGCCGACGATGCCGTTGGCGCCGAGGATGCCGAGGCTCATGTCGGCGACATGCATGGAGCCGGAGCGGCCGCCGCACTTGCCGCCGGCGCGTCCCATCAGTTCCTTGAAGAAGTCGTCGAGGTCCATGCCACGGGCGATGACGTGGCCGTGGCCGCGATGCGTGGTGGCCAGCGTGTCGCGGGCGTCGAGCGCGCCGCAGACTCCCGCGGCGACCGCTTCCTGTCCGAGGGAAAGATGAATGAAGCCGGGAATCTCGCCGTCGGCGAAAAGCTTCGCCAGAGCCGCTTCCGAGGCACGTACGCGCAGCATCGTCGCATGCAGGCGCTTCAGGCGCTCCACGTCGACATTGGTGCGCGCCTCGCGCGGCGGCAACGGCATCAGGCCTTCCTCTGCGTGGAAGACGGCAGGCCGCCATAGGTGGCCCAGGTAGATCCGGCCAGCCAGCCGCAGTCGACCGGCAGGTCGATGCCGCTGATCGCAGATGACGCAGGCGAGAGCAGGAAGGCGACCGCCTCGCCGATCTCGTCCGGCTTCACCAGGCGGTTGAGCGCGGCATTGCCCGACAGCCGCGAGGGATCGCGGCGGCCGGCGTCGATCTCGATCTGCAGGGCCGGCGTCGCCGTGTAGCCCGGAGAGACCGAGTTGACGCGGATGTCGTCGCGACCCCAGGCGGCCGCGAGGCACGCCGTCATCGAGATCACCGCGGCCTTGGCCGGCGAATAGGAATGCAACGGCATCGAGCGCGAGCCGGCCACGGAGGCGATGTTGACGATGGAGCCGCCAGCGCCGTGCGCGGCCATGCGCCGGCCGAAGGCGACGCAGGTCACGTAGGTGCCGCGCTGGTCGATCTGGACGATGCGATCCCACGTCTCCATGGGAAGTTCCTCGGGCGGCACAGGCCTCTGAATAACGCCGGCGCTGGTGACCAGCCCGGCCACCGGCCCATGCCTGGCCACGATCGCCTCGGCGACCGCGTCGACGCTATTCTCGTCGGCGACGTCGATGGCGAAGAAGTCGCCGTCGATCGCCCGCGCCACGCCCTCGCCGGCTTCGCGCGCAATGTCGGCGACGACGACGGTCCATCCCCGGCCGGCGAGCACTTCGCAGGTCGCGGCGCCGATGCCGCTGGCGCCGCCGGTCACGACGACGACGGGTTTCGTTGCTTTCGTCATGGGCTGCCTCCCGTTTTGCTCCGTCCGCCGCGGCTTATCCGATGATCGGGCGGGCGTTCGAAATTGATGAACTGAATTTATCTACTTGCGCCGTCAGGGAGCCGAAAGCGCGCCGAATGACGTCTCATTCCTGCTTTTCCGCCCCACCTGCCGGGTGTCGCCGCCGGTAGTCCACCCAAGGCCCACCTGACGTTCGAAGGACCGTTCTCCCTGAGGATTTTTGAATTTTGAACCGCCAGTCAATAATCGACGCGATCTGCGGCGTTTGTCAAGCACGCACGGACACGCACTCCCGCCAGGAGGACAGGTGCGCGCCAAGCTCAGGATTTCATACATTTTCGCACCTATTAATGCAGGCATAGAGTGCGCTGCAACATTCCTCTGTGCAGACGCAGCGAAAGTGGCGGTTTGGGGCGCTCCTTGACATGGAGCGTCTATTTTCGAACAATGATTCAATATTCAAATTATCACGATTATCTGAGACCCCTCTTGTCGGGGCGGAAAACTTCGCGTAGCCATAATGAAGCGCGCCCATTTGTGGGAGGAACGAGTGGATGGCGACTAAACTGAAGCTGACTCAGGAAGGTGTAGTCTTCGTCCTGGCGGCGCTGCTGTTCGTCGGCTTCTCGCTGGTGCTCGACCGGTTCCTGACCGTCGGCAACATCATTGCGCTGGTGCAGAGCGTGTCGATCCTCGGCATCCTCAGCCTCGGCATGGCCTTCGTCGTCATCGGCCGCGGCATCGACCTCGCCATGGTCGCGACCATGGTGGTGGCGGTCGCCTGGGGACTGGTGCTCTCCCGCTCCGGCCTGCCGCTCGGCGCAGCACTCCTGCTCGGCGCCGGTTTTGTCGTCCTGATCGGCATCCTCACCGGCATCATCGTGGCCTATGCGGAAATCCCGGCGATCTTCACGACGCTGGCCATGGGCTCGATCGTCTACGGCATCGGCAGGACGTTCTTCTTCCAGATCGACGTGCAGAACACGCCGGTCGGCTACGCCTGGTTCGACTTCCTCGGCCGCGGCACCATGGGCGGCGTCCCGGTCCCGGTCTTCGCCTTCGCCTGCGTGGCGCTCGTCGTGTTCCTGATGCTGCGCTACACGCGCTTCGGCCGCTTCGTCTACGCGACCGGCGACAATCCGCTCGCCGCGCGCGTCACCGGCGTGCCGACGCGCGTCGTCATGGTTGCGCAGTATGTCATCACCGGACTGATCGCCTACCTCGCCGGCATCGTCATGGCGGCGAACGTCTCGGGCATGAACACCCGCATCTACAATTCGACGATGATCTACGACGTCCTGCTGGTGGTCGTCCTCGGCGGCATCGGCCTGTCGGGCGGCCGCGGCGGCGTGCGCAACGTGCTCGTCGGCACGGCACTGGTCGGCATCCTGCTCAACGGCATGACCATCCTGAACATCGGCTACACGGCCCAGAATCTCATCAAGAGCGTGATCCTGCTTGGCGCCATCGTCATCGACACGCTGATCAATCCCCGCGACGAACAAACCGCGCAGCAGGGGGATATCTGAAGTCCAATCGCATTCTGGCACTCACTTTCGGGAGGAACATGAAATGAAGTCCAGATTTCTGACCAAGCTGGCCGTTGCGGCCACAGTGGCGCTTTCGGCCGTGACGGTGACGAAGGCGCAGGACACCGGCCTCGACCAGGTTGGGCGTGCCGAGTACTTCGAGGCGCTGAAGGGCAAGCGCGTCGTCTTCATCCCCATCTCGATGGGCTTCGACCTGACCGAGTCGTGGGCGGCGATCTTCCGCAAGGATGCCGCGAAGCTCGGCTACACCTTCGACATCAAGGACCCGAACTGGAGCACCGACGCAGGCACCAAGGCGCTGACCGCCGCGATTTCCGAGAAGCCCGACCTGCTCATCGTCCACAATCCGGACATCCAGTCCTACGCCCGCCTGCTCACGCGCGCCCAGGACGACGGCATCAAGGTCCTGCAGATCAACATGCCCTCGGTGACGACCACCGATTCCTATGTCGGCGCCGACTGGGTCGAGCTCGGCGAGGCCGAGGCCAACGCGCTTGTCGACAAGTGCGGCACGGGCAAGGGCCCGTCGACCAAGATCGCCTTCGTCCAGGGCGTCGTCACCGGCGCGGCGAACATCTACCTGAAGCACGGCATCATGAACGTGCTGGCGCAGCATCCCGAAATCCAGATCGTCTCCGACCAGGCGGCGAACTACGATCCGGCGAAGGCCCGCGCCATCATGGAGACGGTCCTCCAGCAGCATCCCGACCTGTGCGGTGCGGTCGGCGTCTGGGACAGCCAGGACGTCGGCATCGGCGCGGCGGTCGAGGCGGCCGGCAAGCAGGGACAGGTCTATGTCGTGACCTCCGGCGGCGGCAACCAGAACGGCTGCGACAACGTCGAGAAGGGCCTGCTGTCGATGAACATCAGCTACAACTCGCCCCTGATGGGCCATATCGCCGCCCAGCAGATCGCCGAGTTGCTGACGTCGAGCGACGCCGCCGGCTCGCGCAAGGCGAACTACTTCACGCCGCTGACGCCGATCACCAAGGAAAACGTCAACCGCCGCAACTGCTGGACGATGGAAGACCTGCAGTAGGCCGATCCGGCAAGGCTCCGCTCCGGGGCAGGAGCGGGGCGATCCGGGCCGGCACGGCCCCGCCCGGGGGCAAGGGCGGGGCCGTACGAGCCCATTCGTACGCTTCCGTCGGCGCTTCGCGTGAGCGGTCGCGACCGTGACAATCGACGACCTCGGGGCCGCGCGCGGCCCCGATCGGCAGAATCCGCAACCAGAAGACCTGACGGGACGGATATCCAGAATGCTGAAGGAAGACCTGATCCGGCTTCGCTACAAATACGTTCCCGACCACATCGTCGGCGAACTGCTGGCGAAGCGTTGGATGGACAACGCAATCCCCTTCGCGGCGCTGATCATCGCCATCGTCATCTTCGGCTCGCTCGTGCCGGGCTTCTTCTCGTGGGGCAATCTGGCCGACTACAGTCGCCAGTTCGCCGAACTCGGCCTGGTGGTGCTGGCGCTGGCCATCGTCATGCTGTCGGGCGGCATCGACCTCTCGGTCGGTTCGACCTTCGCGCTCGGCGTGCTCCTGTCGATCATCGGCATGAACGCGCTCGACTGGGGCTTCGGGCTGACGCTCGTCGCCGTGATCGGGCTCGGCGTCGTGCTCGGCGCCATCAACGGCGTGCTCATCGGCTATCTCAGGCTGCGCGCCTTCCTGACGACGCTGGTGACGCTGATCACCTTCCGCTCCATCTACGATCTCGTCTATCCGAACTTCTCGACGGCGATCGCCACCGGCATGCCGGACTCGCCGATGTGGGACCTGCTCGGCTACGGCGACCTTTTCGGCATCCCTGCTTCCTTCTATGTCATCGTCGTCGTCGCCGCGGCCTGGCACATCGTGCTCTCGCGCATGCGCCCGGGCTGGCGGCTGACCGCCGTCGGCGGTGCGCGCCGTTCCGCGCACAATGCCGGCATCAACGTGCGGCGCACGGTGTGCATCACCTACATCTGGTCGGGCGTTCTGTGCACGCTCGCCGGCTTCCTCAACGCAGCCCGCCTTTCGACCGCAGGCACCGATGTCGGCATCGGTCTGGAGATCGCCGCGCTCACCGCGGTCGTGCTCGGCGGCAACTCGCTCGGCGGCGGCCGCGGCTCGGTTGCCAAGGCAGTGATCGGCACGATCATCGTGCTCATCCTGACCAACGGACTGATCTCGCTCTCCGTGCCCGGCCCGGTGAACTCGCTGGTGCTCGGCAGCGTGCTGATCTCCGCCGTCTTCGTCGATGTGCGCTGGATGAAGAACCGGCACAAGCTCCTGAACAAGGTCTACGTCTCGCCGACCTACTACAAGCTGCCGCAGGCGCAGTCGACGAAACCCGGCTCCGGCTCGCCCTACGCGCTGAACGACAAGCTGAAGGATGTCGGTGCAATCGGGCTGGGCGTCATCGAAGGCGCCGAGGACATGATCCTCGACCGGAACGACAACCTCTACTGCGGCAACCGGCACGGCGACATCATGCGCTGGTTCGCACCAGACTACACGCGCCACGAGATCTTCGCCCACGTCGGCGGCCAGCCGCTCGGCTTCGCCATCGACAAGGACGACAACATCAACGTCTGCATCGGCGGCATGGGCCTCTACAAGGTCACGCAGGACCGCGAGATCATCAAGCTCTCGGACGAAACCAACCGCAGCCTGTTCTCAGTCGTCGACGACTCCCGCCTGCGACTGGCCGACGACCTCGACATCGCGCCTGACGGGCGCATCTTCTTCTCCGAGGCGACGACCCGCTTCGAGATGCACGAATGGCCGGTGGATGCGCTGGAGAGCCGCGGCAACGGGCGCATCATCTGCTACGACCCGAAGACCGGAAAGTCGCACACCGAGATCCCCAACCTGATCTTCCCGAACGGCATCTGCATGTGCCACGACGGGCAGTCCCTCCTGTTCGCCGAAACCTGGGGCTGCACCGTGCAGCGCTACTGGTTCGACGGGCCGAAGAAGGGCCAGAGCGAAGTGCTGATCGCCGACGCGCCCGGCTATCCCGACAACATCAACCGCGCCTCGGACGGCACCTACTGGCTGGCCTTCGTCGGCATGCGCTCGCCGGCGCTGGACCTGGCGCTGACCATGCCCGGCTTCCGCCGGCGCATGGCGCGGCGCTGCGCCCCGGACGCATGGATGTACCCGAACCTGAACACCGGCCTAGTCATCAAGTTCAACGAGAAGGGCGAGGTGCTGGAGAGCCTGTGGGACCTTGGCGGGCAGAAGCACCCGATGATCACCTCGATCCGCGAGCACAAGGGCGTGCTCTATCTCGGCGGCATCTACAACAACCGCATCGGGACCTATCAGATTCCCGGCGCCGACCCGAACTGGTGCGCGGTCGACACCTACTGGGGAGCGAAGGCCTGATGCTTTCCGCCGTCAAACGCACGCTCGACAGTTTTCTCGGCCGGGGCGAAGCCGCGGTCACGGTTCCCATCCTCGACGGACCGCTGAAGCCGAACCAGAAGCTCGAGGAGGCGCCGCGCCTGCTCCAGGCGGACGGCATCGACAATCTCGTCCACACCGCCGACGGCATCGCCTATACGTCCGGGCGCACGCTGCAGACGGTCGGCGGTACGACCAGGGAGTTCTCCGCCGAGATCACCTGCCTGGCGGCGGACGGGGCAGTGCTGGCTGTCGGCCTCGACACGGGCGGCGTCGTGATTTCGGGCGGCGCCCATGACGGCCGGACGATCGGCTTGAAGGAAGTCCCCTGCCCCACGGCGGTCGTCTTCGCCAGTCCGGGCACGCTGATCGTCGCCAGCGGTGCGGCCGCAGGAAAGGCCAGCGACTGGCGGCGCGACCTGATGCAGCTCGGCCAATCGGGAAGCGTGTGGAAATTCGAGATCGCCAGCGGCAAGGGCGAGAAACTCGCCGACGGGCTCGCCTGGCCGTCGGGTCTCGCCACCGCGCCGGGCGGCGCCGTCTTCGTCTCGGAAAGCTGGCGCCACCGCGTGCTGCGGCTCGACCCGGACCGCAAGGCTCCCGTCTCCGTGCTGTCCGGCCTGCCGGCCTATCCGTGGCGCATCGCGCCGGCGGAGGGCGGCGGCTACTGGCTGACCTTCTATTCGGTGCGCAACCAGCTGGTCGACTTCATCCTGCGCGAGCACGGTTACCGCAGGAGGATGATCGCCGAAGTGCCGGAGGCCTACTGGATGGCGCCGGCGCTGGCCAGCAACCTCTCCTTCGAGGAGCCTCTGCAAGGCAGCCGGCTGAAGCAGATGGGCCAAATGAAGCCGTGGGCGGCGACGCTGTCCTACGGGCTCGTGGCGCGCTGCGACGCGGGCATGCAGCCGGGCTTCAGCTATCACAGCCGCGCCGACGGAATCGTCCACGGCATCGCTTCGGTCGTCGAGGAGCGCGGCGACCTCCTGGTCGCCGCCAAGGGCCCCGGCCTGCTCGTGCGCCTCGAACAGGCGGCGGCGCGGCCCGTGCAGGGAATCCAGAAATGAGCATTCTCGAACTCAGGAAGGCCACGAAGGAATTCCGCGGCGTCCCCGCGATCAAGGACATCGACTTCACGCTGGAGAAGGGCGAGATCCACGCCATCCTCGGCGAGAACGGCGCCGGCAAGTCGACGCTGACCAAGGCCTTCGCCGGCGTGCACCAGCTGAGCTCCGGCGAGATGCTGCTCGACGGCGAGCCGATCGCGCTGTCCTCGCCGCACGACGCGCTGGAACGCGGCATCGCCATGGTGTTCCAGGAAACCAACCTGGTTCCGTCGATGACGGTGGCGCAAAACATCTATCTCGGCGACGAGATGCTCTTCAACCGGCTGCGCGGCCTCTACATCCAGGCCCAGCAGTTCCTCGCCGGGATGAACTTCCAGGTCGACCCGACCGCGCTCGTCTCCTCGCTCGGCGCGGCGCACAAGCAGATGGTCGAGATCGCCCGCGCAGTGCAGAAGAAGGCGCGAGTCATCATCTTCGACGAACCGACGGCTTCGCTGACGCCCGAGGAGAAGAACCACTTCTTCGGTCTGGTGCGCCGCCTGGTGAAGCAGGGCGTGTCGGTGATCTTCATCAGCCATGCGCTGGAAGAAGCCTTGATGCTCGCCGACCGCATCACCATCCTGCGCGACGGCCAGCATGTGGTCACCGACAAGGCGTCCAACTTCGACCGCGACCGCGTCGTGCAGGCGATGGTCGGCCGCAGCCTGACCAGCCAGCTGCACGGCGCCGGCAAGAAGGTCGCCCGCCCCTACGGCAAGAAGCTGCTCTCGGTGCAGAACCTGTCTTCCGGCTCGATGGTGCGCAACACGTCGTTCTCGATCTTCGCCGGCCAGGTGACGGGCGTGTTCGGGCTGGTCGGCGCCGGACGCACCGAGACGATGAAGGTCATCGCCGGCGTGATGAAGCGCGACTTCTTCCACGGCGGCGACGTCCTGCTCGAGGACAGGCCGGTGCGCTACCGCATCCCGCGCCAGGCCGTACGCGACGGCATCGTCTACGTCACCGAGGACCGCAAGATCGAAGGCTTCTTCGAGACCATGTCGATCGCGGAGAACATCCAGATCGGCGAGGAGGCCACCCATGTGAATCCGCTCGCCGTCGTCTCGATGGCGGACGCGCGCAAGAACGCCAAGGACTGGATCGACAGACTGTCGATCCGCGCCATCAATGCCAGCGCGCGCATCATCGAGCTTTCGGGCGGCAACCAGCAGAAGGTGGTGATCGCCAAGTCGCTGACGCAGGAGCCGAAGCTGGTCATCTTCGACGAGCCGACGCGCGGCGTCGACGTCGGCGCCATCGTCGAAATCCACCAGCTGATCGAACGGCTCGCCGACGAAGGCTTCGGCGTCGTCGTCATCTCGTCCTACCTGCCCGAGATCATGGCGCTGTCCGACCGCATCCTCGTCGCCCGGCAGGGCAAGATCGTCGAGGAGATGAGCGCCGACGAGGCGACAGAGCAAAAAATCATGTACGCCGCGGTGCACTGACCGCGGCGCTGCCCCAACGACAGACGACGCCATGAGGCGGATCGACCGGTACCGGCCCGGCGCGATGCTCGATGCGGCGCGGAAAGGAGACAGAGGATGGCGTTGTTGCGCCGATGTCGCGTTCCCTCACGCTCACCGTCCGGATTGACGGCGTCCGTTGCCCGGAATGCCAGGCAGTCGGCGTTCCGTCCGCATCCAGGACCGTTCCTTACGCCCGACAAGGGGGGAGATCGGCAGCTTCCGCGCCGGCGATCGTGGAAGAGGAGAAGTGGGTCGGGGTCCGCCTGGCCCGGCGCGCCATGGTCACGGCAGGGCGCCCAGCTGGCGGGGCGGTCGGCGGAACAGCCGTCCATGTCCGCCAGCACATCGATCACTGCAGCGAGCATGCGCAGGCGGAGCGCCAGGAGTTCGACGTCGGCGGCACCGCCGCGCAGGGCGAGCGGTTCCGTGAGGCAGGGCACGTCGGGGCCGTCGGCTCCAATTTCCCTGGCAACGAAGGCCCGCGCCATCGCCTCGGCCCGGGAGAAGATGGCATGCACGAGGAAGCGGACGGGGAAGGAACGGCCGGCGGTGCGGTCGGCGATGAGCGCCAGGGCGAGCAGCGTCGCAGCAATGCGCGAAAGCAACCGCCTGTCCCTGAATGCTCCTTCCATGTCGGGTCCTCCCCGTTGTCCGCGACGATTCTATAGCGGGCTTTCGGGAGGGGGATAAAACCGCGGCCGGATCGGGCAATAAATCGCGTAAGTTGTTGATTCCATTAAAGATGATGGAAAATTTTCTCCAAAAATCCCTGACGCGGGACGGGGGGACGGGACGGCGGGCAAGGCGACGCGTCGCGCCGGTCAGGCGGTCGCGCCCCGCGGCGACGAGATGACAGGAAACACCGGTCAGGCCGCTTTCGAGAGCGGTTCGTCAAGAGCAGCGTCCAGGTCGGCGAGGATGTCCGGCAGGTCTTCGAGGCCGACCGACAGTCGGATGAGCCCTTCCGAGATGCCGTGCGCTGCACGCTCCTCCGCGGTGTAGGTCGAGTGCGTCATCGATGCCGGGTGCTGGATCAGGCTCTCGGCGTCGCCCAGCGACACGGCCCGGCGGATCAGGCCGAGGCGGTTCATCATGCGGCAGCCGGAGGAGAAGCCGCCCTTCAGCTCGAAGGCGATCATGGCGCCGAAGCCCGGCATCTGCCGCGCGGCGAGCGCATGCTGCGGGAACGACGGAAGGCCGGGATAACAGACGGCGCCGACTGCGGGATGGGCTTCGAGGAAGCGGGCGACTTCCATCGCACTCTCGCAATGCCGCTCGACGCGCAAGGCCAGCGTCTTGAGGCCGCGCAGGACAAGCATGGCGTTGAACGGGGCCATCACCGCGCCGGTCATGTCCTTCATGCCGACGGTGCGCACCTGCGCGATGTGCGCGGCCGAGCCGACGGCGATGCCGCCGACGAGGTCGCCGTGGCCACCCATGTATTTCGTCGCCGAGTGGACGACGATGTCGGCGCCGTGCTCGATCGGCCGGGTCAGGACCGGCGTCGCGTAGGTGTTGTCGACGACGGTAAGCGCGCCGTGGGCGCGAGCGATCGCCGCAACGG
This sequence comes from uncultured Mesorhizobium sp., assembly GCA_937958475.1. Classification (GTDB taxonomy): domain Bacteria; phylum Pseudomonadota; class Alphaproteobacteria; order Rhizobiales; family Rhizobiaceae; genus DUSC01. The sequence continues at coordinate 33,936 of CALFXR010000166.1, read as the reverse complement.
CGGCGATATCGACGAGGCGCATGTTGGGATTGGCCGGCGTCTCGAAGTAGACGATGCGCGTCTTCGGGCTCATCGCCTTCTCCAGCATGGCCGCGTCGGTCAGGTCGGCATGGGTGATGGTGACGCCGAAGCGCGAAAGGCCGTGGCGCATGTAGGCGAAGGTGCAGCCGTAGAGCGTGGTGTCGGTGACGATCTCGTCACCGGGCGACAGGAAGGTCCAGAGCACCGAGGTGATGGCTCCCATGCCGGACGCCAACGCCAGACCGGCTTCGGCGCCTTCGAGGGCGGCGCAGCGGCGCTCGAGCAGGTCGAGCGTCGGATTGGAGATGCGCGAGTAGATATGACCCGGACGCTCGCCGGAGAAGATCGCCGCGCCCGCCTCTACCGTGTCGAAGGCGAAGGTCGAGGTCAGGTGCAGCGGCGGGGTCAGCGCGCCTTCATTGGCCATCGGATCGTAGCCGAGATGGATGGCGCGGGTGGAAAATCCGGCGGGGCGGTCGGCGTGCATGGCGAACTCCTGCTATGTCTGCGACAGAGTACGCCGCAGACGCTAGCGTTTTCTTGCTATTTATGCCACGCATTGCGTGGTGATTGGCATATTCTGCCTTTCCATGCCGGAGAACAGCCCATGGATGCCAAGGACCGCCAGATCGTCCGCGCCCTGCAGAAGGACGGCCGGCTCACCAACCAGGACCTCGCCGAGCGGGTGGCGCTGTCGCCCTCGCCGTGCCTGCGGCGCGTCAGGCTTCTGGAGGAACGCGGCATCATCACCGGCTACGCGGCGCGGGTCGATGCCAAGGCCTACGGGCTTTCGGTCACGGCCTTCATCCGGATCGCGCTGCAGCGCCACGAGAAGGACAGCGTGCGGTTGTTCGAGGCGCGCGTCGCCGAGATCGACGAGATCCTCGAATGCCATCTGATGACCGGCGACGCCGACTACCTCCTGAAGGTGATGGTCGCGGACCTCGACGCCTACGAGGCCTTCGTGCGCAACAGGCTGCACGCCATTCCCGGCATCGCCTCGATCAACACCAGCCTGGCCTACGGCGTCGTCAAGGATTCGAAGGTCTTTCCGTAAGGCGCTGCGTCCCGATCAGTCGAACAGGAGGTTCGGCAGCCAGGTGGCGAGTCCCGGGAAGAACATGACGAGAAGCAGGAGCATCGCCTTCAGGGTGACGAAGGGTGCGATCGAGCGGTAGACGTCCCTCATCTTGGTGTCCGGCGGGGCCACCGCCTTCAGGTAGAAGATGGCGAAGCCGTAGGGCGGGGTTTGCACGGCGATGCTCATGTTGATGATCATCAGGATGCCGAACCACACCGGATCGTAGCCGAGCGCCACGGCTATCGGCGTGTAGAGCGGCGCACAGACGATGACGATGATCATCTCGTCGATGATCATGCCGAGCAGGATCATCGACAGCTGCATCATCAGGATGATGGCGACCGGCGGCAGGCCGGACTCGGCGGAGAAGCGATTGAGCAGCCGCCCTGCCCCCATCAGCATGTGGAAATTGGAGAAGACGGCGGCTCCGAGCACGATCCAGGCGACGACCGCGGCGAGCTGCCCGGCCTCGATGCTGGCGCTGCGCAGGACATCGAGGTTGAAGCGCCGATAGAGCACCGCGACGAGCGTCGCGCCGACGGCGCCCATCGCCCCGGCCTCGGTCGGCGTCGCCATGCCGGTGAGGATGGTGCCGAGCACGGCGAGGATGAGCAGGAAGGCGACACCGCCGTCGCGCACGGCGAGTGCCTTGTCGCGCCGTGTCGGGCGGTAGTCGATCGCCGGCCCCGCCTCCGGTCGCAGCCGGCAGATGACGATCACATAGGTAGAGAAGAAAAGGATCAGGATCAGCGCGGGGATGATCGCCGCGGCGAACAGCTTGCCGATCGACGTGCTCGTCGCGGCGCCGAAGATGATCATCGGCACGCTCGGCGGGATCAGGATGCCGAGGCTGCCGGCGGCCATGATGACGCCCAGCGCAAGCCTGCGGTCATAGCCGCGCGCCAGCATCGGCGGCAGCGCCACCGAGCCCGCGGTCATGATGCCGGCGCCGATGATGCCGACCATGGCGCCGATCAGGCTGCACACGGCGATGACGCCCAGCGCCAGGCCGCCGCGCAGGCGGCCGGCGAGCACATAGGCCGCCTGGAACATCGCCTCTCCCAGCCCCGACCGCACCAGCATCTGGCCCATGAACAGGAACAGCGGGATCGACAGGAGAATGAAGCTCGTCACCGAGTTCAGCGCCGTCGTCGGGATCAGCTTGTAGGCCTGCGGGCCCCAGGTGAAGGTGGCGATGGTCATGGCGACGGCGCCGAGGCCGAAGCCGACCGGCATGCCGGAGGCGAACACCAGGAGCACGGAAACGAAGAGGACGACGGTGAGCAGTTCGACGCTCATGACGCGGCCTCGCCGTTGAGGAGAACGTCGAGCGCCTTGACGATCTGCGACGCCAGTTGCAGCAGCAGCAGCGCGCCGCCGAGCGGCGCGGTGGCGAGGAACAGGATCAGCGGCGGCGCCCATTCGGTCGGGCGGCGGCTGCCGGACGCCAGCGCGTCGAGCGAGGCCATGCCGACCTGCCAGACCACGAGGACGAGGAAGAAGATGACGAAGGGCGCGCCGATGAGTTCGAGCATGGCCTGCCGGCGCGGTGACAGGTTGGCCGTGAACAGGTCGACGCGGATGTGGGCGCCGCGCTTCATGGCGAAGGCGCCGCCCACGAGTCCGAGCCAGGCATAAAGGATGAGCGCCGTGTCGTAGGCCCAGATGGTGGGCGCGGAAAACAGGTACCGCGCCACCACCTCGAAGGCGATCACGACCACCATCGCCGGCATCAGCCAACTGAGCGCGCGCCCGGTGCGCTCGCTCAAGCCGTCGATGGCGGCCGCGATTCCGCGCAGGCGCTCCATCAAGCGTCAGGCGCCGATCTTGGCGAGGAACGCGGCCTGCGCGTCGATCAGCTTCTTGGAGCCCGGGTCGGCGGCGGCGAATTCCTCCCAGACCTTGGCGGCTGCTGCCCGCCACTTCTGGCGATCCTCGTCCGAGGGGGCTGCCGTGAACTGCGCGCCGGCCGCCTTCATCTGCTCGACCGCCTCGCCGACCGTCATGATCGACAGGCCGGCATGCTCCCAGCAATGCTCGACATTGATGGAGGCGAGCGTCGCCTGGAGGTCGGCGGGCAGCGTGTCCCAGGCACCCTTGTTGACGATCACCGGGCTCGCCTGCGCGCCCGACAGCGGCAGCGGATAGAGGTACTTCGCCTGCTCGTACCACTTGCCGTCGCGGTAATCGACGAGGTTGGAGCTGGCGCAGCCGTCGATCACGCCGGTGGCGAGGCTGGTGTAGACCTCGGCGAAGGCCATGGTCACCGGCGCGACGCCGAGCTCGCGCATGTGGCTGCCATAGGCGCCCGGCGCACGCAGCTTCATGCCGGCGAGGTCGGCGAGCGTGTTGATCGGCTTCTTGGTGAGGAGGTAGACGCCGGGCTGGAGGACGTCGCCGAGATGGACGATGCCCTGGGCGCCGTAGATCTCCTTGAGGATCTCGCCCCAGCCGCCCTTCGAGCCCATGGTGAAGAGCTGGTCGAAGCGCTCGGGACCGCCGGGCAGACCGAGCTCGACGACGCCGGCCGGCAGTTCGCCGGCATGCAGCGCCATGTAGGGCGAGCCCATCTCGACGAGGCCGCTCTTCACCGCGGAGAACACTTCGGTGGCGCCGACACCCTCGCCGTCATAGACGTTCTCGATGATCAGCCGTCCGCCCGTGGCCGCCTCGACCTTCTTGGTGAAGGCCTCGTAGGCGATGCCGAAGGAGACGCCGCGCGGATAGAGATTGGCCATCCGCCAGCGGAAGGTGCCTTGCGCCAGGGCCGGCGCGGCAAGTGCAACTGTTCCAGCCGCCGCCGCGGCGGTGGCTGCGAAGAATTCACGACGTTTCATGGCAGTCCTCCTATTTCTCGTTGTGCATGAACCTGGAAATCAGAAATTGACCGCGTCACCGCCCTTGAGATTGAGTATGGCGCGCGCTTCGGCCGGTGTCGCGATCTCCATGCCGAGTTCCTCGACGATACGGCGAATCTTCGCGACCTGCTCGGCGTTCGACTGGGCGAGCTGGCCGCGGCCGATGTAGAGCGAGTCCTCGAGGCCGACGCGGACATTGCCGCCGAGCAGCGCCGTCATGGTCAGGAAGCCCATCTGCGCCCTGCCGATGCCGAAGGACGACAGACGGTAGTCGGAGCCGAACAGCCGGTCGGCGGTCTGCTTGAAGAACATCAGGTTGTCGTAGTCGGCGCCCATGCCGCCGGCGATGCCGAAGATGCCCTGGATGAAGAAGGGCGGATCGACGAGGCCGCGGTCGACGAACATCTTGAGGTTATAGAGGTGGCCGATGTCGTAGCACTCGAACTCGAAGCGGGTGCCGTAGGCGCGGCCGACCTCGACCATGATGCGCTCGATCATGTCGAAGCTGTTGGGATAGATCGTCTTCCAGGAGCCCTCGACGTAGGGCTTCTCCCACTCGTGCTTCCATGTCGTGAACTTGGAGCCGAGCTGCGCGACCGAGAAGTTCATAGAACCCATGTTCAGGCTGGTGACCTCGGGTTTCGCCCGGTGGGCCGGCGCGAGACGCTCGTCGAGGGTCATGCCGAGACCGCCGCCGGTGGTCAGGTTGAGCACCGCATCGGTCGACTGCTTGATGCGCGGCAGGAACTGCATGAACAGCTCCGGGTTCTGCGTCGGCCGTCCGGTCTCGGGATCGCGGGCGTGCAGATGGATGATGGCGGCGCCAGCCTCGGCAGCCTCGATGGCCGAGGCCGCGATCTCCTGCGGCGTGATCGGCAGGTGCGGCGACATGGTCGGCGTGTGGATACCGCCCGTGATCGCACAGGTGATGATTACTTTGCCCGTCATTTCCGCCCTGCCTTCTCGTTTGCTCCGACTTTGTCCTTCAGCGCGAGCAGACGCATCAGCGCCCGGTCACGCCATCTCATCCTGTCGCCGACGTCGGCGCGCGGCGTCACCGCGCGACGGCTGTCCTCGATCCTCTCGAGCGCCTCGGCAGGCCACGGCTCGGCCACACTCAGCTGCCGGCCCATGCCCTGGTAGAGGTGTCCGTAGCGCGACGCGTAGTCGAGGAAGCCGTTCGGCGCGTTGAGGTCCATGGTCTCGAACGGACCGATGAAGGCCCAGCGCAGGCCGAGGCTGTATTTCATGACCTTGTCGAGGTCGGCAGGCTCGATCACGCCCTGCGCGACCAGCGCCACGGCCTCGTTGACGACGGCCGTCTGCAGCCGGTTCATGACGAAGCCCTCGATCTCCTTCTTCACGATGACCGGCACCTGGCCGATGGAGGCGAGGAGTTCGCAGATCCTTTCGACGATGGCGGCGCCGTGCCAGGGCGACGGCACCACCTCGACCACCGGCATAAGGTGCGGCGGATTCGCGGGGTGGGCGACGATGCAGCGATCGCGGCCGGGGATCGTGGAGAGGAAAACGGTGCCGGGCATGCTGCTCGACGAACTGCCGATCGGGACGCCAGCCGGCGTATGGGCGTCGAGAAGCTCGAAAACGCCGCGCTTGACGTCGGGGTTCTCGGGAACGCTCTCCTGGACGTAGTCGACGCCGGCGACCGCGTCCGCGACATCGTCAGCGACGCGGACATTCGCGGCGAGACGGTCAGGATCGGAGACGAGGCCGGCCTCCGCCATGTCGGCGAGCGCCTTGCCCACCTCGATCGCCGCGGCCGCTGCCGCGCCGGGCTGGCCGTCCCACAGACGCACTTCCCAGCCGGCGCGCGCGAAGGCCGCTGCCCAGCCGCGCCCGATGAGGCCCGTGCCGACGATCGCTACCTGCATCGCATGCCCCCTTTTTGATATAGCAGTTAAACTCGCCACTTCGCGGACGTCAATCTGATATTTCAGAAAACTACCGACTTTCGCGTCGCTTCGTCCCGCCGCCCAGCCAGCGCGGCAGGCTGAATTCACGGTTGCCGGTGATCCCCTTCGGGCGAAGCATGAGAACGCCGAGCATGATCACGGCGAGCCCGACCTCGCGCAGGCCCGGCATCTGCGGGATGGCCAGACCGAAGACCGTGATCCCCCCCGCGAGCATGCGCAGCAGTTCGGCAATGAAGGAGATGGCAATCGCGCCCACCACCGCGCCGGACAGGCTGCGCTGGCCGCCGATCACCAGCATCGCCAGGGTCAGGAAGGTGAGCTCGAGATAGAACTGACCGACCGAGAGGATGCCGATCGCATGGCCCTGGAGGACGCCGCTGGCGCCGACGACCGCTGCCGAGAGCACGAAGGCGACCAGTCTCAGGGCGCGGACGGCGATGCCGGACGCCGAGGCGGCGACCTCGTCTTCGCGCGAGGCCCGCAACATCAGGCCGACCGACGATGCGGAAAAGAGCGCGGCGACGGCCAGCGCTGCGAGCGCGACCGCCGTCGCGGTGGGCAGTCCGACGACCAGCGGCAGGCCGATCAACGAGGCGGTGCCCTTGGTCAGGCCCGTCGCGTGGGAGAAGGTCGTGTAGACGATGGCGAGGAAGGCGAGCGTGGCGATGCTGGCGCCGATGCCCGCCAGCCGCACGACGGCGATGCCGATGACAAGGCCGCAGAGCGCAGCGAGCGCCATTCCGACCGCCATGCCGCCCCACAGGCCGAGGTCGGTGCCGATGATCCAGGCCGGGAGATCGGGCAGGAACACCTTCTTGGTGATCGGCGGGACGGTGAACCAGGCCGCCGAATAGGCGGCGATGGAGGCGAATGCGGCGTGGCCGAAGGACAGCACGCCGGTATTGGAGACGAAGATCGACAGGCCGATGACGAAGACCAGCTTGACCATCATGTCGATGGCGAAGCGCTGGGTGGCCGCGGTCCCGAGATAGCCGGGCAGCGTCGCCGCGAGGATCAGCAGGGCGAGGATGGCGACGGTCTGGAGGCGGACGGGCATCAGACGCGCTCCCGGGCCGACGCCGGTCGGAAGAGTCCCTGTGGCCGCAGGACAAGGACCAGAATGACCGCGAGATAGACGAAGGCCTCGCGGTAGGGCCGCAGGTCCGCGGGGAGCAGCACCTGGAGGAAGACGGTGACCATGCCGACGGCGAGGCCGCCAAGCACAGCGCCCGGCAGGCTGCCCATCCCGCCCACGACCGTTGCGACAAAACCGATCAGAGCGAGATGCAGGCCCAGCCTGGGTTCGACCACGCCGGTCTGCGCCACGTAGAGGATGGCCGCAGCCGTCGCCAGCACGCCGCTCAGGCCAAAGGCGGCGGCGATGACGCGGTTGGCGCGGATGCCGAGCAGGCGCGCCATCTCGAAATCGGCCGCGGCGGCGCGCATCTCGATGCCCATGCGCGTCTTGCGCAGGAAGGCGCCGGTGGCGGCGAGCAGCAGGACCGTCACGGCGATCGTCACCAGATGGATGATCGGCAGCCTGACGCCGCCGATGAGGATCGGCTGCGACAGTTCCGGCAGGATGTTGAGGCCCGACGGGCGGGCGCCGAAGATCAGCACCAGCGTGTTCTGCAGCAGATAGCTCAGAGCGAAGCTGGTGATCAGCAGCGTCGAGGGATCCGCGCCACGCACCGGGCGGAAGGCGAGGCGTTCCGACAGAAGCGCCAGTATCAGCACCCCGGCCGCCGCTGCGAAGAGCGCAACGGGGAAGCCGAAGGCTATCGTCAGCATGACGACATAGGCGGCGATGGTGATGAACTCGGCGTGGGCGAAGTTGATCAGGCGCATGATGCCGAAGATGAGCCCGATGCCGAGCGCGGTGAGCGCGTAGATCGAGCCGATGCTGGTGGCGTCGACGAGCGCCTGCACGAACCAGGTCATTCGGGCGCCCCCTCCCCGGAAAGATAGGCCTGCTCGAGCCGCGCGTCGCCGAGCAGCTCCCTGGCCGGACCTTGCAGCTTCAGCGATCCGCCCGACAGCACGATCAGCCGGTCGGCGACGATGCCTATGCGCATCGGGTTCTGCTCGACCAGCAGGATGGTCAATCCGCTCTTCCGCAAGGCGAGGAGAACTTCGTAGACCTTGTCGACCATCAGCGGCGCGAGGCCCAGCGACGGCTCGTCGAGGATCAGCAGGCGCGGCCGCGACAGAAGCGCCCGGGCGATGGCGAGCTGCTGCTGCTCGCCGCCGGAGAGCCGCGTCGCCATGCCGTTGCGGCGTTCGGCGAGAATCGGGAACATCGCGTGCATCTCGTCCAGCGCCCGCGCGCGGGCGGCGCGATCGCCGAGCCGCTTCGACATGCCGACGAGGAGGTTCTCCTGGACGGTCAGTCCGTCGAAGATGCGCCGCCCCTCGGGGACGAGCGCGAGGCCCAGCGCCGAGACGTCCTCGGTGCGCAGGCCGGCGATGGAGCGGCCGTCGAAGCGTATCGTGCCGGAGAAAAGCGGAAGCGCGCCGGCGATGGCGAGCGTCAGCGTCGTCTTGCCGGCCCCGTTCGGCCCGACCACGCCAAGCGTCTCGCCCTCGGCGAGTTGCAGCGACAGATCGCGCAGGGCCGGCAGCGGGCCGTAGCGCACGTCGATCCCGTCGAGATCAAGCAGTGCCATGTGGCACCCCGCCGAGATAGGCTGCCCTGACGGCCGGATCGGCGCGAACCTCGGCCGGCGTGCCCCTGGCAATGACGCGGCCGACATCGAGCACGACGAGCCGTTGGCAGACGGACATCACCAGATCCATGTTGTGTTCGACGAGCAGCAGGCCGATGCCACGCTCGGCGACGAGGTCGCGAAGCGCGGCGCCGAGTGTCAGCGCCTCGTCTGGCGACATGCCGGCCGCCGGTTCGTCGAGGAGCAGGAAGCGCGGCGACAGGGCCAGCGCCCGGGCGATCGCCAGCTTGCGCTGGTCGGAATAGCTGAGCGCCGCGGCCGTCTTGTCCGCAGCGGATTCAAGACCGACGGTCGCCAGCAGGCGCCGGCTCGAAGCCGCAGCCTCGCCGCGCACGGCCGCGACCGCGGCGACGTTTTCGGCCACAGTCAGTTCTGAAAAGAGGCGGACTGCCTGGAACGTGCGCACGACGCCCGCCCGTGCCACGAGATGGGACGGCATACCGCGCAGATCGCGACCGCTCAACCGGACGGTGCCCGTCGATGGCCGCTGGAAGCCGGAAAGCACGTTGATGAACGTGCTCTTGCCGGCCCCGTTGGCACCGATCAGCCCGACGATCTCGCCGGGCACGATCTCGAGAGAAACATCCTCGAGGGCGATGACGCCCCCGAAGCGGACGCCGATACCGGCGGCATTGAGCGACTCGACATTTTCCACGTTCGCTACCGTCAGGCCGCCGGCTCCGGATCAGAACTTGATCTCGGGGGTCTTTTCGGCGTCGAAGAGGCCAACCGACGAGACCTTGCCGCCGTCGATCTTGACGATGGTCATCGGGCGGCTGTTGTTGATGTGCAGGTCCTTGGAGAAGGTCGTCTTGCCGACCAGAAGATCCTCGCCGGCGAACTCGTCGAGCTTGGCGCGGACCGCATCGGCATCGAAGCTGCCGGCGCGCTCGACCGCGAGCGCCCAGGCTTCGATGACGCCGTAGCCGGTGAGCGCATGGCCGGTCACGGGCGCGGCGCCCTGGGCCTTGGTGAAGCGCGCGACGAAGTCGTTCACCCGGGCGCTGGGATCGTCGCCGTGGATGCTGCCGTAGGTCAGGTTGTAGAAGTCCTTCAGGTCCGGAACGGCTTCCAGCCAGTAGGTGCCGTCCATCGACTCGCCGGTGATCATCGGCAGGTTGACGCCCGCGGCGCGAATCTGGCGCACGTAGCTGCCGCCGTTGATGGCGCCGCAGAACATGACGACGTCGGCCTTGGCCTCGGCCTCCTTCATGCGGCTGACCTGCGCGGCGATGACGGTGTCGTTGCCGGCATTGTACTCGTCGTAGCCCGCGACGCCCTCGCCGCCGGCCAGTTCGCGCCAGCGCTTCTCGAAGTTCGAACAGAGCGACTTGTTGTATTCGACCTGGAGGTCGTTGAGGATGTAGACGCTGCGCTTGCCCAGCGTGTTCCAGGCGAACTCGGCGAGGATCGCGCCCTGGTGGTTGGTCGCGGTCGACATGGTGTAGGCGTTCGGACCGATGCCCTGGACGCCGAACTTGGCGTCGGCGGCGCAGGACGAGAAGGCGATCTTGTTCTGCGACTGGGCGACGAGGGCCGCCGGGGCGCCGAAGTCGAAGTCGCACGTCACCATGACCAGCTCAGCGCCCTTGCTGAGCACGTCGGTGGCCGCGGTCGCACCCTGCGCCGGGTCGGAAGCGGTGTCAGCGGCGACGTGGACGATCTTCTTGCCGAGCAGGCCGCCCTTGGCGTTGATGTCGTCGATGGCCAGCTGCGCCGCCTTGTAGGGGCCGTCGTCATAGGGTGCGACGAAGCCCGAGAGGGCGATGGCGAAACCGACCGTCACCTCGTCCTGCGCGAAGGCGGCAAGCGGCGTGGCGGCGATGGCGGTCGTCAGAAGTATACGTGTTCCCGATCTGATCATTATTTTGGCCCTCCTTGACCATTGGAAGTCACTGCTCAAGCTGCATTCCTCAGGCGCGCCGTGCGCTCCCGATCGATGGTTCCGTCGGGATCCACGGCGACGCCGTAGATCGTGCCGGCGCGTTCGGCCGAGATCCGGCCGAGCCTGACGTCGCGGGCGACCTCGTCGACCGGCCGCCGGCGCGGATCGCCATAGCCGCCGCCGCCCGCCGAGATCGACAGAACGAGCTGGCCGTCACGGACGGAGACCTGGGCGCAGGACGGCAGCGGTTGGCGCGAACCGTCCGGCTCGACGAGAAACTGGTTCGCTGCCCCGCCCCGGCCGCCGCCGCGCACGCCGAGAGACGCGTTGACGACGCCGTCGCTGACGTAGCCGACGGAAATCTCGCAATCGACGGGGCCGAACTCGACGGCGATCGACGGCGCGCCGGTTCGCTCGCCCGGGCCCTCGGTGTCGGGCAGGAGACGGCGCGAGGCGACGTAGAGCGGCTGGCGAAGCTCGTCGAGCTCGACTGAGTCGAGGTTGCACATGCCGGCATTGCCGACATGGCCGATGGTGAGCCAGGCGTCGGCGGTCGGGCTGGCCGCGCCGCCGGTCATGCCGAGGAACACCTGGTTGATGAACGGCTTGCCATCGCGCGGGTGGATGCCCGAGATGACGGCGACGGAGGGTGGGATGACGGCGCCGCACTCGGCCATGCCCTGCCCTTCGGCGATCTCGGCGATGGCGCACTGGACGGGGTTGGCGACGCGGTCGGCGACGTTGGTCGTCGCCACCGAGCACGAGATCGGGAAACGGGGAATGCCGACGACGCAGTTCTCGCGCAGCTTCAACTCGATGCGGCGGAAGCTGCCGGCGTTCTTCGGCACGGTGTGGTCGATCGAGTTGAAGATGCCGACCATGGCCGCGGTGCGCGAACAGGCCTCGCTGAGGTTCAGCCCGCAGGGCAGGCAGTCCATGTTGTCGGTCAGGTCAACCGTGATGCGCGCTTCGGCGGGGTCGATGGTGACGTCGACCTTGACCGGGATGCCGTCCTCCGGCGTTCCCGGGAACGGATCGTGGCGGCTGGTACGGATGGCGCGGCCGGCCGGCAGGGCGCGGACCGCCTCGACCATGCGGCGCTCGGAATAATCGAGCCATTCGCCGCAGAACGCCTCCAGCACGTCCCAGCCGACCTCCTCGGCCATGGCGGTGATTTCCTGCTCGCCGATGCGCGCGGCACCCAGCGCGGCGAGGAAATCGCCCCACCACTGGTCGGGGACGCGGATGCGCATGCGGCACATGCGGACGAAGTCCTCGTTGGTCCTGTAGTCCTCCTGGACGCGCACCGACGGGAAGATCAGCGCGCCTTCCTCGTAAACGTCCTTCGCCGAGCCGTGATAGGTGGTCGGGATCGAGTTGCCGATGTCGGCCTGGTGGGCCTTGGCGAGCACGGTGAAGCGGTGCTTGCCCTTGTCGTCGACGACCGGGACCAGGATCGTGTGGTCGGCGGCGTGGCTGCAGCCGTGATAAGGCGAGTTGTTGATGAAGGCGTCGCCCTTCTTCAGCGTCGGGCAGTACTCCTTCATCACCTTCGCCATCAGGTCCGGGCCCGACAGGACGTGGATCGGCAGGCCTTCGTTGGCGACGAGAAGCTCGGCGTCGGCGGTGACGATGCAGCAGGAGAAGTCGCGGGCGATGTTGAGCACGCCGGAGCGCCCGGTGCGCAGCAGCGTGTTCGCCATCTTGCGGGCGACGCCTTCGAAGCGGTTGTTCAAGAGGGCGAGCGTGACGAGATCCATGGTTTCCTCCGCTCTCAGCCGACGTCGATCACGAGGCTGCCCGACGGCCGCCGTTCCGCGGTGGCACCGGGATCGACGACCACGGTCGTGTAGTCGTTCTCGACGATCGCCGGTCCCTGCAGGATCACGCCAGGTTCGAGCGCCTCGAAGCGGTGGACGGGAACGTCGCTCCAGCCGACGCCGGCAAACCATGCGGGGCGCGGGGCGCGCTCGCGCAGGCTCGTCGGCGGCGCGAGCTTCAGGTCGCGCGCCTCCGAGAGGCGGCAGGTGACTTCCGCCGACCAGCCGACCACCTCGATGGCGGATCCTTCGTCGCGGAAGGAGAACAGCGTCTCGTGGGTGCGGTGGAAATCCTCGACGAAGGTGGCGAGGTCGTAGGCGTTGGCGATCGAGCCGCCGCGCAGCGGGACCTCGATCTCCCAGACCTCGGTGGCGTAGCGCGCGTCGGCCTTGAACGCGATGCGCGTCTCCAGCGCCCCTGCCCCGGGTCCTTCTGCGAACTGCCGCGCCTTCTCGGCAAGACCGGCGAGCGCCGCGTCGACAGCGGCATGGTCGAAGCCGTCGGTGTGGGCGACGAGCGCCACGTGGTACTCGGCCTTCAGCTCCGACATCAGCGCGCCGGCAGCCGAAAGCGCGGGGCCGGTCTCGGGGATGATCAGCGTGCGGCAGCCGAGCCGCCGGGCGATGCGCACCGAGTTAAGGCCTGCCGCGCCGCCGCCGCCGATCAGCACCGCCTCGCGCGGATCGATGCCCTGCTTGACGGTGATGTCGAGGATCGCCTGGACCATGTTCTCGGTGGCGATGGTGATGATCGCGTTGGCGGCTTCGGCGAGCGGCAGCCCGCCGGGTGTCGCCACGTCGCGCTGCACCGCCTCGCGGGCCAGCTCCGCATCGAGCTTCATGGCGCCGCCGAGGAAATAGGCCGGGTCGACATAGCCCAGGGTGACGGCCGCATCGGTGACCGTCGCGCGGGTGCCGCCGCGGCCGTAGGCGGCGGGGCCGGGAACGGCGCCGGCGCTCGCCGGGCCGACATGCAGCAGGCCGCCGCTGTCGATCGAGGCGATCGAGCCGCCGCCGGCGCCGACGCTTTTAACGTCCACCCAGGGAAAGCCGAGCATGATGCCGCGGTAGCGCGGGCCGATCCACGTCTCGCGGGTGGTCGGGATCGTGCCCTTGCGCACGATCGAGACGTCGTAGGTCGTACCGCCGGTGTCGGCGATGATGGCATCCTCTGCGGCACTGTCGACGGCGGCATAGTAGCGGCCGGCGATTGGTGCCATGGACGGACCCGAGTTGACGATGTGGATCGGGGCCCGTGCCGCATCGGCGGCGTCGATGACGCCGGCTTGGGAGGTCACGATGAGCACACGGCCGCCGAATCCCGCCTGCCGCAGCCGGCTCTCGAGATCGCGCATGTAGCGGCCCATCATCGGCTTCAGCGAAGCGTCGACGGCCGCAGAGGAAGCCCGGCGGAACTCGCGGATCGCCGGGTTGAGCTGGTGGGAAAGCGTGAACGGGATGTCGGGAAGATGCTTGGCGAGGAGTTCGCCGACGCGCAGCTCATGCGCTGGGTTGACGATCGACCAGAGCAGCGAGACCGCGACCGCCTCCGCACCACTGGCGCGCAGCTTGTCGATCATGTCGAGAACGGCCTTCTCGTCGAGCGCCTCGCGCACCGAGCCGTCGGCCATGACGCGCTCGGGGACCTCAAAGGTCAGGCTCTTGGGGATGTAGGGTTCCGGGAAGCGATGCGTGAAGTTGAAGGTCTCGGCGCGGCCGCCCTCGCGCAGCACCAGCATGTCGCCGTGGCCGGCGGTGGTGACGAAGGCGGTCTTCGCGGTCCGTCCGGTGATGATGGCGTTGATGGCGTGGGTCGTGCCGTGCAGGAGCGAGGCGCCGCGGGCGAGGAACTCGGCCAGCGGCTGGCCCTCGGCGGCCGCGGCGAGCGACAGCGCGTCGAGCATGCCGGCGACGGGATCGTGGGGCGTCGTGGCGGCCTTGAACAGCCGGCAGACGCCGTCATCGTCCTCGACCACCAGGTCGGTGAAGGTGCCACCCGTATCAACGGCAAAACGCATTTTACCCCCTGTACCTCGACGCCTTCAGTCCATCGCGCCCATGAGCGCCTTCCAGCGTGGCGCCCGCTTCTCCACGGCCGCGACCAGCGCCTCGGTCTCCTCGTCGCCGATCGGCAGGCTCAGCGCCATCAAGCCGCGCCGCGCGGTGTAGAAACCGTCCTCGAGGAGATCGAAGAAGATCAGGTCGCGCATGCGTGGGTCGGCCGCAGCGAGGTCAGCCGGACGCTTGGGTTCGACGCCGACGGGGTGGATGTTCATCAGCGAGCCGATACCGGCGGCGCGGATCTCGGCGCCGGCTATGGCGAAGATGGCATTGAGCCGCTGCCGCAACGCATCGCCACGCGCGTTCAGCGCGCGAACGGCTTCCGGCGTCAGGCGCTGCTTCAGCCCTGCCAGGCCGGCCGCCATGGTCAGCACGTTGTTGTTGAAGGTACCGGCGTGCGGCAGGCTGCCGGGGCGGCTGGGATCAAAACCTGCCATCAGGTCGGCGCGGCCGCCGAAGGCGCCGAAGGACATGCCGCCGCCGATATACTTGCCCAGCGTCGTCAGGTCGGGACGGATGCCGATTTCGCCCTGTCGACCGCCCGGGCTGAGCCGCGAGGTCATCACCTCGTCGAACAGCAGGATGGCGCCGGCAGCCGTGGCCTCCTCGCGCAACATCGCCATGAACGTGTGGTCGCCGGGTATACAGCCGCCGCTTCCCAGCATCGGCTCGACGATGATGCAGGCGAGTTCCGAGCGGTGGCGGCGGATGATGTCGCGCGTCACCTCCACGTCGTTGTAGCGGGCGAAGACGTAGTCGTGCGGGATGTTGACCGGGACCTTGGCGGTGGGAAAGGTCAGCGTTCCCCCGTGATAGGCGCCCTCGAAAACCAACACTCTGGAGCGGCCGGTCACGTGCTTGGCGAGCGCCAGCGCCAGCATATTGGCCTCGGTTCCGGAATTGGTGAAGCGCATCAGTTCCATGGAGGGGAAGCGCTGCTTGATCAGTTCGGCGAACTCGGCCTCATGCGGTCCGTGGCTGCCGAGGTTCAGCCCGTTGGCGACGGCCTTGCCGACCGCCTCCGCGATCACCGGGTCCGAATGGCCGTAGAGGCCCGCGGTGAACTCGCCGAGGAAGTCGACGTAGCTGTGGCCGTCGGCATCCTTCAGGCGGCAGCCCCAGCCCGTCGTCATGGTCAGCGGGAAGGGCGAATAGTAGAGCACCGTGCGCGTGTTGCCGCCGGGCATGACGGCCTTGGCACGCTCGTGCATTGCACGGCTTTCCGGGTTCGCCGCGACGAAGCGGGCGACGGCGTCGGAAAGCTCCGCGGCGAGAGAGTTGTGGCCCTGCGGCGCCGGCGCGGCGGCGTTTCTCTTGCTGTTCATCGCCTATTCTTCCCACTCGATGTTGCCGTCGACGCCGAGCATCTGGCCGGAGATCCGGGCGCCGCCGGGCGACGCGAGGAAAGCGATCGTCGCGGCGATGTCTTCCGGCTCGACCATGGTGCGCATGGAGATGTAGCGCAGCAGTCCCCTCTCGTATTCGGCTCGGTCGACGCCGAGCGCCTTCGCCTTCGCCTCGATGACGCGGTTGATGCGGTCGCCGCGGATGGCGCCGGGCAGGATGGCGTTGACGCGGATGCCGAACGGGCCGAGCTCGCGCGCGAGGTTCATCGTCAGACTGAGGACGGCACCCTTGGTGACGACATAGGGAAGCCTGAGCGGCAGCCCGACCTTGGCGCTGCCGGAGGAGATGTTGACGATCAGGCCGGCTCCGCGCGCCTTCATGCCGGGGATGACCGCGCGGGCGAAGAGGAAGTGGCTGGTCAGGTTGACGCGGATGGACTCGTTCCAGTCGGCGAGCGTGACATCCTCGGCGCGGGCCGTCGGCCCGGCAATGCCGACATTGTTGACCAGGATGTCGACGCGATCGCCGGCTTTCGCCACGATCCCCGCCACCGCGGCCTCGTCGCCGACGTCGCCGACGACCGTCTCGATGGCCGGATGCAGCGCCGCGGATTCAGCCAGGCCGCCGGCGCTGACGTCGCAGGCGATCACGCGGGCGCCTTGTGCGGCGAGCGTCGCGGCGATCACGCGCCCGGCGCCTCCGCCTGCCGCCGTCACGATCGCAGTCTGCCCCCCCAGACCACTCTCCTGCACCGCAAACCCCTTTTTTTTTGATGCACAAACTGATATAGCAAAACCAACAGAAAAAATTCGTAGTGTCAATCTGCTATTTCAGAAATCCCATTTGGGAAGGCGCAGGCAATAGACACAAACCCTTGCCAGATCGAACCAAGGCTTGCATGAGCAGTTGATGAACCGGATGTCGGGTGCGACGTTCGGAAGGTTCTTTCTCATGCAGCCGGAGGGGGGCGGCCGTGCGAATTGAAACGCGGTGCCGGAGGCACGGTCGCAGCGAGCAGCGGAGGTAGCATGGCTCAGGCCGCAGTCCGGCGCAGGCCGGGACGACAGCAGTCGGAGGCGCCCGATCTCGAAGCGATCGACGAGGCGTCGGCCGAAACGGTCGAGCGGCAGGTCTATCGCAGCATCCGGCAAGCGCTGGCGAGCGGCCACGTCGCACCCGGCACGTCGCTGACCAGCCGTTCCCTCGCCCAGGCCCTCAAGGTCAGCGTCCAGCCGGTACGCGACGCGCTGAAGCGCCTCGAGGCCGACGGCGTTCTCGAAGGACGCCCGCAGAGCGGCTTCTTCCTGAAGAGCCTGACCCAGTCGGAATACCGCGAACTGACCGAAATCCGCCAGCGGCTCGAAGGCCTCGCCGGCAGGCTGGCTTGCCAGACGATGGACAAGCAGACGCTACGCCAGTTGGAGCGGATCAACGACAAGATGGCGCGGCACGAGAACTCGAAGGACGCCCTGGAGGAGAACTACCGCTTCCACTTCACCATCTACGAGAGGGCGAACCGGCCAAACCTCCTGGCGTTGATCGAAAACTTCTGGGTGCGGATCGGCCCGGCGCTGCACCATCATCCCTACAAGATCAGCAGCACGGCGACGATGGAGCGGCACCGTGAGATCATCCGCGCGCTGGAAGCGAGGGATGGCGACGCCGCCGAAGCGGCGATCGCCAACGACCTCGGTTCAGCGGCCGACCTGATCGTGCCCAGGCTACCGTAAAGGCGACGGCCGCCGGTCTACCAGGACCTCAGCGCGCGCAGGCGCGGCGTCTTCTTGAAGACGTGCTCGTCCATGCGCGCCAGCAGCCGGTCGAGGACGTCTACCGCCGCGCCGACCATCGGCCCCTTGTTCAGCATGACGCACTCGGCGCGCGCCGCCATCGCGGCATCGGTCATCTCGCCGCGCGAGGGGATGCCGTCCTTGACGAGGCCTTCCAGGACCTGCGTCGCCCAGACGACCGGCACGCTCGCCGCCTCGCAGATCCACAGGATCTCCTCCTGCATTTCCGCCAGCCTCTCGAAGCCGATCTCGGCGGCCAGGTCGCCGCGCGCGATCATGACACCGAACGGACGGCGGCCGGCAGCCGCCGCGATCAGGTCGGGCAGGTTGCGCACGGCCTCGGGCAATTCGATCTTGGCGACGAGGCCAAGCGGACGTTCGCGGCGGCCGTGGCGGGCCAGCGCCTCCTCCAGGAGGCCGATGTCGCAGGGCCGGCTGACGAAGGAATAGCCGATCATGTCGGCGCATTCGATGACCGCGGAAAGATCCGCCTCGTCCTTGGCCGTCAGCGGCGACAGGCCGAGCACGGTATCGGGCAGGTTGATGCCCTTCTCCGGCTTGAGCTTCACGCCCCGTTCCCTGGCCCGCTGCACGCGCACGATCGCCTCGCCGTCGCCGACGCATTCGACGATGCCTTCGAGCTTGCCGTCGTCGTAGCGGAAGCGATGGCCGGCCTCGAGGCGCGTGACGATCTCGGGCAGGGAGACGGATGCGCTGAACGGCACGTCCGCCGTCGGACTCGGTGCGCCGGTCGAGACGAGGCGGAAGGCGTCGCCCGGATGCAGCCGCGCCTTCGCATCGGGCAAGGCGACCGTGCCGGTGCGTATCTTCGGGCCGGCGATGTCCATGAGGATCGTCAGCCGGCGTCCGACGGCCTCTCCTGCCGCCTTTACGTTCTCGGCCATCCTGCGCCAGGCTTCCTGATCGTCATGGGCGCAGTTTATCCGGGCCGTGTCCATACCGGCGCGGGCCATTGCAATGACCCATTCGCGGTCGGTCGCGGCCTCGGACGGCAGGGTCACCATGATCCGGCTGCGGCGGTTCAGCGGCACGTCGCCGAAGAGCCTGTCGGCGGCAGAAGCGAGCCGGACCTCCCCGGCGAAGAACGCGGCTTCGCTCGGCGCGGGAAACGGCGCCGGGCGCCCTTCCAGTCTCGCCAGCGTGGCGAGCACGGCGTCGAGCGTGAGCAACACCCGGCTCTCCAGCCGGCCGAGCGACGACAGGCCGCGCCACATCAGCTGCCGCTGCAGCGTGCGGATGTCGTGATGGCGAAGCGCGAGATAGTGGGCAAGGTTGACGAGCGACGGGTCGTCGCCTCCGCCGAGCGCACGGAACCGCTTCAGCGATTCCGCGGATCCATCGGCGACCGCCGCCCGCAATTCGAGCAGGTCCTCGAAGGTCCGTTCCGCCGCACCCTCTGGCGGCATGTCGTGGGCATTCACCGGTTCAGCTCCCAGCCTGCCGCACGGCGATCAAGCTGCGCGGCGGCCGGAGGCTAGGATGGGGCCATGACAGACCGGTGACGGTCGAGCCGGATGGAGAAAATGTCGCAGCGCGGCCTGAAAAAAGAAAAGCCGGGACGATGCCCGGCTCCTCGGATGCGTCGAAGGGACCGACAGCGTCAGTTGACGGCGTCCTTAAGACCCTTGCCGGCGGAGAACTTCGGCACGCTGCGCGCCGGAATCTTCACTTCGGCACCCGTCTGCGGGTTGCGGCCGGTGGTGGCGGCGCGCTTGGTGACGCTGAAGTTGCCGAACCCGACGAGGCGCACGTCGCCGCCCTTCTTCAACTCGGAGGTGATGACGGAAAACACCGCATCGACCGCCGACTGAGCGTCGCTCTTCGAAATCTTCGCTGCGTCAGCGACGGCAGACACCAGTTCGTTCTTGTTCATCAAAACTTCCTTCCTTGAGAATACCGGGATTTCGATTCGACCGGCAGGAACGGGACTCTAGAAAGAACCGTTCCCGCCACCAAGTGCTATTTGCGACATGACCGGCTGAATCGCCCGGTTTTCCGGGCTTTTTCACAGAAAAGCCGGGCGCTGGGCCCGGCTTTTGCGACTTTCGATTGCGCCGTCAGTGGGCGAAGGTCGATGCACCGGCATCGTCGCTCACGTCGGCCTTCGCCGGCGCCGCGTCGACCGGCTCGATCCACTCGATCGGCTCCGGCATGCGCACCAGCGCGTGACGCAGGACCTCGCCGACGCGGCTGACCGGAATGATCTCCATTCCGCTCTTCACGTTGTCGGGAATCTCGGCGAGATCCTTGGCGTTCTCCTCCGGGATCAGCACCTTCTTGATGCCGCCGCGGAGCGCGGCGAGCAGCTTCTCCTTGAGGCCGCCGATCGGCAGGACGCGGCCGCGCAGCGTGATCTCGCCGGTCATCGCCACGTCGGCCTTGACCGGGATGCCGGTCAGCACCGAGACGATCGCGGTCGCCATCGCCACGCCGGCCGACGGGCCATCCTTCGGGGTCGCCCCCTCCGGCACGTGGACGTGGATGTCGCGCTTGTCGAAGGACGGCGGCTCGATGCCGAAATCGAGCGCCCTCGAGCGGACGTAGGATGCCGCCGCGGAGATCGATTCCTTCATCACGTCCTTCAGGTTGCCGGTCACCGTCATGCGGCCCTTGCCGGGCATCATGACGCCCTCGATCGTCAGCAGTTCGCCGCCGACCTCGGTCCAGGCAAGACCCGTCACCACGCCGACCTGATCGTCGGCTTCGACCTGGCCGTAGCGGAAGCGCGGCACGCCGAGATAGTCGGACAGGTTTTCCGGCGTGATCTTCACCGACTTCTTCTTGGTCCGCAGGATTTCGGTGACCGCCTTGCGCGCCAGCTTCATCAGCTCGCGCTCAAGACTCCTGACGCCCGCCTCGCGGGTGTAGGTCTGGATGATCGCGCGGATCGCGGCGTCGCTCACCGAGAACTCCTTCGGCTGCAGCGCGTGGTCGCGGATGGCCTTGGGCAGCAGGTGCCGCTTGGCGATCTCGACCTTCTCGTCCTCCGTGTAGCCGGCGATGCGGATAATCTCCATGCGGTCCATCAGGGCCGGCGGGATATTCAGCGTGTTCGCCGTCGTCACGAACATCACGCTCGACAAATCGTATTCGACCTCGAGGTAATGGTCCATGAAGGTCGAGTTCTGCTCCGGATCGAGCACTTCGAGAAGCGCCGAGGACGGATCGCCGCGGAAGTCCATGCCCATCTTGTCGATCTCGTCGAGCAGGAAGAGCGGGTTCGACTTCTTCGCCTTCTTCATCGACTGGATGACCTTGCCGGGCATCGAGCCGATGTAGGTGCGGCGGTGGCCGCGGATCTCGGCCTCATCACGCACGCCGCCCAGCGCCATGCGGATGAACTCGCGGCCGGTCGCCTTGGCGATCGACTTGCCGAGCGAGGTCTTGCCGACGCCGGGAGGACCGACGAGGCACAGGATCGGGCCCTTCAGCTTCTTCTGGCGGCTCTGCACGGCGAGGTACTCGACGATGCGGTCCTTGACCTTGTCGAGGCCGTAGTGGTCGGTGTCGAGCACGTTCTGGGCGAAGTCGAGGTCCTGCTTGACCTTCGAGTTCTTGCCCCACGGGATCGACAGGAGCCAGTCGAGGTAGTTGCGCACGACGGTGGCCTCGGCCGACATCGGCGACATGGTGCGGAGCTTCTTCAGCTCGGCCTCCGCCTTTTCGCGGGCCTCCTTGGTCAGCTTCGTCTTCTTGATGCGCTCCTCGATCTCGGCGGCCTCGTCGCGGCCGTCCTCGCCCTCGCCGAGCTCCTTCTGGATCGCCTTCATCTGCTCGTTCAGGTAGTATTCGCGCTGCGTCTTCTCCATCTGGCGCTTGACGCGCGAACGGATGCGCTTCTCCACCTGGAGCACGGAGATCTCGGCTTCCATGAAGCCCATCGCCTTCTCCAGCCGCTCCTTGACGGAGAGGGTGGCGAGCATCTCCTGCTTCTCGGTGATCTTGATGGCGAGATGCGAGGCGACGGTATCGGCGAGCTTGGAATAGTCGTCGATCTGGCTGGCCGCGCCGACCACCTCGGGCGAGATCTTCTTGTTCAGCTTGACGTAGTTTTCGAAGTCGGCGACCACCGAACGCGCCAGCGCCTCGATCTCGACTTCTTCCTCGGCCGGCTCGACGAGCATCGCCGCCTTCGCCTCGTGATATTCCGCACGCTCGGTGAATTCGGAAATCCTGGCGCGCGAGACGCCTTCGACCAGCACCTTGACCGTTCCGTCGGGCAGCTTGAGCAGCTGCAGCACGTTGGCGAGCGTGCCGATGTCGTAGATCGCCTTCGGTTCCGGATCGTCGTCGGCGGCATTCATCTGGGTGGCGAGCAGGATCTGCTTCTCGGCGCCCATCACCTCTTCCAAGGCCTTGATCGACTTTTCCCGGCCGACAAACAGCGGGACGATCATATGAGGGAACACGACGATGTCGCGCAGCGGGAGGACCGCGTAGACGCCGTCGCTGGAAGACCGGGTTGTTCTGGCCATGGACTTACCTTTCCTGTCGCGGCCGCCACGCAGAGCCAACCGCGAATCTCATATTAACGGCCGCCGGCCGTTCCGCCTATCATCCGATCGGACATTGTGGCCCGGTGGGACATTGCAGCGCGGAATGCGGTCTCGACCTGGGGCATAAGTGGAGGCCCGCGCGGGCAAGATCAAGAGTTGAACCGATCAAACATGAACGGCGCCCGGAGGCGCCGTTCATGCTTCGTACATGGATGGTTCGCGACGTGTGCACGACCGGCCGCCGCCCGATCAGGCGCTGACGGAACCCTTTTCCTTCTCGCGCTCGGAGTAGATGTAGAGCGGCCGGGCGCTGCCGGTGACGACCTCCTCGGAGATCACCACCTCCTGGACACCCTCCAGCGCCGGCAGCTCGAACATCGTGTCGAGCAGGATCGCCTCCATGATCGAGCGCAGGCCGCGGGCGCCGGTCTTGCGCTCGATGGCGCGCTTGGCGATCGCCGAGAGCGCGTTCTCGTGGAAGGTGAGGTCGACGTTCTCCATCTCGAACAGGCGCTGATACTGCTTGACGAGCGCGTTCTTCGGCTCGGTCAGGATCTGGATCAGCGCAGGCTCGTCGAGGTCTTCAAGGGTGGCGAGCACCGGCAGACGGCCGACGAACTCGGGGATCAGGCCGAACTTCAGCAGGTCCTCCGGCTCGACCTGGCGGAACAGCTCGCCGGTGCGCCGGTCTTCCGGCGAGGCGACGGCCGCGCTGAAGCCGATCGACGTCTTGCGGCCGCGGTCGGAGATGATCTTGTCCAGGCCGGCGAAGGCGCCGCCGCAGATGAACAGGATGTTCGCCGTGTCGACCTGCAGGAACTCCTGCTGCGGATGCTTGCGTCCGCCCTGCGGGGGCACGGACGCGACCGTGCCTTCCATGATCTTCAGGAGCGCCTGCTGGACGCCCTCGCCCGAAACGTCGCGGGTGATCGAGGGATTGTCCGACTTGCGGCTGATCTTGTCGATCTCGTCGATGTAGACGATGCCGCGCTGGGCGCGCTCGACGTTGTAATCGGCCGCCTGGAGCAGCTTGAGGATGATGTTCTCGACGTCCTCGCCGACATAACCGGCTTCGGTCAGCGTCGTGGCGTCGGCCATGGTGAAGGGCACGTCGATGATGCGCGCCAGCGTCTGGGCGAGCAGCGTCTTGCCGCAGCCCGTCGGGCCGATCAGTAGGATGTTCGACTTCGCCAGCTCGACGTCGTTGTTCTTCCCGGAATGCGCCAGGCGCTTGTAGTGGTTGTGCACGGCCACCGACAGCACCCGCTTCGCGTAGGGCTGGCCGATGACGTAGTCGTCGAGGACCTTGAGGATCTCCTGCGGGGTCGGCACGCCCTCGCGCGACTTCACCAGCGAGGTCTTGTTCTCCTCGCGGATGATGTCCATGCACAGCTCGACGCACTCGTCGCAGATGAACACGGTCGGCCCGGCGATCAGCTTGCGGACCTCGTGCTGGCTCTTGCCGCAGAACGAGCAGTAGAGCGTGTTCTTCGAGTCGCCCCCGCTGTTGCTGACCTTGCTCATGTGTCTCGTCCTTTCAGTTCCACCTGCCGCGCCCGCGGCCCGTGGCTGGATACCTGTTTGCGGCGAACGGTACGCCGGCGCATGCGGCCAGACCCGGCTGCGCATTTCCGTACCAAACACAAACCAGAAATCGCGGCAATGATTCGAGGCTGCCCCGCCAGGAGGCTACCCGTCCGAAACTCAACATAGCCTTAACGTAGGTTCTGGCAATGCGGCAGGGAACAGGCAAATGTGACAGAAATGGCGCACCGGTTTCAAAAAAGCGTCATTCCGGCCGCCGAGAGGCGTCCCTCACCTAGCCGGAGCCGGGTTTTCCATGGCTTCGCGGCTGGTGATGACCTTGTCGATGAGGCCGAAGTCGCGGGCCTCGTCGGCCGTCATGAAGTGGTCACGGTCGAGCGTCCGCTCGATCATCTCGTACTCCTTGCCGGTGTGCTTCACATAGACCTCGTTCAGGCGCCGCTTCAGCTTGATGATGTCCTGGGCATGACGCTCGATGTCGGATGCCTGGCCGGAGAAGCCGCCCGACGGCTGGTGGACCATGATTCGCGCATTCGGCGTGGCGAAGCGCATGTCCTTGTGGCCGGCGCAGAGCAGCAGAGAGCCCATCGACGCCGCCTGGCCGACACAGAGCGTCGACACGGCCGGCTTGATGAACTGCATGGTGTCGTAGATCGCCATGCCGCTGGTGACCACGCCGCCCGGCGAGTTGATGTAGAGGCTGATCTCCTTCTTCGGATTCTCCGCCTCGAGGAAAAGGAGCTGGGCGCAGACCAGCGTCGCCATGCTGTCCTCGACCGGGCCGGTGATGAAGATGATGCGCTCCTTGAGCAGCCGCGAGAAGATGTCGAAGGCGCGCTCGCCGCGATTGGTCTGCTCGACCACCATCGGCACGAGATTCATGTAGGTTTCGACGGGGTGCTTCATGTTCTCTTCCTTTTCGCGGATTGGATTCGCCCGCCGAGCGGCTGGAATCGCCCAAAACTGTCATGGTTAGATAGGATGCGCCTTCGGCCTTGCGCAAGGCCGCTCTCCCGTCGCGTGACGCTAACCTTACCGCGAAATTGCCGGGGAGCCTGGTCAGGCCTCCGCGCGCAGCCAGCGCTTCAGCAGGTCGACATCGCCGTCCTCGACCGCGTCCGCCACGCGGCGACCGACCGCGGCGCCGAACTTGTAGCCGTGGCCGGAACACGCCGACACGACCAGCGCCTTGCCGAACTCGGCGCCGTAGAAGCGCTCGTCCTCGGTGAAAGTGTAGACGCAGGTTACCACATCCTTGATCGCGTACTCGCCGAGCCGGGCGAAGGGCGGTGCAAAGCGGTCGCGGATGGCTTCGCCCTCGCCCGGGCGGGCGGTGCGGTTATGGTCGGCGTCGTCGGAGGGCATCTTGTGCAGGCCGGTGCCGAACTTGAGGCCGGCGCCGCCGGAGGGCGGGATGATGTAGCCGTCGATGCGGCCGCCGACGTCGAGGATCACCGGCGCCGTTTCCCAGGCCGGCTTCAGGTCGGCGGGCGGATCGAGGTAGACGACCGCGGTGCGCCAGGTGACGAGGTCGGAGGCGAGCTGCGGGAACAGCTTCAGCACCCAGGCGCCGGCGGTGACGACGACGCGGTCGGCGACTAGCCGCTCGCCGCCGGCGAGTGTCACCGCGCCGGCCGCGGTATCGACGCTCGCGACTTTGGCGTTCTCGCGGACGTCCGCTCCTTTTTCGCGCAGCCACCCCGCCATGCCGGTGGCGATGCGGCGGCAATGCAGCGCGCCGCCTTCGGTGGAAAAGAATCCGTAGCGGATGGTCTCGGCTTCGAGGAACGGCCAACGGCGCACCGTCTCGGCCGCATCGAGAAGCTCGAACGGGTAGCCGCCCGCCTCCAGCCCCTCGCGGTATTCCTCCGCCTCGTCGCCCGCCTCGCGCGATACGCAGAGGAAGCCGCGCGGATCGTGATGGACGGCGCCGAGGTCGCCCCAGAGCTCGTCCCAGGCTGCATAGGCTTCGGTGATGGCGCGGCCGTAGCCGGTGGCGGCGCCGTAGGCGCGGCGGATGATGCGGTGATGGTCCCCGGACGCGGCGAGCGGGTTGGGGATCGTGCCCTGCTCCAACAGCGTCACAACGTGACCGCGCTTGACCAGCGACCAGGCGGTGGAGAGGCCGGCAATGCCGGCGCCGACGACGATGACCTTCATGACTTTCCCCGGTTTGGGCTGGAAACGTGCGGGCTGGAATGTCGCGGATGGCGACGCGGCGACCTTAGCTGCGGCCGGTGCCGTGGCAAGGCGCAGCAGGTTCTTTCCACCCGGCCAGGAATGCGGCTAAGACGTCCGTCATGACACCGCCCGCTCCCGCCTGCCTCGACTTCGATCCCGCGACGCGTCGCCTGCGCCTCGACCCGCACGACGATCGCTTCGTGCAGGATCCCTACGAGGCCTATGCCTTTCTCCATACGGTGGCGCCGACCTTCTTTTGGGAGGACTACGGGATGTGGTGCTTCGGCGGCTACGATGCCGTCAACCGGCTGCTGCGCGACCGCCGGCTCGGCCGCGAGCGGCCGGGCGGCTACCTGTCGATCGCGGCGGGCGGCGGCCGCGCGCACCTGTCCAGCTTCGACGGGATCGAGGCGAATTCGATGCTCGAGCTCGAGCCGCCGGTGCACACGCGCCTGCGCACGCTGGTCAACCGCGCCTTCGTCTCGCGCCAGGTGGAGAGGCTGAGGCCGAGGATCGAGGCGCTGGCGCATGAACTGATCGACGGGTTCGAGGGGAAGAAGCGCGTCGACCTCCTGCCCGCCTTCGCCGCGCCGCTGCCGATCACCGTGATCGCCGAGATGCTCGGCGTGCCCGTCGCCATGGGGCCGCAGCTGCTCGACTGGTCGCACCGCATGGTGGCGATGTACATGCACGGGCGCACGCGCCAGACCGAGGAACGCGCCGACGAGGCGGCGCGCGACTTCGCCGCCTTCCTGCGCGGCTACGTCGCCGAGCGCCGCCGCTCGCCCGGCGACGACCTGCTGTCGCTGCTGATCGCCGCCCACGAGGGAAGCCAGAAGCTGTCGGAGGACGAGCTGGTGACCTCGGCGATCCTGCTGCTCAACGCCGGCCACGAGGCGACGGTGCACCAGGCCGGCAACGCGGTCCGCTCGATCCTGCTCCAGGGCGGCGATGCGCGGCGCTTCTTCGCGACGGCGGAGGCGGCGGAGAAGACGGTCGAGGAATGTCTGCGCTTCGACGCGCCGCTGCACATGTTCACGCGCTACGCCTATGGCGAGATCGACCTCGGCGACGGCGTGTCCGTGAAACCCGGCGATCAGGTGGCGCTGCTGCTCGGCATGGCCAACAACGATCCGAAGGCTTTTGCCGATCCGCGCGGCTTCGATCCGGCGCGGCCTGACCAGAACAACGTCTCGTTCGGCGCCGGCATCCATTTCTGCATCGGCGCGCCGCTCGCCCGCATCGAGCTGCAGGCGGCGCTGAAGGTGCTGTTCGACCGGCTGCCGGGGCTGAGGCTCGCCGAGACGCCGCGCTATGCGGACGCCTACCATTTCCACGGGCTGGAGCGGCTTCTGGTGGAGTGGTAGTAGCGGAAGACCTGCCGGCCAAAAACAAGAAAGCACCGGGATCGCTCCCAGTGCCTCCCTGTTCAGGCCTTTCCGTCATCCTCGCAGCACCCGAAGGCGCGCGTCGGCGAAGGTTCGGACACTGACCGGTCTCGTCGGGCGCTTCCGCAAGGGTCGCCACCGCCGGACCATGCTCCGCGTCCCGAAGACGCCGCGAGCTTTCCCACCGTTCGCGTTCCAGACCGCTGGCGGCGGATCCCGCTGGACATGACACCATCGACATCGGCTTTTGGCCTCGGTCCGCCTGGCATCGCGGGGCTCAGGCCTCGCCCTCCTGCTGTGGTCCGCTGTCCTGGCGGAGCGCTCGGGCACCTGAGTTGACCTAACGTTACCCGCGCGGTGGCCGTGGCTCAACCGCCCTCAGCCTGTGGACACAGTGGATAGCGGGCATGACGGGCCGCGGCACAAACGCGGCCGGTGATCGCCGCGAATTGACGCCGGTCAAAGGAGCGAGCCACGATTGATGGAAACGTATGCCGAAAAGGGTATCTCTTCTTGGCCATTCGGTTCGCCAGCCGCCACTTCGCTCCGATCCGCATCGCGCTGATCGTCGCGGTGGCGTTCGCGCGCCTGTTGCTGCCGGCCGGCTACATGCCGGGTGCCACTGTCGCGGCCGAAGAGTGGGGCGGCTTCGTCATCTGCTACGGCGCGGGCGAGGCCAGCCTGCCTGTCGACGACCAGTCCAGCCGCTCCGCCCATGCCGACTGCCTGTTCGCGTCGGCGCATAACGTCGCGCTCGCGCATCCTCCCGTCGCTCCCCGACTGCCGGCGCCCGGCCCGTCCCTGGCGGCCACGCTGCCAGTGGATGCGGCGGATTTCTGCTGCAAGCCGAGGGCATACAGGAACGGCGCCCGCGCGCCTCCCTCCGCAAACGATGAAATCCAGATCCACATCGTCTGAACTTCACGTTTTCCACGGAGACCATCATGTCCTTTTCGAGAAGAACCCTCCTTGCCGCGGCCTTCGCCGCCAGCCTCGTCGCAGCCCCGGTCGCGCCGGTTCTCGCCGGCGATGCCGATCCGCTGTTCATCAACCTGACCTCCGACGACGGCCACCGCGTCAACATGGCCTTCTCCTTCGGCGGCAACCAGCTGAAGCGCGGCCATCCGCTGACCGTGTTCATGAACGATCGCGCGGTGTTCGCCGCGTCGAAGGCGAATGCCGACAAGTTCCCGGACCAGCAGAAGGCGATCGCCGACCTGCTCGCCGCAGGCGCCACGATCCTGGTATGCCCGATGTGCATGAAGCACTACGGCGTTGCCGAAGCCGACCTGCTGCCCGGCCTGAAGGTCGGAAATCCGGAGCTGACCGGCGGCGCGCTGTTCCAGGACGGCACCAAGACGCTGACCTGGTAGGAAACTCCGGCGGCCCTTCCCGCCCTCGCGGGAGGGGCCTGCCGTCTCCGGCAGTCAGACCTTGATCACGTATTCCTTGCGAGTCGTTTCAACGACTTCCCAGGTCCCCTTGAAGCCGGGCCTGAGCACGAAACTGTCGCCGGCCTTCACGGTACGCGCTTCGCCGCCCTCCTCCGCGATGACCGAGACGCCCGAGAGGATGTGGCAGAACTCCCATTCGTCGTAGCTGATACGCCATTTGCCGGGCGTCGATTCCCAGATGCCGGCATAGAGGCCGCCCTCGGCCTCCTCGACGTTCCAGGTGCGGAAGACGGGCGCGCCGGAGACCAGCCGGTCGGGCGCGGGCGCCCCTTCCTCCGCTGCGACGGAAATCGTGTCGATCGACAGGTATCTCGGTTCGGTCATTCCGGTCTCCGGCGCTTTTGAAGTGACGCAAGCGAGACTAGAGTGAATCGATGTCCCGGCAAAATCCCTTCGCCGCCGCCATGGCCATGAAAGGCTCGACATGGGAGCGGCACGCCAATCCCTGGTCGGTGTGGACCCGGGTGCCGCTTCTCGTGCTGTTCGCCCTCGCCGTCTTCTTCCGCGGCCCGCTCGGCCTCGGGCTCTGGCCCGTGCTCGGCGCGCTGGCGCTGTGGGCGATCGTCAATCCGCGCGCCTTCCCGCCGCCGGCCTCGACCGACAACTGGGCGTCGAAGGGCGTCTTGGGTGAACGCGTCTGGCTGAATCGCGGGAGAATCCCGATCCCGGGCCATCACCGGCGCTGGGCGCTCGGCCTGTCGCTGGCGAGTGCTGCCTGCCTCGTGCCGCTGGCCTGGGGCCTCTATTCGCTCGACCCCTGGGCGACGGCATTCGGCGCGCTCGGGGCGAGCGCGCTGAAGCTGTGGTTCGTCGACCGCATGGTCTGGCTCTACGAGGACATGAAGGACGCCGCGCCGGAATACGCGGCCTGGCTGAAACGGCGGCCCTGACAGCCGCCGTCCGCCCCATGTGGCCTCAAGCCTTGGCCAGCGCCTGGTCGAGGTCGGCGACGATGTCGGCGACGTCCTCGATGCCGACCGACAGGCGCACCGTGTCGGGGCCGGCGCCGGCGGCGATCTTCTGCTCGTCGGAAAGCTGGCGGTGCGTGGTCGAGGCCGGGTGGATGACCAGCGACTTGGTGTCGCCGACATTGGCGAGGTGCGAAAACAGCTCCAGCGCCTCGACGAACTTGACGCCGGCGTCGTAGCCGCCCTTCAGTCCGAAGGTGAACACCGCGCCGGCACCGAGCGGCGAGTACTTCTGCTGCAAGGTGTGGTTGCGGTCGCCCGGAAGGCCGGGATAGGAGACCCAGGCGACCTTCGGGTGCTTCGACAGGTAGTCGGCGACGTTCCTGGCATTGTCGCAATGGCGCTGCATCCGGAGCGGCAGGGTTTCGAGGCCGGTCAGGATCAGGAAGGCGTTGAACGGCGATATCGCCGGGCCGAAGTCGCGCAGGCCGAGCACGCGCGCGGCGATGGCGAAGGCGAAGTTGCCGAAGGTCTCGTGCAGCACCATGCCGCCATATTCGGGGCGCGGCTGCGACAGCATCGGATAGTTGCCCGACTTCGACCAGTCGAAGGTGCCGCCGTCGACGAGGATGCCGCCGATCGAGTTGCCGTGGCCGCCGATGAACTTGGTCAGCGAGTGGACGACGATGTCGGCGCCGTGCTCGATCGGGCGCAGCAGGTAGGGCGTCGCCAGCGTGTTGTCGACGATGAGCGGCAGGCCGTGCGCGCGGGCGATGTTGCCGATCGCCTCGAGGTCGACGAACTCGCCATTCGGGTTGGCGAGGCTCTCGACGAAGATCGCCCGCGTGCGGTCGTCGATGTGGGCGGCGAAGTCGTCGGGATTGCGCGGGTCGGCCCAGCGCACCTGCCAGTCGAAGTTTTTGAAGGCGTGGCCGAACTGGTTGATCGAGCCGCCGTAGAGCCGGCGCGCGGCGACGAAATTGTCGCCCGAGCGCATCAGATTGTGGAAGACGAGCAGCTGCGCGGCATGGCCCGACGCGGTGGCGAGTGCGGCCGTGCCGCCTTCGAGGGCTGCGACGCGCTCCTCGAGCACCGCCTGTGTCGGGTTCATGATGCGCGTATAAATGTTGCCGAAGGCCTTCAGCCCGAACAGCGAGGCGGCGTGGTCGGCGTCGTCGAAGACGTAGGAGGTCGTCTGGTAGATCGGCACGGCGCGCGCGCCGGTCGCCGGATCGGGCTTGGCGCCGGCGTGGACGGCGAGCGTGTTGAAGCCTGGTGCGCGCTGAGACATCTTTGTTCACTCCCTGGGATGAAGGCTGGATCGGCGGCATTCTTGGCCGAGCGGACCGGCGAATGCAAAGAAGAAAATTCTACCGGACTGCGCTTGCGCTGCCTTCGGGACCCAATCGCGCGCAAGCTCGGGGAACGACGATCCGGCTCGGCCGAGATTCGGCCGGCAGCGACGCATCCGCTACTTCTGGCGGACGCCGAAACTCTGGAAGCCGGCGCGCATGACCGGCTTCTTCGACGAAATGACGCGGCTGTTGACGCCGTTCCAGCCGATCTCGCCGGACAGCCGGCCGTATTCGATCTTCGGGCAGCGGTTCATGACCACCTTGATGCCGGCGGCCTCGGCCTTCGCCGCCGCCTCGTCGTGGCGCACGGTCAGCTGCATCCAGACCACCTTCGGCAACGGCGTCAGCGCCAGCACCTCCTCGACGATCGCCGGCACGGCGTCGGAAGCGCGGAAGATGTCGACCATGTCGACCGGTACCGGGATGTCGGCGAGCCGGGCGTAGGTGATCTGCCCGGCGATCGGTTTGCCGGCCTGGCCGGGATTGACGGGAAACACCGTGTAGCCCTTGTCGACGAGGTACTTCGTCACGAAGAAGCTCGGCCGCACCTCGTTGGCCGAGGCGCCGACGATGGCGACGGCCTTCACGTCGTTGAGGATGCCGGCGATGTAGTCGTTGTCGTAGTGATCGTGGTTCATGCGCACGGTTTGCCGCAGCGCGGCCGTTCAATCAAGCCGCATCGCGATCGCCGAGACCTTCCAGGCGCCATCCTGTTTCTCGAAACAGAGGTGGGAGTTGAGATAGGGAGCGAAGTAGCTCGGATCCGGCCCATAGAAGGTGCGAAAGAAGACGACGCCGCCGTCGGGCGCGATGATCCCAAGCGATCCGCCGGAGCGCTTCTGCGCAGGCGAAACCGGCACCATCTGGTAGTGCTTCGGCCAGTCGCCGGGAAGCAGCCCCTCGGCGCCTTCACGCACGATCACCGAGGCGATGCGCCATTCGTCGAGGTCGAGGAAGCGCAGCTTGCCGTCGAGTTCGACCCAGTCGGGCCACGAAATCCTACCGTAGCTCGCCGTGCAGATGCGTCCCGCCAGCCAGGGCGTGCGGCCGACAGTCGGTTCCTCTGCAAGGCCCGCGAGCGCATGCATGCCGTAGCGGCTCTGCACGAGCGGGTCCCTGCTGTCGCTGCCCTTCGACAGTCGCCCGGCCATCTCCAGCGCGCGGGCTGCGGGATGAAGCCCGAGCGAGACGAATTCCTCTTTGAAGCCTCCCTCGCCCTGGGCGACGAGGAATTCGACTTCGTCGGCGAGGAATGGAAGCATCGCGTCCGGATCGTACTGCTTGCCCTGCCCGGTCTCGACGAGGCTTTCGCTCGCCTGCGCCAAAGCCTCGCGGAAGGCCGTCAGTCCGGCGTCGGCGGAAAAGCTGTCGTCGGTTTCGAGAATGATTTCGGGATAGAGGGGCGGAGCGACCGTGGAGGGGTCCACGCCCTGCGCCACGGCACCTGCTGTGGTCGCCGTCCATGCCGCCAGGATCAGCGCGACCAGCCGCTTCATTGCCTTGCCTCCCGTTGCCCGAAGGCGACGTTCGCCGAACAGCGCGGCGGGCGCTGGGCGGCAAGCCGGCGAAGTCGCGGCAATTCGGGGGCGGCCGGTACGGCGCTTCTCGGCGCAATGCTCGATTCTTGCCGTCATCCTCGGGCTTGTCCCGAGGATCTACTGTGTCCGGAAAGTCGGCGCCGCGGCTCCACGAAACCGGAATACCCGGCAGATCCTCGGGACAAGCCCGTGGATGACGGTGGCTACGCGGGGAGCGCACCGCCGGCTTCGACACGCAGCCCCGGCCAAAGCCGGCCTTTGCTCGCGAAAGCCTTTACTCCGGCAGCGAGATCGTGCCGTCTTCGGCGATCGGGAAAGCGGGGTTGTTGGCGACTTCCCAGAGATTGCCTTCCGGATCGGCGAAGTAGCCGTACCAGCCGCCCCAGAAGGCGCGTCCGGCCGCCTTGACCACGCGCCCGCCGGCGCGTTCGGCCTCGGCCAGCACGGCGTCGACTTCCCCTTCGCTGCGCGTGTTGTATGCGAGATAGACCGGCCCCGGCTCGTCGCCGAAGGTCACGCCGGCGTCGGGCTCGGCGTCCTTCTTCGGGAACAGTCCGAGGATGACGCCGCCCATCTGGAAGAAGGCGACGCCCTCGGTGAAGGCCGGATGGCGCTTCAGGCCCATCGCCTCGTAGAAGGCCACCATGCGGTCGAGTTCGCGGACGGCGATGGTGACGATGGAGATGCGCGGTTCCATTACTACTCGCCCGTCCATTCGGGCTTGCGCTTGCCGATGAAGGCGTCGATGCCCTCGACGGCATCGTGGGCCATCATGTTCTCGACCATGACATGCGAGGCGTGCTCGTAGGCGTCGGCCAGCCCCATCTCGGCCTGGCGATAGAAGGCTTCCTTGCCCATGCGAACGGCCAAAGGCGATTTCGCGGCAATGGCTTGCGCGTATTTGGTGACGATCTGATTCAGGTATTCTGCAGGGACGACGCGGTTGACCAGGCCGAACTCGCGCGCCGTGGCGGCGTCGATCATCTCGCCGGTGAGAAGCATCTCCATGGCGTGACGCGCCTTGATCTTGCGCGAAAGCGCCACCGACGGCGTCGTGCAAAACAGGCCGACGTCGATGCCGTTGACGCCGAAGGTCGAGCGGTCGGTGGCGATGGCGAGGTCGCAGCTGGCGACCAGTTGGCAACCGGCAGCCGTGGCGATGCCGTCGATCGCGGCGATGACCGGCTTTGGCAGGCCGACGATCGACTGCATCAGCCGCGAGCATACGGCAAACGTCTTCTCGAAGAAGGCACGGCCGCCGTCGTCGTCCTTGCGGTGGGCGTTCATCTCCTTGAGATCGTGGCCTGCGGAGAACAGCTTTGCCGCCGAACCGATGATCACGACGCGCACCGACTTGTCGTCGCGAGCCCGGTCGATCTCCTCCTGGAGTGCCGCCATCATCGCCAGCGACAAGGCGTTGGCGGGCGGATTGGCGAGCGTGATGCGCAGGATTCCGCCCTCGAGGGCAGCGAGCACCGGGCCACTCGCCGCGTCCTTCCTCAGCGCCACGACTTCGGCCATCCGTTC
>CALFXR010000165.1 GCA_937958475.1 uncultured Mesorhizobium sp. | reverse complement strand
TTCACGATCCGTTCGCCCTTAGCGCAAGATTTTGAACAGCTCTTGTCCTGACCCGCTAATGACGCTTCTACGTCGCCATTTTCCGGCAGCTCTCTGCGCAGCGACGGCAGGCCTCGACGCATTCCTGCATGTCGCCGATGTGCTCGCAGTCATCCGCACATTCGTTGCAGATCTCGGCGCATTCGCCACAGGTATGCTTGTGGTGCTCGGAACCGATGAGCATGAAATGCGCCGACGTCCGGCAGATCTCGGCGCAGGCCATCATCAACGTGAAGTGCTGCTTTTCGGTGTGTTGGCCGCCCGTTTCCAGGCAGTGGCCCATCGCCGTCGAAAGACACACGGAATAACAGTGCAGGCATTCGTCGATGCAGCTTTTCATTTCGGGGCTAACGTGATGCATGGAAGGTGTCCTTTGTTCGAGTCGAGGAGCGCCTTACGACGTCTCCTGGCGATCACTTTGCGTTGGCATCAAGCCACAGCTTGAACTCGCCGATTTCCTTGGTCTGAGCGTCGATGATCATCTGAGCCATCTTTTTGGCTTCGTCATTATCGCCGTATTTCAACTCGACTTCGGCCATGTCGATCGCGCCCTGGTGATGCGCGATCATCCCGCAAGCAAAGGCGACATCGGGGTCTTTGGCCATCATGCCTTGCATCATGGCAGGATGCATTTTCATCATCGCCGCCATGTTGGCCTTTTGCGCTTCATCCATGCCCGACATGTCCATACCGGCCATTCCTGGCATGGTATGCCCTGCTGATGCGCCTTCAGCCTGACCGCATTGCTCCGGCAACGGCGTTGGAGCCACACCCATCGGCTGGTCGGGGGATTGCTGAGGGAACGCCGTCGAGGCGAAACCCGAGAGCAGCAGTGCCGTGGCGATTGTGAGTTTGGTTTTGGTCATGATTTGTCTCCTGAATGCTTGAACTATGACGCGCGGCGCCAAAGCCTCGCCCCGGCGCCTGCCCGTGGCAGGAATTCGCTTATGGTTTTGGAGGCCGGTCCAGCCGGTAAGGGATCCGCGAGTTGGGCGGCCCGGCCGTTTCGACACGGACAGGAGATTTCAGCGAGGGAGTCGGCAGAGCCGCCGGCGAAGCTGCGAAGCCAGCCATGCAATGGAGCGCCGAACAGCAATGTGCGACGTGCTGGCCGGTATTCATGCATGGGTCAGCGGCACCCGCCTCGCTTCCCTGCGCAATCGTCTGCGGCACCTGCAATACCGTGCTGGGAGGATGATTGTGGTACAGCGCGTAGGCGGGTCGCGCTCCGGACAGAAGCAAACCTGCAGCGAAGCAGATAAAAAAGGCTACGTTCGCCCACCGAAGAACTTGCAGGGGTGCAACGATTGACATGCTGCGTAACGGAAGCGCGGAAACTTTGTTCCGGTCCGGCGGGGCGCCAGTCTAGGCGGGTTGCATCTATGGACGCCAGGCCATGGACCCCTCATACTGCTTGCGCCACCCATACGGAGTCAGGCCTCGCGGCTTGTAGAGCGACAGAACCACGGGCACGAGCAATACCAGCAGCCCTCCCGCGGCGTGGATCACAGGTGACATCCTCAGCCCTCGAAGATCCGCGCTGGATAACATCGTCTCTGAGACGTCCGCTAAATAGCCAATTAGCTCTAGCTGAAGCAGCAGCACGATTGTGACAAGCACGTTCAGAAATAGTTTCATCACGACCCAGTAGTGCCGGAACAGGCCCCAATTGGTGCCAAGCGACTGCACCAGCCCGGTGGCCAATGAGGCCAGAACCAGCGGAACAATGACGTACCAGGCGGTCAACTCCATCGCGAGATAGGCGGCGCGGACTACTTGCGAATCTGCGCTGTTCAGGCCGGCGACAGCGAGAGCCAGGAAGCCGGCGACCGCACCGAGAGTGCCGACCGAGGACGTGACATGCGCAGTCAGCGCAAACTTGCGGAGACTAGGCGTCATTATCATGGCTGTTGCGTGCCAGGCTCTGTAACGCTGGAGGACGGCAGGTGCCGACCGGGACCGTGGGGTCCGCCGACGTCGGTGAAAAGCGCCGTGATAACCAGCAGGACAAGGACGATCGCGACGATCC
Source organism: uncultured Mesorhizobium sp. (assembly GCA_937958475.1). Lineage (GTDB taxonomy): Bacteria > Pseudomonadota > Alphaproteobacteria > Rhizobiales > Rhizobiaceae > DUSC01. The sequence goes on along the minus strand of CALFXR010000165.1, from coordinate 45,122 downwards.
CCGAAATTTTCACCCAGCCGGGTGCGCCGGGGTAGGGAGGCGGGTCGGCCATATGCGTCTCCTGGATCGCGCGCGGTGTCGTGTTCTCACGACAATGCGAACTTTATCGAGACAGTATGTCTATATCAAGTCTCGGTGTCTCGTATCTCGACATCACTGCTACGTCACGTATATTGGGGCGGTGCCGAAGCTGTGGAACGAAACCATTGATACGCACCGCCGCGCGGTGCGCGAGGCGACCCTGGACGCCACCGCGGCGCTGGTGGCCAAGCACGGGCTGCTGTCGGTGACGATGGCGAAGATCGCCGAGGAGACCGGAATAGGTCGCGCGACGCTGTACAAATATTTCCCGGACGTCGAAACGATCCTCGTCGCCTGGCATGAACGTCAGGTGGCCGGTCACCTCGAACTTCTCATCGCGATCCGGGACCGGGCTGGCTACGCCGGCGAGCGGCTTGAAGCTGTGCTGGAAGCCTATGCGTTCATTTCCCACGAGCATCATGGTGGCGAACTCGCGGCACGCCTGCATCGAGGCGAACACGTCGTCAAGGCGCAGCATCATCTCCACCATCTTATCCGCGATCTGCTGGCCGAGGGTGCAGCGACGGGCGATCTCCGGAACGACATCGCGCCTGACGAACTCGCGACCTATTGCCTCCACGCTCTAACGGCAGCCAGCAGCCTGACATCCAAGGCCGCGGTCCGCCGGCTTGTAGCGGTTACTCTGGCTGGATTGCGGTCTGGAGGCGCACCCGTGTCAGCGCACCCGAGACGTTGACCCAAGTTGATCTCTGGTTGCGACCGAGAGTTTGTTGCTGTTGCCGGCGCTGCGATCCTCTCGGTGAGCAAACACCAGAAACCGAAGCGCCGTCTCCCGTGAGCTTGGAGTCAAACCAGATGACCAAATCCGCGCAATCCATTGTCGTGACCATGGGCGAACCCGCGGGAATAGGCGCCGAGATCACGCTTGGCGCTTGGTTGCGTCTTCGGGAAACGGATTGCGCCTTTTATCTCCTGCATGATCCCACTCACGTCGCCGAACTCGCGCAGGCACTGTCTTTGCATGTCCCAATAGAAGCCATTTTGCATCCAAGCGAGGCGCGCGAAGCATTCAGGAAAGCACTGCCCGTCATGCCCGTCCATCTCCCTGCGCCCATCCGGATTGGTCAGCTGGATTCCCGCAACGCCGCATCGGTAATTGACGCTATCCGTCTCTCCGTCGAGCTGACAACAACAGGCCAGGCGTCCGCTCTCGTGACGAACCCTATCCAAAAGTCGGTTCTGTACGAAAGCGGTTTTCCGTTTCCAGGACACACGGAATTTCTCGAGGAACTCAGCGGCGCCGGGTATCGCGCAACCATGATGCTGGCCGGCGACGAACTGAGGGTCGTCCCGGTCTCGATACATGAGGCGCTGGCCGCAGCCGTGAGTGGACTATCGACGCAGAAAATCGTGGATGTCGCGCAGGCTGCCGCCTCGGGATTGAGCAAGGATTTCGGGATCCGGAATCCACGTCTGGCGATCGCCGGGCTCAATCCGCATGCAGGCGAGGGCGGCAGCATGGGCCGCGAAGAAATCGAGACGATCGCTCCGGCAATCGAAATTCTGAAGCGAGAGGGAATTGATGCGTCGGGACCATATCCCCCTGACACGATGTTCACCCCGCGCGCGCGTCAAACTTATGACGTGGCAATCTGCATGTATCACGACCAGGCTTTGATCCCACTGAAGACATTGGACGTCGACGGAGGAGTGAACATCACCATGGGCTTGCCATTCGTGCGTACGTCGCCGGACCACGGCACGGCCCTCGACATCGCCGGGCGGGGGGTGGCGGATCCCGGCAGCCTCATCGCCGCCATCAGGATGGCGGCCAGGATCGCGGACTATCGCTCTCTCTCAAACAAAGGAATTCACGCGTGAGAAAGATACGTCTCGGTGTCAACATCGACCACGTCGGCACGATCCGCAATGCGCGTGGCGGCAGCCATCCCGACCCGGTCGCCGCTGCGGCGCTGGCTTTGGAGGCCGGAGCGGATGGCGTCACCCTGCATCTGCGCGAGGATCGGCGACATATCAGGGAGGACGATCTGCAGCGCCTTGCGGCGAGCATAAGGGCGCCGATCAACCTTGAGATGGCGGCCACGGCAGAGATGGTTGCCATCGCCTTGGCCGCGCGTCCGCATGCGGTATGCCTCGTGCCGGAGCGGCGCGAGGAGGTAACCACCGAGGGCGGCCTTGACGCCGCGGGCAGTCGCAAGACGCTGGAGCCGGTCATCGCGAGGCTGAGCGATGCGGGAATTCGCGTATCGTTGTTCATCGATCCCGATGAATCTCAAGTCAGGGCCGCAGCCGAGATGAAGGCGCCGGTGGTCGAACTCCATACGGGACGCTACGCGGGGACTGACGGTCAATCACGCCGCGCGGAACTCGACCGGCTGGTTCGGGCTGCCGCGACCACTCGGACTTACAACATCGAATGTCACGCGGGCCACGGGCTGACGTTTGAAAACGTGTCCGACGTTGCCGCCATACCGGAAGTCGTCGAGTTGAACATTGGCCATTTCCTGATTGGTGAGGCCATTTTCATCGGCTTGAGGGCCAGCATCTCTGAAATGAGGCAGCGCATCGCAGCCACGGCGGCGCGGGCACTGCTATCCCGGCTTTGATATCATACCTACATTGAATGCTAAAACCGACGCTGGAGGTGATCAGATGAGACGATCTTTGGTAATGATCGTTGCAAGCTTGATATCGGGCTTTGCGTTGACGGCAGCCTCGATAGGATCAACGTCAGGAGCCGAGGCGGTCTCGGTTTTGCAGCTGAAGGAGCGCACCCACATCCATGGGTTGGCCATCGACAGAGAGGATTCGCAAAGACTCCTGATCGCGACCCACCACGGACTGTTCCGCGCCGGGCCGGAGGGAAAGGCAGAACTCATTTCGCCGGTGCAGGACTTCATGGGATTCATCCCGGACCCATCCGGCCCGAGGTCGCTCTACGCCAGCGGTCACCCGGAAGGCGGCGGCAATCTCGGTTTCATCGCCTCAACCGACAACGGCGTTACCTGGGAGCAAGTCGCGCCGGGGGCAGACGGCCCGGTGGACTTCCACCAGATGACGGTCAGCTCGGCCGATCCCCGGGTTCTCTACGGCGCCTATGGCACGCTTCAGGTGAGTCGCGATGCCGGGAAGACTTGGTCAGTGGTCGGACGGCTGCCGGAAAAGCTAGTCGATCTCGCCGCATCGGCAAAGAACGCCGACACGCTCTACGCCGCCACGGAAGGAGGCCTGTTGGTCAGCAGGGACGGAGGCCAGCGCTGGGAAACGGTCGTCGATGGCGCGCCCGTCAGTCTGATCGAGGTGACAGCCGACGGTTCTCTCCACGCGTTTGTGCTCGGCCGAGGTCTTGTGCGGGCCGCGGAGGCGGACATGAATTTCGAGACGACCGCCACTGACTGGGGCGACCAGATTCTGCTGCATATGGCGGTCGATCCGGCCGACAGCAACCGGATGTTCGTCGCCTCGCATCAAGGCGATATCTTCGCCAGCACCGACGGCGGCACAAATTGGGCCGCATTCGGCCAATGACGTCATCGTGGCAATGGTTCGCAGTTTAGCCGGCAAGCTTGCGCTTGGCGCGGCGGTTGCTGCGGCTTCCGCGATTGCAGCAATCGGCGGGTATATCTTCCTTGCCGGCACTTCGAGCGCACTTCTCGACCCTGATGATACCCAGGTCGTCACCCACGGCGAGGCGATTTACATGGAGCATTGCGCCTCGTGCCACGGCCGCAACCTTGAAGGACAACCGGAGTGGCAGACGCAGGACAAGGAAGGATTTCTCCCCGCGCCGCCGCATGACGAGAGCGGGCACACCTGGCACCATCCGGACACGCTGCTGTTCAAGATAACGAAACTCGGCATCGCCGAGGCCGCCAATCTCAAGGACTACAAGACCAAGATGCCCACGTTTCGGGAAACGCTGAGCGACGACGACATCATCGCCGCCTTGTCCTACATCAAATCACGTTGGCCGGAAGACATGCGTCGCCGACACGATCAACTGAATCGCGCTTACGAAGGTCGAGAGACTTCCGCGAAATGAGCTGCAATTTGCCTCCGACGCGCCAACTCGCGGTAAAAGCGCCTCGGGCGTGACGCCGATCTCAGACGCCGCCTGATACCAGCGTCCCTTGCGCGGCAAATTACCGTCGTGGAATGCCATCCAGGCACGTCCGACAAGGTGCCGTTCGCCCTAGGTAACCAGGAGGAGCGACAGGACTGGATAGCACGGTTAATGCGCAACGACGCCCGCTTGGCTCTACTGGTATACTGTCAGGTCGGCTCAGAAAATAAGCCTTGACCTTCCAGCCGTGGGAAGGTGCAAACATGCACGCATCACCGATTAGACCGGAGTTGCATCATGAACATTTCCCCACCCTCCGCCGCTGGCGAGACAGTTCGCCAGTTCTCTATCGAGGGCATGACCTGTGCGTCCTGCGTGGGCCGCGTGGAACGCGCCATCGCCAAACTCCCGGCGGTGTCTCAAGCATCCGTCAATCTCGCGACCGAGCGCGCAGAAGTCACCTTCTCAGGAGCGACGGACGTAGGCGCAGTCGTGAAAGCGATCGCCGACGCCGGCTATGCCGTGCCTGAGGACACTATCGAACTCTCCGTCGGAGGGATGACCTGCGCGTCCTGCGTCGGCCGGATCGAAAAGGCGCTGAAGGCAGTGCCCGGAGTGGCCGAGGCTTCGGTCAACCTCGCAACGGAACGCGCGGCCGTCCGCTATCTGCGCGGCGTCGTCGACGTCGGCGACCTGATTGGCGCCATTCATGCCGCCGGCTATGAAGCGCGCGCCGCCTCGGCTGAGACCGGGAATCGGGAACAGGAAGCTCGCGAGGCCGAGATGACGCGGCTGCAGCGCAGCCTCGCTGTCGCGGCTGCGCTGACGGTGCCGATCGTCGTGCTGGAAATGGGCGCGCATTTCGTGCCGGCCATCCATGATTTCGTCATGAACAATATAGGGATGCGGCAGAGCTGGTTTGTCCAGTTCGCGCTTGGTTCCCTGGTTCTGTTCGGGCCAGGCCTGCGCTTTTACCGGAAAGGCATCCCGGCGCTGCTTCGCCTGGCGCCCGACATGAACTCTCTGGTCGCGCTCGGCACGATCGCCGCCTGGGGCTATTCGGTCGTGGTGACCTTTGCGCCGCAAACGCTCCCGGCCGGCACGGCGAACGTTTACTACGAGGCGGCGGCCGTAATCGTGACGCTGATCCTTCTCGGCCGCTTTTTGGAGACTCGGGCCAAGGGGCGCACCAGCGAAGCCATCAAACGGCTGGTCGGGCTCACTCCCAAGACAGCCCGCATCGTTCGCGACGGCCAGAGCCTTGAACTCGGGATCGAAGAGGTCCGGGTTGGTGACATCGTGCTGGTCCGGCCGGGCGAAAAGGTGCCGGTTGACGGCGAAGTCGTCGAGGGCTCATCCTTCGTTGATGAATCCATGATCACAGGCGAGCCCGTGCCCGTGTCCAAGGGCGAAGGTGCTCAAGTTGTCGGCGCCACTATCAACAAGACGGGAAGCTTCTCCTATCGGGCAACCAAGGTCGGTGCGGACACCGTGCTGGCGCAGATTATCCGCATGGTGGAGCAGGCGCAGGGCGCGAAGCTGCCGATCCAGGCGCTCGTCGATAAGGTGACGATGTGGTTCGTGCCCGCCGTCATTGCGGCGGCCGCACTCACCTTCCTGGTCTGGCTGGTATTCGGGCCAGAGCCCGCGCTGACCTTCGCGCTCGTCAACGCGGTGGCGGTGCTGATAATTGCCTGCCCGTGCGCCATGGGGCTCGCCACCCCGACCTCGATTATGGTCGGGACCGGCCGCGCCGCCGAGATGGGTGTGCTGTTTCGCAAGGGCGACGCTCTCCAGACGCTCCGGGACGCCGAAGTGATCGCCGTCGACAAGACCGGCACGCTGACCCGTGGCCGGCCGGAACTGACCGACCTCGTCACCGTCAAAGGCCTGGACCACAACGAAGTCCTAGCCCTCGTCGCATCGGTCGAGACGCGTTCGGAGCACCCGATCGGGGAAGCAATCGTTGAGGCGGCCGGGCGTCGGGGGCTGTCGCTGGCAAGTGTCGGTGGCTTTGAAGCCACGCCGGGCTACGGTGTGAAGGCGACGGTCGGGGGCCGCGCGGTCGAAGTCGGCGCGGATCGCCTGATGGTGCGCCTCGGCCATGATCTGACGGTGTTTGCCGAAGCGGCGCGCCGACTGGGCGAAGAGGGTAAGTCGCCGATATATGCGGCGATCGACGGCAAGCTGGCGGCAATCATCGCGGTCTCCGATCCGGTTCGGGAAACCACGCCGGAAGCGGTCAAGGCGCTGCATGCGCTGGGACTGAAGGTCGCAATGATCACCGGCGACAACCGCCGCACGGCCGAGGCGATCGCGCGCCGGCTGGGCATCGACGAGGTGATCGCCGAGGTGCTGCCCGACGGCAAGGTCGACGCGGTGAAGCGGCTCGCGGCCAACGGGCGCAAGATTGCCTTTGTCGGCGACGGCATTAACGATGCGCCCGCGCTGGCCCAGGCCGATGTCGGTATCGCCATCGGCACCGGCACGGATGTGGCGATCGAAACGGCGGACGTAGTGCTGATGGCGGGTGACCTGCGGGGCGTGGCGAACGCGATCGCGCTGTCCAAGGCGACGATCCGCAACATCAAGCAGAACCTGTTCTGGGCCTTTGCTTACAACGTGCTGCTCATCCCCGTCGCCGCCGGCCTGCTCTATCCGCCCTATGGCTGGCTCTTGTCGCCGATGCTCGCCGCGGGCGCGATGGCGTTCTCCAGCATCTTCGTTCTGTCGAACGCGCTGCGCCTCAAGGCTTTCCGCCAGCCCCTTGGGCGCGGCGAAAGCAGCCCTGTGGCCGGCGAGACGCAGCTCGCACCTGCTGAATGAATGGGGAGCCGCCGCCGGGCGGTTCCCTCAACCCCCCGATTTCGTAGGCAAAAGCCATGTCCAACCATCACCATCCCTTGATCGAGATTTTTTCCACTCCGACCTGCCCCGATTGCCGCGCGCTGAAGGTGTGGCTCGAAAGCCAGGGCATCCCCGTCGTCGAGCGCGACCTCAGCGATCCTGCGATCGCCGAGGAGGCCAAGGGCCGCACCGGCGTTCGCGTGGCGCCGATCACCATTGTCGGCGGCGACGTGTTCTACGGCACCTTCCCGCAACAGAAACCGCGGATCGCGGACGCTCTCGGCCTCATCCAGGCCGCCTGAGAGGAGTTGCTTCCATGCCGAAAGTGTTCATTCCGCAGGCCGGCCGCAGCCTCGAAGTCAATGGCCAGACCATTCTCCTCGCCGCGCTAGCCGCCGGCATTCCTTACCCGCACGGCTGCAAATCGGGACGTTGCGGTTCCTGCAAATCGCGACTGGTCAGCGGCGAGGTAGATCTGCTGCCGCACACGCCGTTCGCGCTCTCCCCGAAGGAACGGACGGATGGGCTGATCCTCGCTTGCCGGGCGCAGCCGCTCACCGACGCCACCGTCGCCTGGCTCGGGGGCGCGGACGAGATCGCCCACATCCCGGTCTGCCGGTTCGAAGGCGCCATCGCCGAAGTTGAGGATGCGACCCACGACATCAAGCTGATTCGGGTCAGGCTCGATCATCGCGGGGCTTTCACTTTCAAAGCCGGGCAGTATGCCCACCTGTTCTATCCAGGCGCGCCCTCCCGTGACTATTCGGTCGCCAGCCGGCCTGACGAGGAGCTTGTCGAGTTCCATGTCCGACGGGTCCCCGAAGGCGCGGCGAGCCAGCGGATCTGGGCGCACGCCGCAGTCGGGGACAGGGTCGCCATCGAAGGTCCGCTCGGCTCAGCTTTCCTGCGCGACAACCATTTCGGCCCGATCCTCGGCATCGCCGGCGGCTCGGGACTGGCGCCGGTCAAGGCTGTGGCCGAGACAGCGCTTGCCAAGGGTATGGGCCAACCTATCCGCATCTATTTCGGCGCGCGATCGGAACGCGACCTCTATCTGCTCGACCGCTTCGCCGCGTTGACGGAGAGACATTCCAATCTCAGCTTCGTGCCGGTCCTGTCGGAGGATTCGGGCTCAGGCTTTCGGCGGGGCTACGTCTCCGACGTGGTCGCCGCCGACCTCGGCGATCTCGACGGCTGGAAGGCTTATCTCGCAGGTCCGCCGGCAATGGTGGACGCAGCCGGACCGGTCCTGCGCCAACGCGGCCTTCGCGCCGTCGATATCCATGCGGACGTTTTCTATACACCGGAGCACGGTTCTTCGTGAGCGCCAAGGAGAGAGACTCATGAACATAGGAGAGGCGGCTGCGGCATCGGGCGTGTCGGCCAAGATGATCCGGCACTATGAATCCATCGGCCTGATCAAAGCTGCCCTCCGCACAGGGTCGGGCTACCGGGTTTATTCGGAAGGAGAGACCCACACGTTGCGCTTCATCCGCCGTGCGCGCGACCTCGGCTTTTCGATCGACCAGATGCGGGAACTCCTGGCTCTCTGGAAAGATCGCGACAGGGCCTCGGGCGATGTGAAGCGCATCGCGATGGAGCAAGTTGAGGCGCTAGAAGCGAAGATGGTTGAACTGCAGGCGATGGCGCGCGCCTTGCGCCACCTGGCTGAGAATTGCCATGGCGACGATCGGCCGGACTGTCCGATCATCGAGGATCTCGCCTCATGCGACAGCCACGCCCCCGTTCCTGTCGCGTTGCGCAACACGCGCGTGGTTTCGACGCGCAGGCCGTGAAACGGTAACTGATCCACGGAGGAAGAACGTCACCATCCTCGACGAAAAACAGCTAATTCGGCCTTGACCTTACAACGATGGTAAGGTGCAGCCTGAGCAAATAGCAGAGATTTCACAAGGAGAAGCAATATGTGCAGCACTCACGAAGAACATACCTTGCATGCGGCTGGCGAAAAGGTCGAAGGAACGACCTTCAAGGTGGCCGACATGACATGCGGTCATTGCGCCGGAACCATCCAGAAGGCATTCGACCAGATGATGCCCGGCGTCGGCGTCGGCATCGACCTCGATAAAAGGGAAGTTACCGTCGCGGGCGATGCCGCGGTCGCGGCCGAGACGATCCGTGCGGCGGGCTACGAGCCGCAGCCATTGGCTCACTGATTTCGTTGCATCGGGCGGCCCAGTGCCGCCCGATGCAGGTCAACGATGATGGGTGGGGGCTCTGCTCATCGTATGGAAGCGAGGATCGGCGCGGGGCCGGCGTTCGCAGGTTCCGGCCTGTCATACGCCCTCAGCCGCCCGAAGCCCTCCTCGAGATCGGCGATCAGATCGTCAACCGTCTCAAGTCCTGCATGAACGCGCAGGAGCACGCCGTTTTGATCGGAAGTAGCCGTGCGGATCGATCCCGCATCGACCGGCACGATGAGGCTTTCGTAGCCGCCCCAGCTGGAGCCCATCTTGAAGAGCCTCATGCCCTCCAGAACGGCGGCGATGGCGGCTCTCGGCGCCGGATGCAGCAGGACACCGAAAAGTCCCGACGCGCCGGTGAAATCCCGCCGCCATAGCGCATGGCCGGGATGGTCAGGGAAAGCGGGGTGCAACACCTTCTTCACCTCCGGTTGCGCGGCAAGCCACTCGGCCAGCCGCAGCGCCGTTTCCTGGTGCCGTTCCATCCGAACGGACAATGTCCGCAAGCCGCGCAGTGCCAGGTAGCAATCCTCGCCCCCGAGTCTGTGCCCAAGCCGGCCGGCGACGTCCTTGAGCCTCCGGAAAAGGGCTTCGTCGCGCGTTGCCGCCGTACCGAATATCACGTCGGAATGCCCGCAGAGATATTTCGTCCCTGACTGGATCGAGACGTCGACACCAAGCGCAAGCGGACGCAAAAACACCGGCGACGCCCAGCTTGCGTCGATTGCGGTCGGTACTCCATGCCGGCGAGCGACCTCCGTGATTGCCGGGACGTCCTGCACCTCGAACGTCATCGATCCAGGGCTCTCGAGATAGACGAGCGTGGTCGCCGGCGTGATGAGATCGGCTATCCGCGCCCCGATCATGGGGTCGTAGTAGGTGACGTCGATGCCGAGCGGACGCAGCATCTCCTCGCAGAACTTGCGCGTCGTCCGATAGGCTGTATCCGCGACCAGAAAATGGGCGCCGGCCGAGGCGAAAGCCATCAACGTGGTGGCGATCGCGGCAGTGCCGGATTGCACCACCAGGCAGCGCGATGCGTCCTCGAGTTCTGCGACCGCCTCCGCAAGCGCAAGCGTGGTCGGCGTGTTGTAAAGGCCGTAGCCGACCCCGTCGTAAAACCGTTCGGCCCGGTTCTCATAATCCTCCATTCGATCGAAGAGAATCGTAGAGGCATGGTAGACCGGCGGATTGACGCTGCCGGCATGGGCGGCGGGATTGCGGCCCGCATGCGTTACGATCGTGTCGAGCCCGAACTGCTTGGAGGAATTCGTCAATGTATCACCTGCTGAATGAACTGGCGCGCCCTGTCAGTGCTTGGCACGGAGAAAAAGTCATCTGGTGTGGCTTGCTCGACGATGCAGCCGTCACACATGAACACGACGCGGTCGGCGACGGCGCGGGCAAAACCCATTTCGTGCGTGACGCAAATCATCGTCATGCCGGTCTCGGCAAGGTCGACCATGACGTCCAACACTTCCTTGACCATCTCTGGATCAAGCGCCGAGGTCGGCTCGTCGAACAGCATGACCCGCGGCGTCATCGCCAGGGCGCGCGCGATCGCGACGCGCTGCTGCTGCCCTCCGGAGAGTTCATCAGGCAGCTTGCTCGCGTGTTCCTCGATATGCACGCGTCGCAGCAGCGACATGCCGAGTTCATCCGCGTCAGGCCGGCGCATGCGCCTCAGCTTCATCGGTGCAAGGGTCAGGTTCTGCAGCACGGTGAGATGCGGAAACAGATTGAAGGACTGGAACACCATTCCGATGTCGCGGCGTATTTCCTCGATCCCAGCTCCCGTGGCCGAGACGGATTGTCCCCCGACCTCGATAGTGCCTCGCTGGTGATGCTCCAGACCGTTGATGCACCGGATCATCGTTGATTTACCCGATCCCGACGGTCCGCAGACGACCACCTGCTCGCCCTGCGCCACCTTCAGGTTAATGTCGTCCAAAGCCTGGAAGGCGCCGAACCATTTGTGGACCCCTGTCATTCGAATCATGGAATTTCTCTTCGCGATTCGGGTTCAGTGGCGTCGGCTGCGCACCGAGCGCTCAAGTCGCTGGCTGTATCGGGACATGCCAAAACACATGGTCCAAAACACCAGCCCGACAAAAACCTGGCCCTCGGCGGCCGTACCGAGCCAGTCCGGATCGGACGATCCAGCCGTCACGATATTCAGAAGGTCGAAGAGTCCCACGACCATCACGAGCGTGGTGTCCTTGAGCAGCGAGATCGAGTTATTGACCAGGCCGGGAATCATGATGCGAATGGCTTGCGGGAGGACGATGTAGAAGGTGGTTCGCCAGTAGCCGAACCCCAGCGCATCGGCGGCCTCGTACTGTCCCTTGGATACGGCCTGAAGTCCGCCGCGGACGATCTCCGCGAGATAGGCGCTTTGAAACATGACGATGCCGGCGACGGCCAGGCCCAGGCTGTCGAGTTTCATGCCAGCCGGCAGAAAATAGGGCAGCATCACGATGGCCATGAACAGCACGGTGACCATCGGCAGTCCGCGCCACAGTTCGATGAAGACGACGCTGAATCCATGGATCACGGGCAGGCCGCTTCGCCGGCCGAGCGCCAAGGCGACGCCGAGCGGGAAGGAAAGCACGATGCCCGAGACGCCGATGACGAGAGTCAGCATCAGTCCGCCCCAACGCGCCGTCGCAACCTCCGGCAGGCCGAGAAACCCGCCCTTCAGCAGCCAGAAGGCCAAGAGCGGATAGACAAGCAGCATGAGAAGCCCGGTGACACGCTTGCCCGGCACGCCCCGGACGAGGAGCGCCGTCAGGCCCAGGGCGAGCCCGGCTATGGCGAAATTTACCCGCCAACGCTCGTCGAGCGGATAAAAGCCGTAGATGAACTGATCGAACCGATTGACGACGAAAGCCCAGCACGCGCCGCGGCCGTCGCAGTCAGCCCGGCTGTCTCCGCTCCAGGTGGCGTCGAATAAGACCCAGGGAAGCACCAGCGCCAAAACCCAGGCGAACAGCGCGGCGACCGTCAGGTTCAGCACCGTGTCGAACGGCGTGGGGAAGAGATTGCGCCGCGCCCAGACCATCCAGCCATGGAGCGGAGCCTCCCGCGGGGCATCCTGAAATTCTGGGACGGTCGTGGCGGCCCGCATGGTCATCGCTCAATAATCCGCGTCATATGGTTGAAAATCCCGGACGCAATTGCGATGGCCGCGCTGATCGTCAGGTAGACCGCCATCGTCATCAAAACGATTTCGACAGCGCGCCCGGTCTGGTTTAGCGCCGTGCCGGTGAAGACGTTGACCAGGTCCGGATAGCCAATGACGGTCGCCAGCGACGACGCCTTGAGCAAATGCAGGTACTGGTTGGACAGCGGCGGGATCAGCACGCGGAAAGCCTGTGGAATTATCACGAGGCGCAGCATCTGGCCGCGGCGCAAGCCGAGCGCCGAGGCCGCATCCTTCTGGCCGCGGCTGACAGACTCGATGCTGGCGCGCACCAATTCGGCAATGAAGGAGGCGTTGTAGATCGCCAACGCGGCGACCAGCGCAACAAGCTCCGGCGCTACCGCGGAACCGCCTACGAAATTGAAGCCCTGCAGGCGCGGTACTTCGAGTTGGAACGTTGCACCGACCGCCAACGCCACGAGCAGGGGTGTCGCAACAAGGATCGCCGCCGACGTGGCGGCGACCGGCAATTGCCGCCCGGTCCGATTCTGGTGGACCCGCCCCACATAGACCCATACGGCTGTGATCAGTACGGCGATAAAAAGCGCAGTAAGAACCACGCCGCTGTCCGACAACAATATTGCAGGAAGATAGAGGCCGCGATTGGTGAAAAAAACGATGCCTCCCACCGAGATTGCTCCACGCGGCACCGGCATCGTTCGGACAACGAGGTTGTACCAGATGAGGACATGGAGAAGCAGCGGGAGGTTGCGAACGAGTTCGACATAGCCGAGCGCCAGGCGTGAAATCGCCCAGTTGGGCGACAGCCGCGCAATGCCGATCACAAAGCCGAGCATTGTCGCGAGGATTATGCCGAGCCCGGCCGCCACCAGCGTATTGGTCACGCCGACCATGAAAACACGCCAGTAAGTGTCGGACTCGACAAACGGTATGACGCTGAATCCGATGCCGAAGCCGGCTTGTTGCCAGAGAAAGTCAAAGCCCAGCGAAAGGCCGCGCGTAGACAGGTTGTCGTTCAGGTTTCGAGCCGCGACAATTGCGACAAGCGCCAGCAGCAACACTACGCTCGCTTGATAGAGCCAGCCGCGGATCTGCCGCTGGCTCGGAGCCATCCAGGTTCTGAGCTCGGAGCGTCCGTTCATAACTGTTTCGAGTGCCACGGCGGTTCACCGTTCTCCATGCTGCCCGGCTGGGCGCGCGGCGCAGCCGCGTGTTTGCTCGTCATCAGCGGAACGGCGGTGCGTAAAGCAATCCGCCATTGCTCCATAGCTGGTTCAGTCCACGCGCCAGCTTGACGCGGCTGCCTTCGCCAAGGTTACGATCAAAGATCTCGCCATAGTTGCCGGTCGCCTCGATCACCGTCACCGCCCAATCCTTTGCGAGACCCAGCATCGGTCCGAAGTCGCCCTCCGTACCAAGGATCCGTTTGACTTCGGGGTTCGTTGAGCTCGTCGCCATCTCGCGGACATTCGCCTGGGTCACGTCGTATTCCTCGGCGGCGACAAGCGCGGCGAGCGTCCAATAAACGATGTCCCGGAAGCGCGGGTCATCCTGCCGCACGATCGGACCGGTCGGCTCCTTCGACAATACCTCCGGCAGCAGCACCCAGTCATCCGGATTGGCCATGGCCGTGCGGCTCGAAGCAAGACCGCCGATCTCGTTTGTGTAGACGTCGCAGCGGCCGGCCTCCAAGTTTTGCTGGTTCTGGTCACGGCCATTCCCGACGATCGGCGTGAAGCTCATTCCATTCGTCCGGAAGTAGTCGGCCAGGGTGAGTTCGGTCGTGCTGCCTCCGGTGACGCAGATCGTCGCGCCGTCCAACTCCTTGGCGCTCGCCACGCCCAGATCCTTGGCGACCATGAAGCCCTGGCCGTCATAAATGTAGATGCCGGCCCAATCGAGATTGAGCTCTGCGTCGCGGCTGTAGGTCCATGTTCCCGTGCGCGCGAGCAGATCAACCGCGCCCGACTGAAGTGATGCAAACGCAACCTTGAATTCGAGCGGGACAAAACTGACCTTGGTCGCGTCGCCGAGGAGTGCAGCGGCGAGGGCGCGGCAGAAGTCGACTTCCAGGCCCTCCCAATTGCCCTGATCGTCCAGCGTGCTCATGCCGGTGGACAGGCCGGTCGACACGCCGCAGGCGACCTGTCCCCGCTCTTTGATCGCGTCGACGGTTTTGTTCGCCTGAGCAGCCGCGGGCATTGCCAAAAACGCCGCGATCGCCGCGGCACAGGCTACTTCGCCAAATCTTTGTCGCATGTCACCTTCTCCCATTGGACCGGTTTCATGACCATCCGCACGTGGCGAGCATTCGCCCGGGTTTTCTGTCTTGTTGGTCACAGCCGCTGCATCGGCTTTTTCTCGCTCGGTACACAGCGTCATTATTCCAACGACATGACGCGCTTGCAATCAAATGCTAAGTTGCCAGCATGTTATGCTTGAATGCTATAACTGCTGGAGCGGCCGATGAACTTCCGTCAGATCGAAGTCTTCCGGGCCGTCATGGCTTGCGGGACCACCACTCGCGCCGCGGAGGTCTTGCGTATTGCGCAGCCCGCGGTCAGCCGCTATCTGACCGACCTCGAGCGAAGCGCCAAGCTCAAGCTTTTTGAGCGGGGACGGGGCCGTATCCGGCCGACACCCGAGGCGCACGCGTTTTATGACGAAGTTCGGCGGAGCTTCGCCGGCTTGGAGCGTCTACGCTTCGCCGCGGACAACATACGCAGCTTTTCGTCCGGGACATTGCGCGTGGCGAGTCTACCGGTTCTGGGTAACGCCTTTCTGCCGCTGTTCTTTGCACCGGGCGATGCCTACCAGTTCGACTGGAGCCACGAGATCGTCTTGATCAACGGCGTGACGGTGACCGTGAAGGTTGCTCATGTCCGGCTCTGCCACAGCCGCATGATGTTCGTGAGAGCCTATCCGCGCGAGACGCAGGAGATGGTCTTCGACGCCCACGACCGGGCCTTCGCCTTCTTCGGCGGCGCCTGCACGCGCGGCATCTACGACAACATGAAGACGGCGGTGGAGACGGTGTTCGTCGGCAAGGACCGGCAATACAATCGCCGCTTCCTGCAGATGTGCAGCCATTATCTCGTTCAGCCTGTCGCCTGCACGCCAGCCTCGGGCTGGGAGAAGGGCCAGGTCGAGAACCAGGTCGGGCTGGTGCGCGAGCGGTTCTTCACGCCGCGGCTGCGCTTCAGGTCCTACGAGGAACTGAACGCCTGGCTGCTCGACAAATGCGTCGCCTATGCCAAAGCGCACCGCCATGTCGACCAGCCGCAGCGCTCAATCTGGGACGTGTTCGAGGAGGAGCGTGGCAAGCTCGTCGACTATCGCGGCCCCTTCGATGGATTCCATACGGTGCCGGCCTCGGTATCGAAGACCTGCACCGTGCGCTTCGACAACAACAAATACTCGGTGCAGTCGAACGCCGTTGGCCGCCCGGTGGAGATCCATGCCTATGCCGACCGCATCGTCATCCGTCAGGATGGCGTTGTCGTCGGCGAACATGCCCGTTCGTTCGGCCGCGGCGAGACCATTTACAACCCCTGGCACTATGTCCCGGTGCTCGCTCGCAAACCCGGCGCGCTGCGCAACGGCGCTCCCTTCCAGGACTGGGTTCTGCCGCCGGCTATGCAGCGCGTGCGGCGCAGGCTGAAGGCGGCGGACGACGGCGACCGGCAGATGGTGGCGATCCTGTCAGCGGTTCTCGGCGACGGCATTGATGCGGTGGAGGCGGCTTGTCAGGAGGCGCTCGACCAGAACGTCTGCTCGTCCGCCGTGATCATCAACATCCTGGCGCGCCGCCGCGATCCGGCGCCGGCCGTCACCATCCTCACCCCGGACGCGCTTCGCCTGCGCCATGAGCCGCAGGCCGACTGCGCCCGTTACGACAGCCTCAGGAGGGCAAGCTGATGGAACGCACACAGGTTCTGGATCTGATGGGAACGCTGAAGCTTTACGGCATGCGCAGCGCCTATGACGAGGTCATGGCGACGGGCATCAAGCGCCAGCACGAGCCGCCGAGGATCGTCGGCGATCTTCTCTCGGCAGAGATCGCCGAGAAGCAGGCGCGCTCCATCAAATACCAGCTCACCGTCGCCAAGCTGCCGCTCGCCAAGGACATCGAGGAGTTCGACTTCGACGGCACACCGGTCAACGAGCGACTGATCCGGGAGCTTGCCAGCGGCGCCTTCGTCGCCGACCAGCGCAATGCCGTCCTCATCGGCGGCACCGGAACGGGCAAGTCGCATCTGGCCTTCGCCATTGCCCGCGCGCTGATCCGCAACGGTTCGCGCGGCCGCTTCTACAACGTCATCGATCTGGTCAATCGCCTCGACACCGAGCACCGCAACGGCAAGCAGGGCCGGCTCGCCGATTACCTGACCCGGCTCGACTTCGTCGTGCTCGATGAACTCGGCTATCTCCCGTTCGCTCAGGCCGGCGGGCAACTGCTCTTCCACCTGATCAGCAGGCTCTATGAGCGCACTTCGATCATCGTCACCACCAACCTGGCGTTCGGTGAATGGCCGGCCGTGTTCGGTGACGCCAAGATGACGACAGCGCTGCTCGACCGCCTCACGCATCACTGCGAGATCATCGAGACAGGCAACGAATCCTGGCGCTTCAAGAACCGCGCCTGATCGTCCTCATCAACCCGATCCGCGCTCGCTCGGGCTGCGCAACCCTGACCAGCTCCGCCCGGCGAGCGCTGACCGTTGTGCCCTACGAAGGGGTCCCTTTTGCGCGCCGATCCAGGGTCCCCATTCCATGCTGATTGACATCGGGTGATCCCGACATCGCCGACTCACCTCATCATCCTGGGCGCCTGATGAAGCAAACGCGTCAGGCAACGGGATCTATAGCCAACGCATTCAGCCCGTCGGCGCCGAGTGCTAGAAGAAATGACTCGCGTCCTCGAAAACCGATCGGGGAAGGACACCAAGCCGGCACAACCGGCGAACGGCTACTATCTGAGAGGCAACGAAGGCATTTCACCATCGGCCGTCCGCCAGATCCAGGCGCCGATCTCCGGTCGCGATGCTATCAACTCGTCCAGCGCTTCCTCGTAGGCGCCGTCAGCCAAAGGCGGAATGACATAAAGCGCGATCGGTTGCGACTGGCGCTGCACCGTCGCTGTCGCGGTCGGTTTTTCCGCCGACAAATTGTAGCGCAGGCCCTTGACGCTACGCTCGCTCACCTTGGCCAGCGCGTCGACCAGCTTCTTCTCGTATGCAGAGTCGTAGGGCACCCAGTTTTCGGTCACGACCATCAACGCCATGTCCTCAACCACTGCAAGACCAGCAGGCGACATCCCAAACGTCGCGATCGCGATCAGGTGAGAAGCCTCGTCTGCGCCCCAAAGTGCCAGTTCGTTCTCGAAGCGCTGCTTGAGACGCCGATGCAGACTTTCGTCCAGCATGAACGGGAAATCTGGCAGGTGCTTCACGATCAGCCGATAGCCGTTGCGAGTCGGCGCAAAATCTTTGATCTCGCAGACCAGAACCATCAGTTGACGCGGTCCACTCTTCGGCGGAAGCGCGGGAACGAGCGCAGCGGCCCGGCGCTGCTCGATCGCGGCCTTGTCCATGGCTCGGAAAGGTTCCGGCACGAAGAGGATATCGCTCAGCATCCCTCCCTTCACCATCATCAGGCGCGCAGCCTCTACCAGGTGCCACCGAATATTCCACCAATAACGCTTGCCTGCCCATCGCGCCGTCCAGGCGGTCAGTTCTGCCTGATGCCACAGATAGTGGAGCAAGCTACGCAAAGAGAGCTTCTTTGCCTCGCCTGCTACGGTGTCGGTACCACCTGTTCCAGCACCCGGTGCCCGCGTGCCAACTTTCGTCAGGCTGAACCCGACCTTCAGCGCCGACATCCCGCTCGCCGGGTCGACCTGGATTGCGCTGCCCATCAGCACGCCGAGACCGGACAGCTCGTCCGGCGGGTCGTAGGAGGGGCAGGCCGGATCATGCCCACCCCCGGACAGCGGCATACGCTTAACAACATACTGGTCACCTAGCTTCGCGATGTACATCGCAAGGCCGGGTTCCTTGCATAGGCACAGCGGTCGAATTCGTGTCCGGTGGGCGTCGGCGAGTGCCTCCTGCAAATCCGGCGCCGTCTCCTCGATCACCTGGTCAGCAAGCTTGAAACGTCGCATCGCCTCCACTGCTCCGGGCGCCGCCGCATCCCCTGGCTCTCATTGATTCATGGTTTCGTCATCGACGCAACCTGTAAGATCTTCGGCCGCAATGAGGCTGGGACATAGCTGCCGGTAGGCATACGCCGGCCTACGTGGCACTGGCTACAGATGTATAACTCCGGGACAGGGAGTTGGAGCTACGCGATTCGCAGACGCCCAGCCTGCGGCCCGTTTTTGGCTCGGCGCAGGGCGCCTGCCGCACCGTTGGCGCTTGTTCCGTTTCTGCCGGCGCAGGCGCAGAGGCAGAGGGGAGGCCGGGACGTGGTGGCGGGTCGAGGCCAGGAGAGAGGCTCCCGGCGCCCGTCGCGGAGAACGACCATGACCCATATGGAAATTCAGGCGCCGGCGCGCACGACGCCCAACGGCTACAAGGTCGATGTCAGCCGTGGCCAACGCATCGGCCGCGTGTCGTCGGAATGGTTCCACCGGCCGGACGACGAGCGCTACCTGTCCCTCACCGATCTCCACAACTCGGCGAAACAACGATCAGCACGAAGCAAGACCCGTATCGTCGAAAGCGAGGCGATCCGTGTCGAAGCGTCTCGCGACAATCCCGAGCGGCTGACGCTCATGCTGCCGGATGCCCATACGCCGGTCGCGCCGACACACTGGAGTTTTGGCCAGCTTGCCAGCCTGGTCGGCGCACCCGCGACTTATCTGCGCCAGCTGCCGGCCGCGCTCGCCGGTATCAATCTGCAGTATGGCCTGTCCACCCACCGCGCCTTATCCTGACTCTGTGAGCCTCACGCCCAGCGCGCTCGACGTGGTCGAGCGCGCTGGGCTGATCGATGGCATGCCGTTCATCCTGATGGATGACGGCAGCTACGATCTCGATCTCAACCGGTTCTTCCGCGCCTGTCCGGGCATGGGCGCCCGGTCGCCGAACACGTGGCGCGCCTATGCCCGGGACATTCTCGTCTGGGCGCGCTTTCTCAGCGAGCGACGCGGTCGCAAGACGGTCTGGCAGGCCGACCGCCATGATGTCCTGGCCTTTCACCGGGCTCGTCGCCTGTCGGACGCGGCGTTCCGCATTTCAGCGGCGAGCTGGAACCGCAGCATCGCCGCGCTCGACAAGCTCTATCGCTGGGCCGTCGAGGAAGGGATCATCTCTGCCTCGCCCTTCAGCTATGGCGTCACCCTTCACAGAACTGCCGGCAGCCGCGCCGTGCTCGCCGTGGCGGCGAACCGCTCCCGTGAGCGCGCCGCGCGGCGCCACGACACCCGCTATATCGATCTCGGCCGCTACCTGCTGTTCCGCGAGGTGGGGCTGCGCGGCCGGCTACCCGACGGCTCCGAGGATTCGGCGTGGCACGGCCGCAACGGCGAGCGCAATGCACTGTTTGCCGAGCTTCTGGTCACGACCGGCCTGCGGCTGACGGAGGCTGGCAGTCTGCTTCTGGCCGAGCTTCCGGGCCTGCCAGAGCCCGCATCACGCTCGATTCCCTTCGACCTTCCTGGTCCGATCGCCAAGGGCGGGCGGCCGCGGCGCATCCGCATTCCCCGCCGGGTGCTGGCGCTGATCTCCGACTATGTCGATCTCGAGCGCACCATCTCCGCCGCCCGCTCAAAGCCTTCAGTGCCCAATCCGCTCTGGTGGATGCCGGAGAGCGGGAAGGCCGCTGATACGTCGGGCAAGCGCGTTCGGCTCGACCGCCTGACGCCGGGCGAACGTTGCCGTGCGCTGATCGGCGCACCCGGTCAGGCGCAGCACGCCTTGCTCTGGCTCACTGAAGGCGGCCAGCCCGTGCCTTCGGCGACCTGGGAAGCCGCCTTCCGGCGGGCCTGTGCCCGCTGCCGCAGCTTCGGCATCGAGGTCGAGGTGACGCCGCACACGTTGCGGCACACCTTCGCCGTCAACATGCTGTCCATGCTGATCCGCGAGCAGATCGGAACGGTGTTCGATCCGCACGACCGGCACGGCGCGGCCTACCGGCGGATTCTCGGCGATCCCTTGCAGAAGCTCCAGCACCTCCTGGGGCACGCAAGCATCACCAGCACCTACATCTATCTCGACAGCCTCGCCGAGGCGCAGGAGCTGGTCGACGCGGCCGCGGATCGCTGGGCCGAAGATACGGCCGGCAATGCAGCATGACCGCCGCGACGAGTGCCTCGGTACGGCGGCCGGGCCGCCGCGCCCTCTTTCCCGAGGCGCTGCCCGATCCCGAGGGCGAGGCAGCCGCTGCGATCGCATCGCTGCGCTTCACCGTTACGCTGGCGGATCGCAGCAAGACGATCGACCTGACGATGCTCGCCGGCCGCAAGGCACTGGCCCGGACGTTTGCCGGCGCGCTCTGGCGCGCCTGCCAGGTCGGCGGTCCGGCCGGCTCCATCTCGACCGCGTCCGCCTATGCCAACGCGCTCAAGACATTCTGGCGCTTTCTCGATTCCGTGAGACCGCGAGCCGCAAGTCTCTCCGACGTGCGCGCTGCCTTGATCGACGGCTTCGACGCCTGGTTGGAGGAGAGCGGTCTCCATCCCAATCACCGGCTGCACCGGATGAGCAAGGTGCTTAACCTGCTCCGCCTCGCCGAGGCTGCGGAGCCAGGCCGTCTGCCGGCCGATGCCTCGCGACGGCTGATGTACACGAGCGATCGGCCGGGCGTGCGCGCCCGACCGCGCGATGCCTATAGCGAAGATATTGCTGCGGCATTGCGGACCGCGGCGCGCGCCGATCTCGCCGCCATCATCCGCCGCTTCGCCGAGGCCGATCGCATCCCGACTGTCGAGGATGCCGATCGGAGCCGCGTTCTGGCGAGGGCGCATGAACAGGTGACGGCGGTGATCGACGCTGAAGGCGTCATCGGGCATCGGCATCCGCTCTTCAAGCGGCTCTACACGCTGCGCCGCGATGACGACCTGCCGAACGACCGTTTGATCCACGATCTGCACGGCCGCCGACATCTGCTCGCCGCCGATCTCGTGCCGCTCATCGTGCTTATCTCGCTCGATACGGGTCTGGAGATCGAGGCGATCAAGACCTTGCGGGCGGACTGCTTGAAGAACCCCTCCGGCGGCTATGTCGAGGTCGAGTATTGCAAGCGGCGGGCACGTGGCGCCGAGTGGAAGCGACTGCGCGTGCGCGATGGCGGTTCCTCGACGCCGGGCGGCCTGATCCGCAAGGTGCTGCAATGGACCGCTCCGGCGAGGGGGCAGCTTGGCGCGGAGACGCTCTGGGTTCACTGCGCCTGGGGTCGTTTGACCCCAAGGGTGCTCAGCCTGAAGGAATCCGCCGCCTCATGGATCGCGCGACATAACATCCTTGGCGAGCGCGGTCAGCCGCTTTGCCTCAACCTGACCCGCCTGCGCAAGACTCACAAGGCGGCATGGTACCGGCGCACGGGCGGCCAGTTCGACCGCTTCGCCGTCGGCCACACCGTTGCAGTTGCGGCCGACCACTACGCCGACATTCCCGCGCTCCGTCATCTGCACGAGGCGACGATTGCCGACGCAATGAGCGATGCGCTCGATGTCGCACTGCGCCCGTGCGTCCTGTCTTCGGAAGAGGAAGCAACCGTCCGGGCCGATCCGGACCAGGCAACCAGTCTTCCCGTTGCCGGTATCGCCGCGATCGGCGCGCTGCTCGGCGGCGAGCAGGATGTCTGGCTCGCCAGTTGCGCCGGCTTCTACACGAGCCCGTTCGGCTCGGAAGGTGAAGCATGTCCGTCACCGTTCTGGGGCTGCCTCGAATGCGGCAACGCGGTGATCACCGCCCGCAAGCTGCCCGCGCTTCTGGCATTCCTCGACTTCATCCGGGCGCAACGGCAGGTACTCAGCGAAGGCGACTGGATCGCCAAGTTCGGCCGGGTTCACAGACGCATTGCCGATCAGATTCTGCCGCGGTTTGCCGACGCGGAGATAGAGCAGGCCCGTCAGGCCGCGGCCGCTGACCCGACGATCATTTATCTACCGCCGGAAGCGGGTGCACCGTAATGCCGACACCGATCAAGCTGGCACTACACGCGTCGCTGCCGTCGGTCGTCTATGGTGACGACGAGCCGGTGCTCGCCGGGATTCCGATCAGGGATGATGCCGACCGCGCGCAGCTTTCCCGCTTCGGCGACGATCACTGGGACCTGGGCGCCGCCATCTTCCGCGTCAACGCCCGCTACAGCAACTACCGGCTGAACTTCGCCGGCATCGCCGATCCCGTCACGCGACGGTTGGCGAAGGAGTATGTGATCGCCCGGCTGCGCATCCATGTGCCGGGATACCGGGCGCCCTGCGGCGCGACCTCGGCGATCCGGCTGCTACGCTACATCCAGCATTTCGCCGCGTTCCTCCGCGCTCGGACTGGCGCCGTCGATCTCGGCCGCGTCGATCAGGCGCTGCTCGACGCCTATCTGGCGCATGCCCGTGACGGCGGACGGCGAACGCCGCACGAGACGGTGAAGTATGTCGAGGTGCCGATCGACCTGCATCACCTGGCGCCATGGCTAACCGGCGGCGGCATCGGTTTCCTGCCGTGGCGTGGACGTGCGGCGCACCGCGTTGCGGGCCGGCCGCCGGCGCCCGCCGAGAACGCCACGCCGCGGATTCCCGAGCCGGTCATCGGCGCCATGCTGCGCTGGGCGCTCAGATATGTAGAGGTCTATGCGCCCGATATCCTCGCGGCGCGGGCCGAGCTGGACGCCCTCGAAGCCCGCTGCGCCAGGCTGATGGCGCGGGACGCGCGGACCGGGCGGGCAGTCGCCAGCACCTATCGCCCCCGCGTGGCGAAGTGGCTCGACGCGCGCCGGGCCATGGGCCGAGGCGTACCGATCTGGGAGCACGCGCCCAACGTCGCCCGCCGCATCGACCCGCTCACCGGCGACGAGACCCCGCCCTACAATCTTCACCTGATGCGGCTTCACGCCGGTGCGCGAGAGAGCGGCCGCATCAGCCAGTCCGAACCGACGGCGCGGCTGATCGAGAAAGCGGCGGCCGAGCTCGGCACCGAGGTGGGCGGCCTCGACACGCCGATCTCGACCGATCCGGACACCGACTTGCCATGGCGCGAGCGCTTCGACGCCCTCAGCCTCGCCCGCGAGGAACGGATGCTGCAGGGTGCCTGCTATCTCGTCTGCGCCTATCTGACCGGCATGCGCGATAGCGAGGTGCAGGCGATGCAGCCGGGTTGCGTGTCGCCGATGCGCAGCGCCGACGGCCTGGTCGAGCGCTACCGGGTGCGCAGCACCGTCTACAAGCGCCATGGGGCACGAGGCGTTCAGGCCGACTGGATCACGATCGAGCCGGTCGCCCGCGCCGTCGCGGTCATGGAGGTACTCTCGGAGCGCAATCGCAAGGAGAAGGGATTGTCGTCGCTGTGGGTGGCGCTGAAGGACTGGCCCTGGAGCAACGATCACCTCGGGATGGGCGCGACGCCGACGCTCAACCTCTTCCGCGACGGGCTCGATGCGCGCGCCAGCGACGGACCGGTCATCCCGCGCATCGGCGACGAGCCATGGAAGTTCACGACACGGCAACTGCGCCGCACCATCGCCTGGTACATTGCCAACCGGCCGTTCGGCACGGTCGCGGGCAAGATCCAGTACAAGCATGCCTCGGTCGCCATGTTCGAGGGCTATGCCGGATCGGCTCAGGCCGATTTCCGCCTGGCGATCGAGCGCGAGCGTGCGCTCGGCCAACTCGACGATATTGTCGCCCATTACGAGGCCTGTCTTCGCCGTGAAGGCCCGGCCGGGCCAGGCGCTCACCGACTGCTCCGCGAGTTCGCCCGCGTCCAGGACGAGCTTGGCGATCTTCCGGGCCGGATCACGGACCGCAAGCGGCTGCGCACCATGCTCGCCCATCTCGGCCGGACCCTGCATGTCGGCTTCCTCAACGACTGCCTGTTCGATGCGGCGACCGCGCTCTGCCTCAAAGATGCGCCGGATGCCGAGCAAACGGCGCCAGCCCTGTCGCGATGCAGCCCCGACCGCTGCCCGAACGCCTGCCTGACCGACCGGCACCGCGAGCCGTGGCAGGCTTCGATCGCCGAGGGCGAAGCGCTTCTGGCCGACCGGCGCCTGTCGCCGCTGCAGCGCACGGCGATCCTTGCGGACAACGAGCGCAAGCGCCGGCTGATCGCACCGCTCATGGACGGTGATGCATGACCGCGCTCGGGCCGAAGAGCGAAGCCGCGCTGAGGGCGGCCATGGCGCGGCTGCTCAACGGTCGGCCCGAGCGCACCGACGGGGCACTCACCGTCGCCAATCTGGCGCGCGAGGCCGGCGTCAGCCGGGCGACGGCGAACCGCGCGGTCGATGTGCTCGCCGAGTTCCGTACCGCCGAAGCGCGCCGCCGGCAATCGTCGCCCCAGGTGCTCAAGGAACGCATCCGCGCACTCGAAGCGGAACTGCGCGCCGTGCGCGGGGCCGAGACGGCCGATCTGCGGGCGCTCGCCCGCACGCTCGCGCAGCACATCCAGGTGCTGACGTTGCAGGTCGCCGAGCGTGATGCCGTGATCGAGGGCCTGCGGGAGGAGCTGGCCCGATCCGGCAACGCGAGGGTCGTTCCGTTGCGGCGCTCGCCCCGAGACGGCGCCGGCTGAGAACCGCGCATCCTCCTGACCGATCCGGTCCGAGCGCGCCGATCATGGCGGCGCCTCCCGCGCTCGCCCGTCGAGGCAGGGCTCGGGTTGTGGCAGACGCTGCCGGCCCATCAACCCTGTTCCGCACCAGCACCGAGAACAGGGTGTGACGGGCCGGCTCCCCGCGTCTGCCCCTGCCGCCTCGCCCTCGACGGAGAGGGCGAGCACAGGAGGCACCCATGACCACCAATCGCAGCAGCCAAGCCCGGACCGGCAACGATGTCTACGAGCGCGTCACCAACCAGATCATCGCCGCCATAGAGGCCGGCGCCGGCGAGTACCGAATGCCCTGGCATCATGACGGATCGGCTATCACCACGCCCGTCAACCTCGCCTCGCGCAAGGCCTATCGCGGCATCAACGTCATCGCGCTCTGGGCCGCGGCGCAAGCGGCGGGCTATTCCGTCGGCATCTGGGCCACCTACCGCCAATGGCAGGCGCTCGGCGCTCAGGTTCGCAAGGGCGAGCGCGGCCACCTGGTCGTGTTCTGGAAGATCTCCGATCGCAACAGTGAGGCAGACGCTGAGGACGGCGACGAGGATCGCGACGAGCCCGCCCAGCGCATGTTCGCCCGCGGCTATACGGTCTTCAACTGCGCGCAAGTCGACGGCTACACGCCGCCCGAGATGCCGGTGCTGCCCGAAGCCGAACGGATCGCGCATGCCGAACGCTTCTGCGCCGCTCTCGGTATCGACATCCACCACGGCGGATCGCAGGCCTGTTACATCCCCTCCAGGGACCATGTGCAGATGCCCGACTTCGCCTGCTTCCGCGACGCCGTCGCCTACTACGCCGTGCTGCTTCACGAATGTGGGCACGCCTCCGGCGCCAGGCACCGCCTCGACCGCGATCTTTCCGGACGGTTCGGCTCGGCCGCTTACGCCATGGAGGAATGCACGGTCGAGCTCCTGAGCGCCATGATTTGCGCCGATCTCAATCTCAGCGTCGAGCCGCGGCCCGACCACGCCCGCTACATCGCCTCATGGCTCGAGGTGCTGCGCTCCGACAAGCGCGCCATTTTCACCGCTGCCAGCAAGGCGCAGCAGATCGCCGATTGGATGCACGACCAGCAGGCCGAGATTCGTGAGCACGATGTCAGGGGCGCCGCATAGGCGCTCCTCAGCTCGATCAGTTGACAGCCGATTCCTGGAACAGCGTCTCGATCAGCGGACATTCCGGCCGCGTGCCGCCGGCGCATTGGGCCACAACGTCCTTCAGCACTCTTTCCATGCGCTTCAGATCGGCGATCTTCGCCCGCACGTCGTCGAGATGCGTCGCGGCGATAGTGCTTGCCTCGGCACAAGGCCGGTCGCGCTCGTCGACGAGACGCAGCAGCTCACGGATCTCATCGAGCGAGAAGCCGAGCTCGCGCGCCCGCAAGACGAAGCGAAGACGCCGCTCGTGCGTCGTGTCGTAGCTCCGATAGCCTGCCGCCGTGCGCGGCGGCTCGGGCAAGAGCCCAACCTTCTCATAATAGCGCACCGTCTCCAGATTGCTGCCCGTCCGCCGCGCGAGCTCGGCCCGCTGCAGGCCCTTCACGCCGGTGTGATCGCGCATCGCAAAGTCCCTCTTGACCCTGTAGTTGCTACAGACCGCACATTAGCGCGCAGATAGGAGTTCGGCAAGGAAGGCGAGGCCCGACATGAATGTATTTCGACACGGAACGGCGGAGATTATGCCCAACTTGGCGGCGTCGGAGCGTGGCGACGCCGGGCGGCAGCGCCTGGTTGCCGTCGGCGGTGTTCTCGGTGCGCTCGCCGCCTCGTCCTGCTGCATAATTCCGCTCGTCCTGTTCAGCCTGGGCATCGGCGGCGCCTGGATCGGCAACCTGACGGCGCTCGCGCCATACAAGCCATTGTTCGTCACGGGGACGGTAGGCGTCCTCGGCTACGGCTACTACCTCGTCTACTGGAAGCTGAGACAAGCCTGCGCCGATGACGCCGCCTGCGCACGCCCGATCCCCAGCGGTCTCGTTCAGATTGCACTGTGGAGCGCGACGGTGCTCGTCGCAGCCGCCTTTGCCTTCGACTACGTCGCCCCGCTGCTGCTTGCCCCCTGATACCAGATACCAAGAGGAGACCTGCCTGATGAACAAGCCTTTGAGCACGCTCACCCTGATCGGCGCCATCATGACGGCTTCGGCCGCCTTCGCCGCCGACCGCACGGTCACTTTCGCCGTCGACAACATGACCTGCGCTTCCTGCCCCTACATCGTGAAGACCTCGATGGCGGCGGTCCCCGGGGTCTCGGATGTGGTCGTCTCCTTCGAAGCCAAGACCGCGACCGTCACCTTCGAAGACACGAAGACGAACTCCGACGCCATCGCGGCTGCTAGCGCCAATGCCGGCTATCCCGCTCGCCCTCAGCAACAGGGCAGCTGAGATGAACGACCGCGCCCTGGTCCGCACCGGCGTGGCGGGCGCCATAATCGCCGCGATCTGCTGCGCGGCGCCACTTGTCGCGCTGAGCCTGCCCTTGGCCGGTCTTGGCGCGTGGCTGGCAGGTACGGGTCTGGTGGTGCTTCCCCTGATGGTCATGGGCCTCGGTCTCGTCGCGTGGGGCCTTCATCATCGCCGCGCAAGGGCCACAGGCTACGAGACGATTCACAAGGAAGGCGCGAAGCCATGAACGATTGCTGTGCATCCTCCTCGCCTCGGGCCAAGGCTGCAACTTCCATATCCGCGACACTGCCGAGCTATGCAGTGCGGCCGGGCGTGACGTTTCCGGACTGGTCTGTGGTCACATCTCCTCTCGTCAAAGACGCACTGCTGGCCATGAACGATGTTCTGCGGACCATGGCTGGACCCAACCAACCCGCCGATCGTTGGAGTGACCGCGACCGTCTCGTGGATCGAGTTCGCGTTGCGCTGCTTAAGCTCTACGCCGAGGCAGGGCGAGCACCGACCCAAAGTGCGATTGCCAAGCGCGCAGGGCTTAGCGAGACGACCGTTCAGCCTCAACTCGAAGAGCTCCACGATCGTGACCTTGTCGTGCTCAACGGCGACCGGATCGTCGGAGCCTATCCCTTTACCGACCGGGATACGGACCATCAGGTCACTTTGGACGGGCGCGTCGTTAACGCCATGTGCGCGGTCGACGCGCTCGGCATCGGCGCCATGACCGGTCACGACATCGCGATTGCATCCCGCTGCCGCCATTGCGGCGCGCCGATCCGAATCACGACACGAGAGCAAGGGCGGGCGCTGGCCCAGGTCGAGCCGCGGACGGCGGTCATGTGGCAAAGCGTCCACTATGAAGGCGGATGCGCCGCTAACTCGCTGTGCGCGACGACCACCTTCTTCTGTTCGGACGACCATCTCTCCGCCTGGCGCCGCGAGCGCTCCTCGGACGAGCCCGGATTTCGGCTGTCGATCGAGGAAGGGCTGGAGGCCGGCCGCGCCCTGTTCGGGCCGAGCCTCGCCGGCCTCGATACAGCGCCACGCCCGCCAGTTGAGCCGACATTGGGAAGCACGGCAGTGACAGACCGCCCAATCCGCGGCAATGGGGGCGCCTACGACCTCGTCGTGATTGGCGCCGGGTCGGCCGGCTTCTCGGCGGCGATCACGGCCGCCGACCAGGGCGCACAGGTGGCGCTCATCGGCAGCGGCACCATCGGCGGCACCTGCGTCAATATCGGCTGCGTGCCGTCAAAGGCCCTGATCCGCGCCGCCGAGACGCTACACAACGCCCGGGCTGCAACCCGCTTTGCCGGAATCACGGCGGAGGCCGAACTGATCGACTGGCGCGGAACCGTCCGCCAGAAGGACGCGCTGGTTTCCGAGCTGCGCCAGGCCAAGTATGTTGACCTGCTCCCCGCCTACAACGGCATCGCGTATCGCGACGGTCCGGCGCGCCTCGTTGACGGCGGTGTCGCAGTGAACGGCACACACCTTCCCGCCGGCAAGATCATCATCGCAACCGGCGCACGACCAGCGGTCCCGGCCATTCCCGGCATCGACACCGTGCCGTATTTGACCAGCACGACCGCGCTCGACCTCGAGGCGCTGCCGCGCTCGCTGCTCGTGATCGGCGGCGGCTATATCGGGGCGGAACTCGCCCAGATGTTTGCCCGTGCCGGCGTCAAGGTGACGCTCGTCTGTCGGTCCCGTCTGCTCCCCGACGCCGAGCCCGAGATCGGCGCGGCGCTGACCAAGTATTTCGAGGAGGAAGGGATCACTGTCGTCCCTGGCATCGCCTATCGTGCGATCCGCAAGACCGAGGGCGGCGTTTCGCTCACGGCTGCGCGCGACGGTCAGGACATGGCCATCGACGCCGATCAGGTGCTGATCACCACCGGGCGCGCGCCCAACATCGAAGGCCTCGGGCTCGCCGAGCATGGCGTCGCCCTGTCGCCAAAAGGCGGCGTCATCGTCGATGACCGCATGCGCACGACCAAAGCCGGCGTCTATGCCGCCGGCGACGTCACCGGCCGCGACCAGTTCGTCTACATGGCCGCCTATGGCGCCAAGCTCGCCGCCAGGAACGCCCTCAACGGCGACAGCCTACGCTACGACAACAGCGCCATGCCCGCCGTCGTGTTCACCGACCCGCAGGTTGCGAGCGTCGGACTAACCGAGGCCGCGGCGCGGACGGCTGGCCATGCCGTTCGCGTCTCGACGATCGGGCTCGACCAGGTGCCGCGTGCGCTCGCCGCCCGCGACACCCGCGGCCTCATCAAACTCGTGGCCGATACCGCCGGCGGTCGGCTACTCGGCGCGCACATTCTCGCACCCGAAGGCGCCGACAGCATCCAGACCGCCGCTTTGGCGATCCGGCAGGGCCTCACCGTCGATGACCTCGCCGATACGATCTTTCCGTATCTCACCACCGTCGAGGGCCTCAAGCTCGCGGCCCTGTCGTTCAGCAAGGACGTCGCCAAGCTGTCTTGCTGCGCCGGCTGAGCAGCCGTCAGGACCTCTGCGCGCTACACGAATCTGTCTCACGGTGCCGAGATCGATCGGACCCTGCGGTTTTCAGGCAACCGACGCCGCAAAATCCGACTGAGACAGCTTGACTGTTCAGATAAGTCGCAGAGCAGGTCAAGACGCTCGAGATCGAGAAGGGCCGCCTCGAGCTCCGGGCGGTCACTGGTCCGGACTACGGGAGGATTTTCGACCACGAACTCGTCGAGGCGGTGCAGAAGATCGCCGGCAACGGCACCGGCGACACGCGCTGGAAAGTGCCGGGCGTGCTGGACTGGTCGACCAGCATCTACAACCCCAATGTCGATATCTCGAAAGACACGACGACGCTCTATGCCTCCGACCGCGACATCTTTGTATTCCTGGTCGACGATCTGAACCCCATCGAAGCTGGCCGGTTGCCTAACGGCGAACCGGATCTCTACTTCCGCGGATTTTACGCCTGGAACAGCGAGGTCGGCTCGAAAACGCTTGGAATTGCAAGCTTTTACCTACGTGCCGTTTGTTGCAACAGGAATCTCTGGGGGGTCGAGGATTTCCAGGAAATCACCATCAGGCACTCCAAATACGCCGCCTCGCGCTTCGCCCTCGAGGCAGAGCCGGCGCTGCTCCAGTTCGCCGAATCCTCGCCCATGCCCTTCGTCAACGGCGTCAAGGCAGCGCGAGAGCGCGTCGTCGCCCGTAATGACGATGATCGTACGAACTTCCTGCGCAAGCGTGGCTTCTCGAAGGGCGAAACCGCTAAGATCATCGATGCCGTTCTCACCGACGAAGGTCATCCGCCGGCATCGGTTTTCGACTTCGTGCAGGGCATCACGCGTGTCGCGCGCGACAAGCAGCACCAGGACGTACGGTTGGAGTTGGAAGGCAAAGCCAAGAAGCTCCTCGACCTCGTCCACTGATCCCACCTAGACTGGCTATCCTGGACAACGCATTGCCGGTTCTCCGATTACCGCCGCCTCAAGGCGTCGTCCTCCCAGCCAGGAGGACGGCGCCTTTTGTCGTGACGGGTCACGAGGTCGAAAGGCCGGCTTTCGATCGCCCGTCATGGAGCGCGACCCATGCACGATAGCCAACACTCCAATGCCACTGCTGCCGAACTGCCGGTCGTCGACAGCCGGTGTGTGGCGTTCGATGTCGTCGTGCAACTGACGCTGGGCGGCCCGCTGGTCGCCGTCGGCCGTGCGCCCGAGCCGGCACCCTGGCACGGCCTCTCCTACGCGCCGTTGCACGCGGTCGCCATCCGCTACGCTGTTGCCGGCGCCGAGATCTGGAACATCCCCGAAGTCGAAACGTTGCCCGCGCCCGCCGAGCAGAGGACCGGGCCATGAGCGGCCGGCCTCTCCTGCAACTCTATACCACTTTTGCCGAGTTCGAGGCCCTGCATGAGCGGCACGATCGCACACGCAGCACCAGCAAGACGGTCACAGTAGACCGACAAGCACTCGTCCACATTCTCATGGACCATGCCCGCATGCTCGAAGCTTTGCGCAAGGCGGGTCGGGTCGATGTCGCCGAACCGCATTGAGGCCGCCGGCCTGCGCCGACGCGGCGCGGCGAGAGGCAGAGGGGGGAGGGGAGGGTTCCTGACGGGTTTGGAGGTTCGAGGAGAGACCCCGGGCCGCCCGTCAAGGAGACCCTGACCATGGCAAAAAGCGCCATTCAGAAGATCGCAATGAATCCCTCGGAGAACATCGCCTACGACAAGCTTGTCTTGTCGCAGGAAAATGTCCGCCGGGTAAAGGACGGCGTCACCATCGAGCAGCTCGCCGCCGACATCGGCCGGCGCAAGCTCTTGCAGAGCCTGAACGTCCGTCCCGTCCTCGATTGCGACGGCGAGGAAACCGGCACCTTCGAAGTGCCCGCCGGCGGCCGCCGCTATCTCGCACTCGGCATTCTCGTCAAGCAGAAGCGTCTGGCGAAGAACGAGCCGATCCCCTGCATTGTCAACCGCAGCGGAACGACGTCCGCCGAAGAGGACTCGCTTGCCGAGAACGTGCATCGCGAGAACCTGCATCCGCTCGATCAGTTTCGCGCGTTCAAGGCGCTGAGAGAGCAGGGCCTTGACGTCGAGGAGATCGGCGCCCGTTTCTTCGTGTCGACGGCGATTGTCAAGCAGCGCCTGAGGCTCGCCTCGGTCTCGCCGAAGCTGCTCGAGCTTTACGAGAAGGACGAGATCCGCCTCGAGCAGATTATGGCGTTCTCGATCTCCGACGACCATGTCCGCCAGGAGCAGGTCTGGGATCGCATCACCAGCAACCCGAATATGCAGGAGCCTTATTACATCAGGCGCCTGCTGACGGAGACGACGGTGCGTGCCGACGATCGCCGCGCGGTCTATGTCGGCGCCGAAGCTTACGAGGCCGTCGGCGGCGTCATCCTGCGCGACCTGTTCGAACAGGATTCCGGCGGCTGGTTCCAGGATGCAGCTCTCCTCGAGCAGTTGGTCTTCGATAGACTGAAGGCCGACGCCGAGACAATCCGCGCCGACGGCTGGAAGTGGGTCGAGGCGGCGATCAGCTTCCCCTATGGCCATACCTCCGGCATGCGGCGGGTCTATGCCGAACCGGCGGAGATGAGCGCCGAGGAGATCGCCCGCTACGACGTGGTCAAGGCCGAGTATGATGCGCTCGACGCCAAATATGCGGAGATGGAGGAAGCCGATCAGGAGATCGAGGACAGGCTCGATCAGCTCGGCGCCGAACTCGACGGCTTCAGCGATCGTCCCCAGGTCTATGGCCCGGATCAGAAGGCCATTGCCGGAGTGTTCGTGACGCTCGGCGCCAACGGCCAGCTTCAGATCGAGGCCGGCTTCGTTCGTCCCGAGGACGAGTCTCGGCCCGAAGCGGACGAGGACGACGAAGGTGCCGAAGGCGACGATAGCGACCCGTCGCAGTCCGACGATGACGGCGCCAATGGCGTCGTCTTCAACGGCCGGTCCATGAACGGCGGATCCGACACGACCGAAGACCCCGAGGATGAAGGGATCAAGTCGCTGCCCGAACGGCTCGTCTTCGATCTCACTGCGCAGAAGACGCTTGCGCTGCGCAACGCGTTGGCGGGTGATGTCGACATCGCCTTTGTCACGGTCCTCCATTCCCTCGTGCTGCAGGTGTTCTATCGGTTCGCCAAGGACAGCTGCCTTGAGATCAGCCTGACCAGCAACAGCTTCGGCCAGGTCCAGGGTCTCGCCGAGACACCTTGGGCGAAGGAGATCGCCGAGCGGCACGAGGCCTGGGACAGGGATATGCCAGACAGCGACAAGCTGTGGGAATTCCTGCTCGGTCTCGACGGGGCGAGCCGCAAGGCGCTGTTCGCGCACTGCGCGTCGCTCTCGCTCAACGCCGTGGTCGAGCCCTGGAACAAGCGGCCGGGCGCGCTTGCTCATGCCGATGAGCTGGCCGCCACGCTCGGCTTCGACATGGTCGAGGCGGGCTGGACGCCCACGGTGGACAACTATCTCGGGCGCGTCACCAAGGCCCGGATCGTTCAGGCGGTGCGTGAGGCGCGCGGCGAGGACTCCGCGCAGCTGATCGACCACATGAAGAAGGACTTGATGGCCCGTGAGGCCGCTCGTCTTCTCGAGGGGTCGAACTGGCTACCCGAGCCGCTGCGCCTCGATGGCGACGAAGCGGTTGCTGAAGCCGCCGAAGCGGTCGCCGACGTGACAGACGAGAGGGCTCTCGACAGCGATGCCGCCGAGCTTCCGGCCTTCCTCGCCGACGATGTCGGCACCTCCTCCGATGAACTGGCGCCCGAAGCCGGCGAGGAACCCGACCACCTCCAGGCCGCCGAGTAATCGGCCTCCCGCTCCGCACCGGGCCCGGCATCTCGGCCGGGCCCTTTTTCGTTTTCCGACATGGAGACATACGCATGTCCGCACATACAATTTACGATTGCGCCTCTCTGGGGAGCTTGATCCGCTATTCCGACGGCACGGCGAGGCCGCCCGCCCGCTTCAGAAAGAAGCTGTCTGCCTGGGAGAGCCGCAACGGAACCGGCCGACTGGTCAAGAAAGAGCCGCCGCGGTCGCGGGCGACCTACAGCTCGCCGGCCTGTTTCACCCTGCATGAAGGCGATTTCGGCCAGGGTGGCATCATTGTCCTCTCGGTCCGCCGTACCTGGTCCGTCGAAAGCGATCTGCGTTTCGAGATCGTCGAGCGGCCCGCGATTGGCATGATCCGCGTCCTGCAGGACATCGGCGACAGCCCGGAACTCCTGCATCTCGCAAAGGATCGGGAGGCCGCCGAATGCTGGCTCGCCCACAATTCGTACAGTCGGGCCTTTCTTGAGGAGGTCTCGGCTGACGAAGTCGGCGCCGACGCCATCGAGTGCCGCACGGCCGCCTGACTTCCTCACTGCATAAACCAACCGATGACGGGCCTGGTGTCGCGCAAAGCGATCGCCGGGCCTGTTCCGTTTCATGGAGATCGACATGTTCGACTGGAACAGAAGCTGCTCCTACGACGAGCAGCAGAAGAGACGTTTTCATACGACAGCCCGTTCGCGGTTGAAGAAGCTTGCCGCCGAACTCGCCCTACCGCCGGGCAGCTTCGAAATCCGCTCGAACAGGGCGGGCATAGCCGTATCCGGTGAAGTGACCTTGCACCACACGGCGGCCTACATCCAGGTCGGGCAGTTTGGACTGTCGTCGGGACACGGCATCCTGATCCGGACCTGCAAGGGCCGCAAGGACTATACCGGCGGCCCTAACCACTTCGTCGCGCTCGTCATGCTCGACGACGTTCCAGCGCTCGCTGCGGCCGTCCGCGCCATCACCGGCATCGGGCGGGTCGCCGCGCATTCCGCGGATCGCCGGGCCGCCTGAATCCGGCTCAGCCTCGTTCCAGTCATCCCCGACAGTCATCCGCTGCAGCGCTGCTGTAGCGGGGGCCGGCTTTTCCGGAGATATGTCATGTCCGCCCATCCCCCGTTCCGAAAAGTGTTCGACGGCGTCGCAACGCGCGAGCAGATGTTCCAGCTCTTCAACCGGCACAAGGACACCCCGGGCGTCGATCCAATTTCCGGCACGCCCTACGCCGGCGAGTATTTCGAGATTGCCGCCGAGCAATACCACTTCATGCTCGCGCTGCTGCCGCCGCTGTTCCAGCGAACCGGCATGTTCGGCATGTCGGAGTTCAAGGCGGGCACCGTTACGAGCGTGTTTTTCGCGATCAGGATTCGCGGCCGCGAACGCTGGTTTCACGGCTTCTGCGACCTCTCCGACAAACGCAGTCCGGACGCGATGCGCGCGGCGATCTTCGCCCACGAGACCGGCGCCGTCGACAGCATGACGCGCGAGGAAAAGCTCGAGGCGATCTGGTCCGCCACCCCTGCCGACTTCAAGGGCATCGCCGGCGAGGCAAACCGGGACGCCTGGCCGCCGGAGCATCACGGCAAGCGAACCATACTGGTCAATGCCGGCGGGAAGGGGACAGTCCTCAGGCTGCTGGAAGACCTCTCCGACGAAGAGATCGACGGCCGAATGCCGGACGTCCGCGCACGGTCGAGGAGGGGCGGGGCGAGCGATGCGGAGCCATCATAAGCAGTCCCCGACGGCCAAACACACCTGGGAGGCGCACTCGACCTATACGGCCGACCTCGGTGTGCCCGATCGCCGCCGATACCGACGCACGCCGCCGGGCTCCCCGACCGTCGCCGATCTCGTGCGGCCCGGCGACACGGTCTCGACCTCTTACAGCACCGGCGGAGTCGTGATTGAGGTGAAGGAATACTTTTATGCCGCACCGACGAGCGAGACATTGTCGCATTTCACCATCGTCTATGTCCCCCCCGATCGCGCTACAAAATACCGCGATTCCGATCATCACTGGATCAACGAGTGCGTCGCCGTCGGCGACCGGATTTTGATGCTGTTCGAGGCCAATAGGGACGAAGTCTTCGTCGTCGACCGAATCCGACCGCCCGACACCCAGCCGTCCAGAACCATACTGATCACATAGGCACGTCGATGCCGAAAGCTCAGCCACCGCGAGTGTGTGCTCCATCCATTCTTCGAAAGGAACTCACCATGGCCAGAAAAGCCTTCTTCGCCGCCTTCGTCATCGATGAGGAGGCGTACACGCCCGAACCCGGTCCGGTGGATCGTCACTTTGTCGTTGCCGATCTCGCACAATCGAGTTTTGGCGAGCAGTCCGGCGTGTCGAACTTCATCGTCTGGGAATCCGTCGAGCATTTGATCGCCGACCATCGACAGCGTGGTCCGATCACCGTCGACTACCTGGTCGGCGATGCATCCGACCAACGCGCGGTTCTTGTGAATACGCCAGATGCCTGCCCGTCGAACCACTGGAACCGTGGCGATGACATCTGCGGCGACTGCGGGACCGATCTCAACGTGTCGAAGGCGGCGATACCAACTCCCACAATCCGACCATCATTCCGCGATCACCTTTCGCCGACGCTGCGTAAGACGCTCGCCTTCGAGTATTTCGAGGTGAGGCCGTGCATCGAGCGCGACCGTCAGGTGACGTCCCACCGGGACGAGGATGAGTTTACCGACGAACTCACCAGAGCGCAGAAATCCGGCAGGGAGTTCCGTGCCTTCTGGTCCCTCTATGGGGTAGACGGAAGCTCCACCACGGCGATCGGCGACTTCGTCTCGAAAGATGCCGCGCACGAGGTGATGAAAGCGATCCTCGCCATTCCTGCCGCAGCGCGCGACGTAATCAATGCCGAGAATTCCACGCGGCGCAAAAATATCGCCGATTGCGACAAGGCCGCACGGGTGGCCGCTGACTGGCTCGACGACATGATCAACCAGTCCTCGAACGATCAGCGGATCTGACCGCATCGCTTGATATCTCATCGATGCCCGGCCTCGCCGGGCTTTTGCATTTTTTGGGCTACGTACCCGGCCCCAGACAGGGAGAAACCACATGTCACGCCTGAATGATCCGGAAAACTTCCGGGGTCGCGTCAACTATGCGGCAAAGGTTATCGCCTACAGACGACGCCCGACCCGCGCCTTTGACAATTGCTTCGAGAACCATGATGGCGACGAGGTGGCGACGGTGATCCTGCGACGTTCCCGCAAGAATGCCCGCCTCGCTGCCAATCTGCAGCGCTATCTGAGTCTGTCCTCCATCGAAGCCGCCGCCGATCGGCTCGCCGAGGTTCCCACGCGCAAGCTACCGGAAGTTGCCCGGCAAACGCGCGCACGCCGCCGGGCCGAGTTCGACGCCTGGTTCGAACAGCACAAGACAGACGCCGGCGCCACTCCAGACACGACCGCCGCTGATGAGGGGAGCGCGCCATGATCCACGATGCTGCCGTGACTTCCCATCCGATGCTCGTCGGCATCGACCGCTGGTAACGAGGTCCTTTGTGTCGCTCACCCACCGACAACGCCATCGGCTGCAGACCGCACTTGGGGACCGTCTCATGGCCGTCTGCTACGGCGCCGGCGTTGATTCCACCGCGATGCTGGTTGCCCTGAAACAGGACAGCTTACGCCCCAACATCATCACCTTCGCGGACCTGTCCGCCGAGAAGCCGCCCACGCTCGAGCATCTCCTCTACAGCGCCTTCCGTCTCGACCTCAGCGCGTTGCGCTTCGGCATGGTTTCCATCGGCAATGGCATACGTATCACGGTCTTCCGATGGTGATTCGATGGCAGAGCCGGCATTGCGCGCGCGATCAACCTTGACAGCCGGAGCGGGATCGTTCCCGACCGGCTCAGAGGTCAACTCGGTAGCGGCAAAAGGTTCGGCCGCCAAAGCCGAGAGGTCCAGATCGCCCCAGATCGACCGCGGTTTTGCGGGACTGCCGCGCTTCTTCTTCACTTCCACGACGAAAGGTCGCGTGGGCCGTTTCATAGTCACGTTCCTTGGTGAAAATCGATCCTTTTGCGAGGATCTAGGGGTCGTGTACTTCGGTCAGGCGCAGCCGTCCACCTCGCAACAGCTTCCGGTCAACGGTATTCGCCGTGAGCATGCTTTATGCCGTCAGCTCAACGGCTTCTTAGTCGAGGCGCGAGACATCAACCGCGATGTCCTACAGACACGCTCGCCTGACCGAGCCCTCATGTAGCAAATTTCTCAAGAGATTCCTTTGGCTTCTCTTCGTCCACGTCGCTGGAGGGAGAGCGGGGCCGGGAGGAGTGCGGCCTTGCCGGGGCGCAGAGCGCGCGCCGGCTGGGCGCACACTCTCGCTCGAAGGACATCTCCATGAACATTGTCACGACCACGTTGACCGTCGCCCGGACGGTCGCTCCCTTGACCGCGCCGGCATCCCACGCCATCGACACCGCCCGGGCGATCCACCAGGCGGCAGCGTCGCTCTTGCCCTTTCTCGAACAGGGCAAGCCCATCACGACCGCGGCGCTACGCGCGAGCATGACCGAGAGCTTCGGCGGGACCGATGCCCAGGGATTCTGGGTCTGGAAGGACGCCTATGAGGCGCTCGAGGCCGCCCAGGTTCTATTTCTGCACCGCTTCGGCTCGGCGATCCTGTCCCGGTCGACCTCGCCCGAGGCGACACTGGCGATGATGAAACGCATCGCCGATCTTGCTCCCACCCACACACGGCGCTCCGATGAGAGCCAGGCCATGCAGCAGCTGTCGACGCCGCTGCCGCTCGCCTTCGTCACCGCCCGCGCCGCCGTGATCTCATCTTCGGATCTCGTTCTCGAACCCTCGGCCGGCACCGGCCTTCTCGCCGTTCATGCCGAAATTGCCCGGGCTTCACTCGCCCTCAACGAGCTCGCCGCCACGCGGGCCGATCTGCTCGGTCTGCTGTTCCCGCGCGCTCCGGTCTTCCGGTACGACGCCGCTCATATCGACGATCATCTCGATGCCGCCATCGAGCCCTCCGTCGTTCTGATGAATCCACCCTTCACCGTCGGCGCCTATGTCGACGGCCATGTCGCCGATGCGGCATGGCGGCACGTATCTTCGGCCTTTGCCCGTCTGCGTCCCGGCGGGCGACTTGTCGCCATCACCGGCACCGGGCTTTCCCCCGAAAATCCCAAGTGGCGGCCCGCCTTCGAGCGGCTTCAGCAGCAAGGCAGGGTCGTCTTCACCGCGGCGATCGACGGCCGTGTCTATGCTCGCCATGGCACCACCGCCGAAACCCGCCTGACGATCATCGACAAGACGCCAGCGTCCGACCCGTCCGGATTCGTAGTTTCGCCGGGCAAGGTCCCAGATGTCGAAACACTGCTATCGTGCATCTCCGATCTGCCGCCCCGCACACCGGGCGGCTTTCCGGACTCGATCGGCGCCCTGTCGAATGGCATCCTGCGCAACGCCACGATGCAGATGGCAGCTCGATCCGCGGGGCGTGCCGCACCCGCCGCAGGCGCGGCGTCCCTTGCGAAGACTTTCCGACCGGCCCGTCCGGTTGCCCGGGCGAAGCCCACTCGACCAGTTGTGCCTGACGCCACGCCTGCCGTTCCGCTTGCCTATGAACTGCGCGACTGGATGCCGGAGGAGGGTGGCCGGCTCACCGACACGATCTACGAGCCCTATGCGTTGCAGTCGATCGACATTCCGCGGGCCAAACCGCATCCGACACCGCTCGTGCAGTCAGCCGCCATGGCCGCGGTCGCGCCGCCGAAGCCGTCCTACCGGCCCCTGCTGCCGGATGCGATCATCGACGAGGGTCTGCTGTCCGACGCCCAGATCGAAAGTGTGATCTATGCCGGGGAGGCGCATTCCGGCCATCTCGCCGGAGCCTGGGCGGTCGACGAGACCTGCGATGTCGTGTCGGCCGCCCCCCAAGGCGCCGAGAACGCGGTTCGTTTCCGCCGTGGGTGGTTCCTCGGCGACGGCACCGGCTGCGGCAAGGGGCGACAGGTTGCCGGCATCATTCTGGACAACTGGCTGCAGGGCCGACGCCGAGCGATCTGGATATCGAAATCGGACAAGCTGCTCGAAGATGCCCAGCGCGACTGGGCAGCACTCGGCCAGGAGCGTCTTCTCGTCCAGCCGCTCTCGCGCTATCGGCAGGGCACGCCGATCCGCCTTGCCGAAGGCATCCTCTTCACCACCTACGCGACGTTGCGCTCGCAGGAGCGCGAGGGCAAGAAGTCCCGGATCGCCCAGATTCTGGATTGGGTGAGGAAGGATTTTGATGGCGTCATCGTCTTCGACGAAGCCCACGCGATGGCCAATGCCGCCGGCGGCAAAAGCGAGCGCGGCGACGTCTCGCCATCGCAGCAGGGCAGGGCGGGCCTGCGCCTGCAGCATGCGCTGCCCGACGCCCGGATCGTCTATGTCTCCGCCACCGGCGCCACCGCCGTCGAGAACCTCGCCTATGCGCAGCGCCTCGGCATCTGGGGCAGCGAGGATTTTCCCTTCGCCAATCGCGCCGAGTTCGTCGCGGCGATCGAGGATGGTGGCGTGGCAGCAATGGAAGTGCTCGCCCGCGACCTCAAATCACTCGGGCTCTACACGTCGCGCTC
This sequence comes from uncultured Mesorhizobium sp., assembly GCA_937958475.1. GTDB lineage: Bacteria > Pseudomonadota > Alphaproteobacteria > Rhizobiales > Rhizobiaceae > DUSC01. The sequence goes on along the minus strand of CALFXR010000165.1, from coordinate 4,657 downwards.
GCTCTCCTATGACGGCGTCGAATACGACCTCCTCGAACACAAACTGACTGACGAGCAGATTCGCATCTACAATGCTTACGCGGACGCCTTCCAGGTCATCCACAACAATCTGACCGCGGCGCTCGAAGCAGCGAACATTACGAGCGAAACCGGCACGCTGAATCGCAACGCCAAGGCGGCGGCGCGCTCCGCCTTCGAAAGCACCAAGCAGCGCTTCTTCAGCCATCTGATCACCTCAATGATGACGCCGACGCTGATCGGAGCGATCGAGCATGACCGCGCCGATGGTCATTCGGGAGTGGTGCAGATCGTCTCGACCGGTGAGGCCTTGATGGAACGGCGGCTGGCGGAAATCCCGACCGAGGAATGGTCCGACCTGCATGTCGATGTGACTCCGCGCGAATATGTCGGTGGGTACCTGATGCATTCCTTCCCGACGCAGTTGTTCGAGGAGTATTCCGACGCCGAGGGCAACGTCACTTCGCGGCCCGTGCATGATGTGGACGGTAACCCGGTCCAGTGCCGCGAGGCAGTTCGCCGGCGCGACGAGATGATCGAGAGGCTGGCCTCGTTGCCGCCGGTCGGCAGCGCGCTCGATCAAATCATCCACCATTTTGGTACGGATACTGTCGCCGAGGTGACCGGGCGCTCACGGCGCATCGTCAGAAAGACCGGCCGAGACGGCATCGCCCGGCTGGCGGTCGAGAACCGCCCCGCTTCGGCCAATCTCGCCGAGACGCAGGCCTTCATGGATGACGACAAGAGCGTCCTGGTCTTCTCGGACGCTGGTGGTACCGGCCGCTCATATCATGCGGATCTCGGGGTCAGGAACCAGAGGCTGCGCAAGCACTATCTGCTCGAAGCCGGCTGGCGCGCGGACAACGCCGTCCAGGGTCTCGGACGCACTCATCGCACGAACCAGGCGCAGCCACCGCTGTTTCGGCCGATGGCCGCAAACGTAAAAGCCGGCAAGCGCTTCCTGTCGACCATCGCCCGACGGCTCGACACGTTGGGCGCGATCACGCGCGGCCAGCGCCAGACCGGCGGCGCAGGGCTGTTCCGGTCCGAAGACAATCTGGAAAGCCCCTATGCCCGCGCCGCACTACGCCAGTTCTACTGGCTGCTGCACCAGGGCAAGATCGATGGTTGCTCGCTCACGACCTTCGAGGCGGTCACCGGCTTGTCGCTAACTACGGACGAAGGCGGACTGCGCGACGAGCTGCCGCCGATCACGACATGGCTCAACCGGCTGTTGGCGCTACGCATCGAAACCCAGAATCTGCTGTTCGAAGTGTTCGAGCAGCTGATGGCGGCGAAGGTCGAGGGCGCTATTGCCGCCGGCAGCTACGACAAGGGTCTGGAAACGATCACGGCGGAGAGCATCGTCGTCACCGATCGTCGCACCGTCTACACGCATCCGGTGTCGGGCGCGCAGTCACATGTGCTGACCGTCGCGCGCAAGGACCGCATTCGTCCACTCGACCTGGCCGACGCGCTGGCGATCGCCCGCGCGGAGCCGCAATCGATCCTGCTGGTCAACACACGGTCGGGCCGCGCGGCGATCCAGTTGCCGACCGCAAGCCTGATGCTCGACGACGGCGCGATAGAGCACCGCGTGCGCCTGCTTCGGCCCACCGACGAACTGCGGTTCGGTCTCGACGCCCTTGCTGAGACTCATTGGCAGCCGACGGACCGAAAGCTGTTCTGTGAACTCTGGAACGCCGAAGTGGCTGCGGTTCCGGAGTTCACCACCAGCACCTTCCACATTGTCACCGGCCTGCTTCTGCCGATCTGGCGGCGTCTGCCTGACCATGATTGCCAGGTCTACCGCATCCAGACCGACGCCGGCGAACGCATCATCGGCCGTCACATCGCGCCGACGCAGGTCGCGACCATGCTGCGCAATCTCGGCATCGACAATGTGCCGACGTTGGCACCAGAGGAGGCCTGGACCGGGCTAGTCGATGGGCGGATCGGACTGCAGCTTGCCGAAGGCCTGATCCTGCGCCGCAGCCGGGTCATGAACGACTACCGCGTCGAGCTGATCGGCTTCACCGACGCGATGGTGCCGCGCCTGAAGGCGCTGGGCCTGATCTCCGAGATCATCTCCTGGAAGCTCAGGCTATTCATTCCGACCGGCGGACAAGGCTGCGCCATCCTTGCCTCGCTTCTCGATCGCCACACGCTGGTCGGGGTTACCGACCGCACGGCAGCAGCGTGAACGGAGGCGACCATGACTGGCTCGGCCTCCGAGCTGGCGCGCCGCCTTGGCGATCAAGCCGAAGCGGTGTGCCGCGAATATCTCTCCAACGGTCATCGCTCCGGCAACCACTGGATCGTCGGCGATGTTCGCAACACGCGCGGCCGCTCCATGCATGTGCGGCTGAGGGCCAATGCCAAAGGTCCGGCCGGTAAGTGGGTCGACGAGGCGACGGCCGAATATGGCGACCTGCTCGACGTTATCGAAGCGAGCTGCGGCCTGATCGGATTCCGTGAGGTTGCCGATGAAGCGCATCGCTTCCTCGCCATCCCACGGCCAGAACCCCAGTCCCGATCATGCGGTATCCAGTGCCAGCCCGCCGCGACCCGCGGCTCCCCTGACGCCGCGCGCCGCCTGTTCGCCATGTCGAAGCCGGTCACCGGCACGCTGGCCGAACGCTATCTCGCCGGCCGCGGCATTCTCTTGACAGCTCATGAGCGCGCCCTGCGCTTCCACCCAGGCTGCTACTACCGGGATCTCGTGACCGGCGAGACGCAGACTCTGCCCGCATTGATCGCGGCCGTCACCAGTTTGGACGGACGCATCACCGGCCTCCAGCGCACCTGGCTCGCTCCGGACGGCAACGGCAAGGCGCAGATCGCCGATCCCCGACGCTCGCTCGGTCATCTCCTGGGCAATGGCATCTGGCTCGGCCTCGATCCCGGCACGCCCGTTCCGGTCATTGCCGCCGGCGAGGGTTTTGAGACGATGGCCTCGCTCCGCACGGCGATGCCGGCGCTGCCGGTGGCCGCCGCCACCTCGGCCAATCACCTCGCCGGCCTCACCTTCCCGCCTGGCTGCCGTCGCCTCTACATCGCGGCCGATGCCGACGCCGCCGGCCGGCACGGCATCGAACGCCTCAGTCAGCGCGCAGGTGAGGCCGGGATCCTCGCTCTGGCGCTGCGGCCGCAGCTCGGTGACTTTAACGACGATCTGCGCCATCTCGGCCCGACCCATCTCGCGGCATGGCTCAGCGATCAGCTCGTCCCGGAGGATGCCAGTCTCTTACCTCCGTCCGGATGAATGGCGCTCGCCGACAGGCGGGCAGAGCCGGCGTCACCGGAAACTTCACGGCCATGGCGGCAGTCTGCCGGAGAGGCCGCGCCCGCGGCCTGCCTGAGAGGCGATCCCTGCCACCCCCCGATCACGGCCGCAACGGCTGCGCCGTCCTCCGCTTCGCTCCGGCCTTCGGTGCGGCCGCGCCCGGGGCGCGGCCGGGATGCGCTGTCAGGCCGCGATGGGTGCGGCCACAACCGACGGAGACACGCCATGACCTACGAGCTTCCCTTCGACGACGCCTACGAGCCCTACCACGCCTCCTCGCCGACCGACCGCGTCATCCTCGAGCTGCAGATGTACGGCCACCGACCGCATCAGGACGAGCCGGACCCCCGACCGCTGCCCGACGATGAGGTGATCCGCGCCGGGCTTGCGGGAATCGTCGACACCTTCGCCGGCATGCTCGGTGACACCCGGCTCGAACCCGATCTCGACGACCTGCTCTGGTCCTTCGTGAACGTCTTCCACCGCGCAGCCGAGCGTGTCGCCCGCAACCTCGACCGCAACGAGGAGGCGCAGCGTTCAAGCCAGAGCGAGCAGGACGGCTCGGAGGTGAAGTCCGTCGAGCTGGAACGGCTCACAGCCGAGGGCATCACCTATATCGAGCGCCGCAACGTGCTGGAAATCATGCGCGACGAGGCCGCCGACCTCTACGAGGCCCAAACCGGATCGGCATGGCGGCCGCGCACCGGATCCAAGGTCAACCATCAGGCGATGACGTCGGCGGTGATCGACTCCCGCGACTTCCTCGCCGCCCGCCGGCACGCCGAGACCGAGGTGCTCGTGCCCGCCGGCACCAAGATCGCCTTCGCCGGCGGCCTCGACTGCAACGATCACGATCGGATCTGGGACGCGCTCGACAAGGCCCGCGAGAAACATCCGGACATGGTGCTGCTGCACGGCGGCAGCCCGCGCGGCGCCGAGCGTATTGCCGCCTGCTGGGCCGAGAACCGCAAGGTCACGCAGATCGCCTTCAAGCCCGACTGGAACCGGCATGCCAAGGCCGCCCCGTTCCGACGTAACGACCAGCTGCTGTCGGTGATGCCCTACGGGCTGATCGTCTTCCCCGGCTCCGGCATCACCGAAAACCTGTCCGACAAGGCGCGGCGTCTCGGCATCCCGGTCTGGCGGTTTACGGAGGCCGGCGCGTGAGCGCCGGTTTCCTTGGCGACGCGCCGACGACGGCGCGTCGCTTCTCGACAGCCGGCGCAGCGCACCATGTCGTCGCACGCCAGAGGGAGAGGCGGGAGGGCAGAGGCGCGGGGCGTTGCAGGAAAAAGGAGAGTCACCATGGCGATGATATTCATAGGCGGATCACGCGACATATTCGAATTGCCG
>CALFXR010000164.1 GCA_937958475.1 uncultured Mesorhizobium sp. | reverse complement strand
TGCGACAGCGCCTGGACGCCGGCGGCGACATCCCAGTTGGGGTCGCGGATGGTCAACTCGAAGCCCCATTCCTTCGCCGAATGTTCGAGCGCGGCCGCCCACGCCTGGGTCAGGTCGAAACCCATGGCGATCGGGACATAGGCGACCTTCTTGCCCTTGAGCGCCTCCGCAGTCTTGCTCCACTGCCCGTCGTCGGGCCGTTCGGCCTGCGCGAGGCCAGTGGCGGAAGCCAGGCCGAGGACGGCAGCTCCGGCTATCATCAGTCTTTTCAGGCTCATTTCATTTCCTCCCTTTGATGACGCTGTGGGTCCGATCCCCGCGGGACGCGTCAGATGTCCCCTTGCTGCGAGGTCTGTTCGTCGCGCGGGTTCAGGATCGAGTCCGCGACGATGGCAACGAGCAGGATCAGGCTCTTGACGATGTTCTGGAACGTGTACGGCACGTCCATGATGGTCATGCCGTTGAGCAACGTCCCGATCAGCAGCGTGCCGACGACGACGTTGCGGATGCCGCCCTTGCCGCCGGACAAGCCAATGCCACCGATGACCGCCACGAGGATGACGTCGTAGACCAGCGTCGATGCGGCGACCCGGGTATTCATCGAGTCGACCAGCGTCGCGGTGAGGACGCCGGCGGCGAAGGCGATCAGCGACGCGGCGAGGTACTGGACGACCATCATCGGCCTCGTCGGCACGCCGGTGACGCGTGCGGCAAGCGGATTGTCGCCCATGCCGAAGATGAAGCGGCCAGGCCGCGTCAGGCCGAGGAAGGCGGCCGCGACCAGCCCGATGACGGCGAACCAGAGAACCGGGCTCGGTATGCCGAAGAGCGAAGAGCCGCCGATCGCCTTGAACCAGTCTTCGGTGCGCGGCACGAAGATGACGTCGCCTTCGACGAGCATCGACTGGCCGAAGCCGTAGACGGCCGTGCCCATCGCCAGCGTCGCGAAGATCGCCGGGATCTCGACATAGGCGATCAAGATGCCGTTGATCAGGCCGACGACAAGGCAGAAGGCGAGGCCGCAAATGATCGCCAGCGGCAGCGGCGTCCCGCCATTGGCGAGAAAGAGCACCCAGGCGACCGAAATCGCCATGTTGGCGACCATAGACAGGTCGATGCCCCGGCCGATGATGGTCAGCGCCATGCCGATCCCCAGCACGCCGAGGATCGATACGTTCTGCACCAGCGAGACGATGTTGCCGGCGGTGAAGAAGCCGTCGAGGGAGACCGAAAAGACAATGAACATCGCAGTCGCGATGATCAGTACGATCCTCTCCTGGCTGAACTGCGCCCTCCCGGCGTGGCTCATCCTTCCGCCCCCCAAAGAATGCGCCCGCGATGGCGCTCCGGCTGATGCCCCCCAGGCCTCCTCGCGGCGGCGCCGGACCGCCATCGCCTCCCGGTCGTTTGCGTCCGTCTAGCCCGCGGCGGTCCTCATCCGTTCCGCGACCGGCGCGCTGGCCAGTTCGCGCTCCATTTGCATGAACCCGTAGTCGGGCACGATCTCGCCGGCCCTGTCGCTGATGGCCGCCCAGTTCGCGGCGACGCGCCGCGCCGCGTCCTCGCCGCCACCGATCTGCGCGCCATTGGTCAGGGTGACGTTCGACCGGGCGAAATGCCCGGCGCCGGCGCACAGGATCGCGCGCGTCGGGGCGTCCTCGCCGACCAGCGCCGGCAGGCCGGCGCTGACGAGTTCGGGCGACAGCCGCGCGGTCACGTCCGCCGGAAGCAAGCCGTCCGTCATCGCCGTCGCCGCTGTCGGCGCGATGCAGTTGACCTTGATGCCGTACTTCTCGCCCTCCAGCGCCAGCGTCTGCATCAGGCCTACCAGCGCCATCTTGGCGGCGCCGTAGTTGGCCTGACCGAAATTGCCGAAAAGGCCGGTGGACGACGTCGTCATGACGACGCGCCCGTAGCGCTGCTCGCGCATGATCTCCCACACGGCCTTGGTGCAGATCGCCGAACCGACCAGGTGGACGTCGACGACGTCGCGGAACTCGGCGATCGTCATCTTGGCGAAGCTCCTGTCGCGCAGGATGCCGGCATTGTTGACGAGGATGTCGACGCGACCCCAGGCCTGCATCGCGGCGGCGACCATTTCGCCGATCCGCGCCTCGTCGGTCACCGATGCGGCGAAACCGATCGCCTCGCCGCCGGCCTCCCCGATCTCCGCCGCCACCGCCTCGGCGGCCGCGGCGTTCATGTCGTTGACGACGACCCTCGCGCCCAGTTTCGCCAGTAGCAGCGCATGCGACCGCCCCAGCCCGCCACCGGCGCCGGTAATGATCGCGACGCGTCCATCCAACATCGTTCCGGCATCTTCGGCTTGGTTCTTCATTCTATTCACTCACTAGATAATTAATAAGTTTTTCGCAAGCGATTCTTTGTCCGGCATACCCTTCCGGGGGCGCCGAAAGCACTCGACGCGCGCTGCGTCTTACGGCTGTAAATGCTTGTCTTTGCGGCAGATCGCGAGGAATCCGGCCGCCATGAATGTCGACATTCGTGCCTTGACCGCAGCGAAGTCCTCCGAGCGGCAGAGGCCGCCGGAAAGCTTGTCGATGCGCCCGGTGCGCGCGAGCGTCAGCATCAGCGCGCCTGTGACGAAATGATAACCCCAGAAAATATCTTCGTCGGCGCAGTCGGGCAGCGCTTTCCTGAGGATGCCGATCAGGCGCAGGACAACGGGATCGAAGTGCTCGTCCATCATCTCGGCACCCCATTTGGGCGTATTGGCCACCTGGGCGCCGAGGGCCGCATAGTTGCGCCAGCCCTCGCCGCCGTCGATGTAGAGATCGAGGTCGGTATCGAGGAACGCGCGTAGCGCGCCTTCCACCGTCGGCTTGCCGGCGCAGGCCGCTTCGTATTCCTCCAGCATGCGCATGCGCCGCTCGCTCGTGATCACGGCGCGTCGCGAGAACACGGAATCGAACAGCGCCTTCTTGTCGGCGAAGTAGTAGTTGATCAGCGTGTGGTGCACGCCGACATGCTTGGCGACGTCCTTCAGCGTCACGCCGTAGAGACCGTGTTGCGAGAACAGGAACTCGGCCGCGTCGAGGATCTGTTCGGTCATCTCGGCGCGCTGTTCGGCCTTCGTCGAGCCCTTGCGGCGCGAGCTCTTCTGCACTGTCGACGTCATGCACCCTACCCGAATTCGCCGGCGAACCGATCGCCGTGCCTAGCGCTTGATAGACCCGGCCGCCTGCCGCGACCAGCCCCGCGCGTTCAGCGGCCGACTTCGCTCTCCGGCGGCATCTCAGCCCTGTCCGTACTGCGAGCGCAGGCTGAGCTTATCCACCTTTCCCGTCGCCGCCGTCGGCATCTTCGCCAGCCGCACGACCTGGTCGGGAATCCACCACGAAGCCACCTTTCCCTTCAGCGGCGCAAGCAGTTCCTCGTCCGTGAGGACTCCGTCCCTGCGCATCTCGACCAGCAGGATCGGCCGCTCGCCCCATTTCGGATCCGTCCGTCCGACGACGGCGGCGAGCGACACCTGCGGCAACGCCGCCACGATCGCCTCGATCTGCGCCGGGTTGATCCACTCGCCGCCGGACTTGATCAGGTCCTTCGCCCGTCCCGTGATGATCAGGTTGCCCTTGCCGTCGATCCTGGCGAGGTCGCCCGTGTCGAACCAGCCGTCGGTGTCGGTGGCGGGCTCGTCCTGCCCGAGATAACGCTCGACCACGGAGGGCCCGCGCACGCGCAGGTGGCCCTCGGCACCGCGCTGCTGCGGCAGCGCACACCCCTCGGCGTCGGTCAGCAACAGGTCGATGCCGATCGCGGGCCTTCCCGACAGGGCCGGATCGCGCCGGGCGAGGCCGGGCGGCGCGATGGTGCCCAGTGGCGAAAGCTCGGTCATGCCCCAACTCGTCTGCACCGTCACGCCGAGCCGGCGTTCGATGCGTTCCATCAGAGCCGGCGGCATCGGCGACCCGCCGACGACGACGCGCCTGAGCGACGGCACCTCGCCACCTTCGGCCTCGAGGTGCTCGACGAGGCCGAGCCAGACCGTGGGCACGGCCGATGCGATGGTGACCCCTTCGGCCACGATCAGCCGGGCGAGGCTGGCGCCGTCGGACTGGCGCCCGGGCAGCACGAGTCTCGCACCGACTGCCGGTGCCGCGAATGGCATTCCCCACGCGTTTGCGTGGAACATCGGCACCACGGGCATGACGGTGTCTTCCGCCGTCATGCCCATCACGTCGGCCTGGAGCAGCCTCAGCGTGTGCAGGAAGCCCGAGCGGTGCGTGTAGGTGACGCCCTTGGGCTGCCCCGTCGTGCCCGACGTGAAGCACAGGCCGGAAGCCGCGTTCTCGTCGAAGCCGCCCCAGGAGGCGTCGGTCGGCGCATCGGCGAGCATCGTTTCCAGGGGAACGGCGCCGCCTTCGTCTGACGCGGTCACGTCGCCGTCGATGGTCAGCACGTGCCGCAAGGGCGTGATGCCGGCGATCTCGAGCGCGAGAGGCAGGAGGTCGACGCTGACGATCAGGACCTGCGCACCCGACTGGCGCAGCATCGCCGCGGTCTGTTCCGGTGTGAGCCGAGGGTTCACCGTGTGGCACACCGCGCCCATGCCCATGATCGCAAACCACGCCTCGACATGGGCCTGGCTGTTCCAGGCGAGCGTGGCGACGCGGCTACCGGCGAGGACGCCGAGACCGGCGAGGACGCCCGACACGCGCCGCGCCCGTTCGCGCAGCGCAGCGTAACCGATCCGCGCGTTCGGCCCCTCGCCTTGCGCCGTCACCACCTCGGCATCCGGATGCCACTTCGCCGCGTGGTCGAGGAACTTGTCGAGCGTCAGCGCATAGGGCTGCATCGCACCGTCTTTCATGCCTGCCGGTTCTCCGTGTCGGGGAGCGGCGCCGCCACCCCGCAATTCCAGTTCCAGGGGGTATTCCCCGCCTCACGCCGCCGGCGTACCACCGCGTCGTCGAGCGTGAACATGCCGGGCAGCAGGTCGCACGAAAGACGCGGCGTTCCGGAGAAATGCATGAATGCCCCGTCCGCGCCGTGGTCGGGCCAGTCCGGCGCTTCGGGCGCGCGCGGCGCACCGGTCCGCGCGAACGAGATCCAGTAGTCGCCGATGGCGTCGCCGAGCGCTGCCTCCGCAGCCGTCGCCGGAACGGGCGGCCACAGCGGCGGCGTCCGGTCTCGCGTGCCGAAGAGATACGGCAGTTCGCAGGCATGGAAGCCGTCGAGACCGGCGGCGCTCGCGGCCGGATAGGTGTGATCGAAGTAGTAGAGGAACGCACCGCGCCCGGCCGCCTTCTGCGTCGCCGCGAGCTTCAGCGACGTCCATCCGTAGAGCGCGTCGCGGACCGTGGCCAGCGCGCTCTCCTCGATGTCACCGGAGGGGTAGAGGCGCAGGAACTCGTCGGCGAATTCCCCGTAGCGGCGGCGGATCTCCGCCTCGTAGGCCTCCGCTGTCTCGGGCAGCGGCGGCACGAGGAAGCGCAGTGAGCGCGCCTCGCCGCTGTTGAAGCCGGCGAGAAGCGGCACCCTTGCCTGCTCGCCGCGCTCGAAGATCTCGACCAGTTGGCCAGGCAGCACGACGCCGTCGACCGTCCCGGAGGGCGCGAAGCCGGCGCGCAGCGCCGCCTCGGCAAGGGCCTCGGCGTCCATCGACCTGAGGCCGGCGATGCCGTCGGCGCCGATCTTGTCCGCCAGGCGTTCGCCCGCCGCTTCCGCCGGCTCCTGCCCGTGGCGAACATCCTTCAGCGCCGGCGTCGAAATCATGTAGGCGCTCTGCGCGATCGCCCTGGCGAACAGGCCGTGCGCCGCCGGCGCGGCCATCAGGTAGAGCACGCTGAGCGCGCCCGCCGACTCTCCCGCGATGGTGACGTTGGCCGGATCGCCGCCGACCGCGGCGATATTGTCCCTCACCCATTCGAGTGCAGCGATCTGGTCGAGAAGCCCGTAGTTGCCGGAGATGCCGTCGGGCGATTCCGCGCTCAGCTCGGGATGGGCGAGGTAGCCGAAGACGCCGAGGCGGTAGTTGATGGTGACGACAACAGCACCTCGGCGGGCGAGTGCCGCGCCGTCGTAGTACGGCTCGCTGCCCGCGCCCCAGATGAACGATCCGCCGTGGATCCAGACGAACACCGGAAGATCGCGCGCGCCGGTCGGAGCCCAGATATCGAGGGAGAGGCAGTCCTCCGCCGTCTCGGCGAGCGGGCTGGCGTAAATGCTGCCGGCCCGCCGCGCCGGCTGCGTGCAGGCTGGGCCCGGCTTCAGCGCCTCGCGCACGCCGTCCCACCGTGGCATCGGCACCGGCGGCCGCCAGCGCCTTTCGCCTACCGGCGATAGCGCGTAGGGCAGACCACGAAAGACGTCGAGGCCGCCCGCGCGCACGCCACGCGCGTCGCCTGCGGGAAAACGCGCGACGGACGTGTCGCGACCTTTCGCCGCCGCCGCCGCCGGTTCCTCAGCGGCGCGCGTCAGCACACGCCTCCCGTCGTCTCCGACCGGATTGCGGCCGAACAAGCCATCTCGATGCTCCTCCCTGACAGTCCCGCCTCCCTCGTGTCAGCGCTGCATCAATGGTCCCGAGCCGCCCACATGTCAATACTCACTATCTTGTGTGTTAATATCATACGAGACGCATGCCGTTTCTCGCCGCGCTGGGGGACAGGCGCGCCGGTCCTCGCGGGCCGCTCGGAGCGGACGGCGAACTGTCCCTCAGCGCGTATGGACGAGCAGATCGTTATGGGCGCCGAGCATCGGCGCCGTCGCCGGCTCAAGTGGGATCGCCTCGACCGTGCGGAAGGCCGGTCCGAAGGCGACCGGCTCTCCCGCGACACCGATGCCGGTGGTGCGCGGATAAACGTCCCTGAGGAACTCGCCGAGGTCCCTCACCCGCGCCGCCGGTACGCCGGCAGCGTTGAGCGCGTCTTCCAGCGTCGCCGCGTCCCTTTCGGCGAATGCGGCGGCGAGTTGGCTACGCAGATCCTCGTTGGCGACGTTGGCCAGGAAGTCCCCGGTGGCGAGGCCCGCTGGAACGTGCGGCGGCCGCGCCAGCTCGGACCGGCCGATGAGGCGGCACAGCGTCTCGAACTGGCCGAACGTGTTGGCGGCAACGGAAATGTGGCCGCCGGCGGTGGCGAAGGTCTCGGCGCCGGGACTGCCGACGAACCCCCGGTTGCCGGCGCGTCGCGGCGCCTCGCCCGACGCCAGCGTCGCGGAGGCCGGGCCCGACATCAGCGCCAGCGCCGAATCGACCATCGACACGTCGAGCGTGATCGGCGCGCCGTCGCCGCGCAGGCGGCGGATGACCGCGGCGAGGATGGCCTCGGCCGCGCTGATGCCGGTAGCGATGTCGATCACGGGGAAACCGACCTTGACCGGCGTGCTGTCGGCGGCATCGCCCTGCAGCAACATCATCCCGGTCGCCGCCTGGATGACGTGGTCGTAGGCACCGAAACCGCTGTTGGGCCCGCCCTGGCCCCATCCGGAGATCGAGCAGTAGATGACGTCCGGCCGCACCGCGCGGATGGCATCCGGGCCAACGCCGAGCCGCCTCGCCACACCGGGGCGAAAATTCTCGACGAAGATATCGCAATCGCGCGCGAGCGCCAGGACGGCTGCCCTGCCCACCTCGGTGGCCAAGTCGGCGACCACCGACTTCTTGCCGGCGTTGAGCGCCCGGAAACCGGGCGGCAGGCCTCCGAGTTCGGGCTGCATCCCGAGCGCGCGCATCGGATCGCCAGTTTCCGGCCGCTCGACCTTGATGACCTCGGCTCCGAGGCAGCGCAGGTGGTGGGTGGCGCAGGGGCCGGCCAGTACATGGGTGAGGTCGAGAACCCGATAGCCTTCGAGCGGTCTCATGCGGTTCTCCTGTTCCTGCGGCGGCAGTTTCTCGCGGTGCGTTGCATCAAGGCCCAGCCCGCTGCAGCCGGTAGACGCGCCGCGCCGTGCCGGCGAGCAGCGCATCGCCGGCGGCGGTGCCGTGTGCGGCAGCGATGATCTTGTAGGCGTTCCACAGGTTGCCGTAGCCGATCGCCACGCTGTCGACGGGAAAGTTGCTCTCGAACATGCAGCGTTCGGCGCCGAAGCGACCGATCGCATGGTGAAAATAGGCGCCGCGCTCGGCGACGAACTCCTCGGACGAGGGAGGCCGCGACCGCGCGTGGGCGTCGTACTGGGTGACGATCGACGCCATGCCGCCGAGCTTCATGACCAGGTTGGGACGCTCCGCCAGCCGCTCGATCCGGCCGCGCCATTCGACGAACACCGGATCGCGATCGATGGGCGCGCCGGCGTAGCCGATGGGCGCGCCGAGGTGGTTGACCACGATGGTTGCGGCCGGGACGGCGCGGGCGAGATCCACCAGCTCGTCGAGCTGGAAGTGGAAGAGGAAGGCGTCGAAGGCGAAGCCGCGCTCGGCGACGACGGCCAGGCCGCGGCGGAAGGCGGGGTCGGCGTAAAGGCCGCGCGGCGCAGCGCCGGCGAGCAGCCTCAGCGACGGTTCGTCGAGACGGGCGCCGCTCTGGCGGATGCCGCGCAGGCGGCCGCCGCCGGCCGCCTCGTGCCGGTCGAGCAGCGTCTCCAACTCGGGATGACGCAGGTCCGCGTGAGCCACGATCGCCGCGATCGTTTCCCGCCCGTCGCCGTCGACCGAACGCGCGGCCATCCTTGCCGCGAACTCCGTCTCGCCGACCGGACGCAGATGTTCGGGCCCGTCGGCGCGGTACCCCGATCCGCATTCCACGTAGACCGCCTGGACGACGCGGTGCCCGCCGCGGGCGTCGCCGAGGAACGCATCGAGGAGATAGCGGCTGGTCCGCAGCGCCCGGCCCGGCTGTGCGGGATCGGGGAAGTCGCGTTCGTCCCAAAGGTGAAAGTGCGCGTCGACGACCTCGCGTTCCGGCGCAATCGCGGCCTCGGCGCGAAGCGACCACCAGTCTTGGCGCGCGCCCATCTGGCGCACGCGGGACGCGCGTTCCTGCGGCGTCATTTCGATCGTCCTCCCCGGGCTGCGGCGCCGGATCCCGGCATGGCCTGCTGTCGACGGCCCCGACGGACCATAGAGTTGAATTTGCCGTAACCGGTAGTTAAAATTCCTAATGCAGGCGTTACGCCTTGCTGAAAGCTGATCGGAGCGACAATGGACCTGAGGCAGATTAGATTCTTCGTCGCCGCTTGCGAGGAAGGCTCCCTCAGCGCGGCCGCCAATCGCCTCAACTGCACCGCCTCGGGCGTCAGCCAACAGATGAGCGCGCTGGAGGCGCGGCTAGGGGTCGGCCTGCTCGAACGGACGCGCCGCGGCGTCGTGCCGACCTCGGCCGGCCGCCGCTTCTACGAGCGCTCTCTGGCGATCCTGAAGGCCGTTTCCGAGGCCGAGATGGAGGTAGAGGACTTCACCGCCGGCCTCAGCGGGGCCGTCTCCGCCGGCTTCGCGCCGGGCCTGGCCAAGGCGATCCTGCCGTCGACCCTGGCGCGATTCACCCGCGAATACCCCAAGGTCGACATCGACATCGCCAGCGGCACGGCCGATTCGCTGCTCGCGGAGGTTGCCGGCGGTGCCCTGGACTTTTTTATTGGCCAGTTCGAGAAACCGCAGATCGGCCTCTCGGCCACCTCGATCGGACGGTTCCCGGTGACGCTGGTATCGGGCTCGCGACGCGGGCTGATGCCGATGAAGCCCCTGCGACTCGCCGACATGCCGCCACTCAAGCTGTTTACGCCCAACGCGGCGAACAGCTTGCGGCCGAAGATCGACGCGGCGATCCGCAACGGCGAGATCCGAGCCGAGCGGATCATCTCCATCGCCAGCCTTTCGGCCGGCCTCGAGTTCCTCAGCCAGACCGACTGGTCGGCGATCCTGCCTTACTGGATCGGCCAGAAGGAGCTCGGCAACGACCGGCTGACCGTCAACCCGATCATCGATTCCGCCCTCGCCGTGGAGGTTGCGCTGATCTATCCGACACGCCATCCGTTGTCGCGCGCGGCCGGGATACTCTACGACCAGTTCATACAGGAATTGCGCCGCTCCGAGGAGGAGTGGCAGAGGGTGATGGCTTCTGCCTTAAGCGGCGATGATGGATCGATTAAGAAGAAATAAGTATTCATGATCTTTCGCCGGTCCTAGTGTCTCTATCGAGGAGCGCCATGCTGCCGGGTCGGTGGGATGGCGAGGGCGTGCGTCTCGGGCAGCGAATGGCCGGCGCAGCCACGGCGCACGTGACCATTGTGGGGCACAAACGGACGGGAGGTACAGACATGACATCCGGAAAATCGATCGGCCATGCCAAGGCGGATTCGGCAATCAGCCGCAGGACGTTCGGCGGCCTATCCCTGCTGGCGCTGGCCGGCACGACGCTTTCGACACGCGCCTCGGCCGCGGCGCCCGAGATCGAGCTGAAGATGCAGTTCGCCTCGGCGGACGGTACGCCGTGGAACGCCATGGATCGCCGCTTCGCCGCGCAGCTCGAAGCGATCACCGCCGGTCGCGCCAAGGTGACCTTCTTCCCGCCCAATTCGGTGACGCCGTTCAAGGACTGGCTGCAGGCGACCGGATCGGGCCTGCTCGACATCGGTTTCGTCTGGCATCCGGCCCTGCCCGGCAAGTTCCCGCAGCTGGAACTGTTCAGCCTGCCCGGCCTGTCGAAGAACCAGACAGTCGCCAGCGTCGTCTACTGGCGTCTGCGCGAAGCCTACCCGCAGATGGGCGAGCTCTTCGCCGACGCCGACAACGTGGTCGAGATCGCCACGTTCGTCGCCATGGGCTCGCATCTGCACACCCGCACGCCGATCAAGGGCCTCGCCGACCTGAAAGGCAAGGTGCTGGCAGCGCAGGATTCGGCCGGCGTGCAGGTCATGGAAAAGCTCGGCGCCAGCGCCAGCGTGATGGTGGGACCGGACGCCTATCTCGCCCTGCAGCGCGGCGCCGTCGATGGCGTCCTGTGCGCCTGGGGCTGGGTGAACAACTTCAAGCTCAACGAGGTGACCACCTACCACACCCTCGTCAACCTCAATCCCGGCACCTATTCGACCGTGATGAACAAGGATACCCACGCGAAGCTGACGGAGCAGGAGAAGGCGCACATCGCCGATCTCATGCCGATCTACTTCTTCAACAATACCACCGACGGCGCAGCGGCCGCGATGGGCGCCATTCCGAGCGAGAATATCTTCATCCTCTCGGCCGAGGACCAGGCCGCTCTGGCGGGCGAGATGCGCCCGCTCTGGGACGAATGGGTGAAGAAGGCGGACGCCAAGGGCATGCCGGGACAGGAAATCCTCGACGAGGCCGCTCGTCTGCTCAAGCTCTACGACCAGAACTAGCCCAGCCTCCTCCAGGACGGCTCCGGCGGCCCGCGAAAAGGCCGCCGGACGGTTGCGAAACCGAACCGAGCATTTCCCGTGACGACTGCCGCGACCGACATGGCTGCCATGACCGAAACCGAAGCGAAGGCGCCGTGGCGCATGGTGTCGTGGCCGAACCGCGCGGCGCAGTTCGCCGGCGGCGTCGCGCTCATCCTGATGATGGGCCTCACCGTGGCCGACGTCGCGCTGCGCAACCTGCTCTCTGTCGTCGTCCCCGGCGGCATGGAGATGAACGGTCTTCTGATGATCGTCGTCGCCCTGTCGACGCTCGGCGTCGTGGAACTGGCGCGCGGTCACATCCGCGTCGACATGATCCTCCCGCACTTGCCGGACTACGCCCGGCTGCCGACCGTCGCGGCAGGCCTGCTGCTGACGCTGGGCACGATTGTCGTTACCGCTGTCGAGGTGCTGCGCCAGACCGCCTATCTCAGGGACAACGCCATCGTCACGGGCGTGCTGAAGGTGCCGGAATGGCCGTTCGCCCTGGCCGCGGCGGTCTTCATCGTCCTGTTCGCGCTGGCGCTCGCCGCCAACCTCGTCGCCGCACTCGCCGACACGGCGCGGCTGCGCGACGCCCGCGCCGTCGCCATCGGCCTCGCCTGGACGCTGGCCGCGGTGGCGATCCTGTGGATGGTCCTGCTGCCGCAGCACCTGCCCTTCGACATTCCCCGCGATCTGCGCGGTGTGCTCTGCATCGTGCTGTGCTTCGTCCTCATCTTCCTCGGCGTCCACGTCGCCGCGGCGATGGCGATCACGGCGCTGATGGGCATCAGCCTGCTGATCAACGCCAATGCCAGCCTGACCAGCCTAGCCACCACGACGCTCGATGTCGTCGGCGACCAGACCTGGAGCGTCATCCCGCTGTTCACCTGGATGGGGCTGATCGTGGTCGCCTCGGGCTTCGCCGAGGAACTCTACCGCGCCGCCTACCGCTGGATCGGGCACCTGCCTGGGGGACTGGCATCGGCCAGCACGGTGTCCTGCGCCGGACTTTCCTCCATCGTCGGCGACACGCTGTCGGGCGTCTATGCCATGGGCTCGATCGCCCTACCGCAGATGCGCGCCTATGGCTACGACATGAAGCTCGCCACCGCGTCGATCGCCTGCGCGGCCACCATCGGCGTGATGATCCCGCCCAGCCTCGCCTTCATCGTCTACGGCATGATCACCGAGGTCTCGATCGGCAAGCTGTTCATGGCCGGCGTGCTGCCGGGCATCCTCTTCGCCGTGATCCTCGTCCTGCTGATCACGATCCGGGCCTGGCTCGACCCGACGCTGGCCCCGCGCGGCGAGAAGAGCAGCTGGCGCCAGCGCATGGAGGCGAGCAGCGGAGTCTGGCCGGTCCTCGTCCTGATGGTGCTCGTTCTCGGCGGCATCTACAGCGGCATGGTCACGCCCAACGAGGCCGGCGGCATCGGCGTCGCCGGGGCGCTGCTGATATCCGTTGCGACGCGGCGCCTCTCCTGGCGCGCCTTCATCGCGTCGATCGAGCATACGCTGCGGCTGACCGCAGGCATCATCCTGATCTTCCTGTTCGCCACCGCTTTCAGCCGGTTCATCGCCATCAGCGGCCTGACGCAGCAGGTCGCCAACCTGGTCTCCGCGCTCGATCTCGGCCCGTACCAGCTGATCGGCGCGATCCTCCTGTTCTACGTCGTCATCGGCATGTTCATGAACGCGTTGCCGGCTCTGGTGCTCACCGTGCCGCTGTTCTATCCGCTGGCCGTCCATGCCGGCTTCGATCCGGTGTGGTTCGGCGTTCTGGTCGTCATCATGGTCGAGCTCGGCGTCGTTACCCCGCCGATTGGCGTCAACGTCTTTGCCATCGCCTCGATGACGTCCGACGTGTCGATGTACGACATCTTCCGCGGCGTCTTCCCCTTCTGGATCGCCTATCTCGCCCTGGTGGTGCTGATCATCCTGTTCCCGGCGATCGCACTGTTCCTGCCGTCGCTGATGTGAGCGCCGGTTCGCCGGCGTTCCACCTGCTCCTCGGGACGCGGCGGCCATCGACCTTGCCGCGACACCCCGCCACCCCTGCGGATTTCCGTTGCACGGTAACGGCTTCCCGCTCATTCTGGCGCCAGAGTCCCCTCCCCTTTTCGATCGGTGTCCTCCTTGCTTTCTCTTCGTTCAGTGCCGTCGGCGCTCGTTGCGCTCGTCCTTCTCATGCCCGCGGCCGAAGCCGCGGAACGCTGCTTCGCCTACGAGACCACGACGGCCAGCGCCGAGCTCGTGCTCGATCTGCCCGAAGGCGACGGGCCTCTCTCCGGCATCGAGCGCGGCACCGTTCAGGACAAGGAACAGGGCTACTTCACCAGCTGGGAGAGCCGCATCACCGGCAGCCGCACCGGCGACCGGCTCGACGTTACCCTCGAGATCGCCATCGAGGAAGACAATCAGGTCGAGGAGCAGACCTGGCGCATCGAGGGCGACGCCATCATCACCGAGCGCGACCGCTTCGACCCCGCGCCGTGCGCCGACGGCCAGGAGTCGGGCTTCGACGAGGTGCCCGGCCATGCCGCCGACGACGTCTCGCGCGGCCACTGCCTCGACGCCGAAGACGTCGTCCTGACCTGCGAACTCGAGGCCGACGAGGTGGTCTCCGTCTGCGCCGCGACGGACCGATCCACGCTCGTCGCAAGGCAGGGTCCGCTCGTCGCCCCGGACCTCGAACTGCCGGGCGATGCCGAAGGCAGCGTCGGGCGCTTCGTCATCCACTCGCTCGGCTATTCCGGCGGTTACGATACCCGCCTCGGCATCACCTCCGGCAACTTCACCTACGTCGTCTACGAACGCATGATCAGCCGCGGCGCCGGCGATGCGCAGAAGGACATGGAAGGCGGCGTCCTGCTCTACGAGGACGGTGAACTTCGCCACGACCTCGCCTGCAACGGCCTCGGCGAGGCCGGGATCGGGCTCAACGCACTGTTCGGCGTCGTCACGGAGAAAGCCTTCTTCGACGAGGAAGGCCTCGTCGACTGAGGCGTAGACCGGGCCGCCGCCGACGCAGGATCCTGGTGCAGATCGCCACTGCAGAAGCCTCACACAAGAATTTTTTTAGTTTCTGATCAGTGTGATGAGCCGCCCAGGTGAACATGGTTCGCAGGACGCGCGCTGGAAGCACGTTCGTCACCGATTTCAGCCATAGCCGGCCGCGAGAAAGCGAATCCGGGCGGGCAAGACCCGCTCGGTTCGCCCGTGTCCGCGACGTGGATCAGTTGCCCAGCTCGTTCAGCACGTAGTTGGTGATGGCCTTCAGCGTCTCCTCGCCGAGATAGTCCTGCGGCGGCATTTCGGGGAAGCCTTCGCGCTTGTGGACCGGCTTCTTGACGAAGGCCAGCATGGCAGCGGGATCGTCCGAGTAAAGCGCCTTGATCGACTGGATCGACGGTCCGTGCAGCACCGAATCATAGGCGTGGCAGCCCGAGCAGACGGCGAGATAGGTCAGCCGGCCCTTCTGTTCGGCGGTATAGACCGGCTCCTCGGCACCACCCGCGATCATCGCCGTCACCATCGTCGCCTTGCTCATCTCGGCCGTGCAGGCCTCCCAGCGCTTGGTGCCGAGCGAATCGACGCCGTCGGCCTGGGCGAGGCAGTTGTCGCGTCCCTTGTTGGCGACGAGAACCTCGATACCCGTCTTGCCGGTCGGGGCGAGCATTTCGGCGATGGCGCCCGCCGGTTTCTCCCCGTTACCGGACCATTTGTTGGCGAGGATGCGAATCTTGTCGGAATAGGGATCGATCTTCGGATCGGTCGCCAGCCCGAACGTGATCAGGTCTGAGACGAGGACACCCGTGCTGAAATTGTCCGATATCTCGTTGTCCTCGATCGTGACTTCGTCGGGCGCCAGCACGAGGATGCCGATTCCGGTCGGCACGCCGGCAGCGATCGAGCTCGAAGGCGCGAAGTTCTCGTGGTTGTTGGCGATCACCTTGTTGCCCCTAACCACGAGGCCGAAGGAATCCTTGACCGGAAGGCCGGGCAGCAGCGTGAGCGCGATGCCGGCCGAATTGTCATAGACATTGTTTCCGGTCATCAGGGCATTGCGGGTGTTTTCGAACTCGATGCCGATGACATTGCCATGGGTGGTGTTGCCGACCACATCGATGTTGTCCGACATGCCGACATAGATGCCGGCATCTTCGCAACCGGTCACCGTATTGCCCTGTACGACGCCATTTTTACCGAATTGCGGGAAGATGCCATAGAAAGCGCCTTCGACGAAATTGTCGAGGATTTTGAAGTTGTTGGCACCCTGGGTCATGATGCCGTTGCCCTTGTAGCCCTTGACGTGGAAGCCACTGATGACGACGGAATGGCCGGAGGCGATGATGCCGTCGTTGAGCTTCTTCTCGCCGTTCAGCATCGCCCCGTTGTCGCCGTCACGCAGGCCCTGCAGGGTTATGCCAGGCTTGTCGATGTAGATGGACTGCTTGTATTCGCCGGGTTCGACGAGGATCGTGTCGCCCGCCTGCGCCTGGTCGATCACGGCCTGGATGCTGGTGCCCGAGACGACGCGCAATTCCGCCGCCATGGCACTCGACGAAAGAAGGGCGGCGATCAGGGCACCACCGAAGGTCAGATGCAGTTTCATGAGGGTCTCTCCTGTGATCTTCATTTCAGGGCGCTCGGATCTTTGCCGGTCAGGGGGTCCTCGCCGCCATGTCCGAAGGCGGCAGTTTCCTTGCGTGCGAGGAGGTCGGGCTTTTCCTTCAGCATCGCCTCGCGCTTGTCGGCGAACTGGGCCGCGAGTTCGGGCAAGCCGACCCGGATGCCGAGACCCCCGAGGAACTTGAACGCGTCGACATAATCCTGCGGATTGACCCCGGCCGCATCGGTCGCCAGGGCCTCCTTCAGAAGTGCGATCGCCTTGTCGTTCTCGCGTTCGCCGAGATAGGCCTCGGCGAGCGCGCGATAGGCGTTCATGTCGGCGGGGTTGAGCTTGTGTGCTTCTTCGAGGAGCGCGATTGCCCGCAGCGCATCGCCACCGAGGAATTCGGGCAGCGCAAAGAGCACCTGACCGAGCATGAGTTGTCCGAGACCGTTGAGCGCGTCGGGCTTCTCCTTGATGGCGATTTCGAGTTCGGCGGTCGCTTTCGCCACCGCCTCGTTCTGCTTGTCGAGCGGCGTTTCCTTGACCGTCGAGGCGAGATAGTACGCCGCGCGTAGGATGCGGGCCTCGGTGACGTCCGGGATCAGCGGCTCGATGCGGGCGAGGATTTCGTCGCAGCGTTGGCGCGTCTGCTCCCAGCGGACACGCAGCTCGCTCGAAAGCTCGATGCCCTGGTAGTGTTCGGAATAGGATTTCGCCAGAACGTCGAAATATTCGAGATTGGCGCCGAGAACCTCGAGATTGGTCTCGATGTTGTCGACCCTGAACGTCACGAACGCCCAGATGGCAGAGGACGGAACGCTGAGTTCCATGGCCGCCTCGGTGCCGTATTCCACGGCGCAGCCCATGCCGGCGCGATCCCATTTGCTGGTCGCCGCCGCCCTGTAGGCCGCCATCCTGGCGTCCCAATCGTCAATCGGCTTGCATTTGATCCGCTCGGTCGCCTCCTTGCGGTATTTTTCGAGCAATGCGGGATCGGACATGTCCGACAGGACCGAGCCAGAATCCGCGGCGACCGCCGCCGTTGCTCCCATGGTGAGCACCGAAGCCGACAACAGGGCCGCGGTCAGTCCAAGTCGATGTTTCATTGCGTTGTTCCCCTCTGCAGTGAATTCCGTCAGTGGCTGTCGGGACGGGTGAGACCGGACGGCAGTTCGCGCGGCGCTTCCGGCATCATCGTCTCGTCTTCGAGGGTCGCCAGGAAGGCGACGAGATCGGCGATGTCGCGTCCGGAGAGTCCCGGCCCATTCGTCATGTGGACATGCCAGTGGATCTCAAGTTTTTTTCCCGGCGGGGCGGCGTGTCCGCGCGTGTCGTTGTAGAAGCCGACGACGTCTTCGAGCGTCGCGAACTGCCCGGCATTGAAATAGGGAGCCGTGCGCGAGATGTTGCGCAGGGTCGGAACCTTGAAGGCGCCGAGCAGATCCGGCTTGTCGGAGATGCCGCCCGCGCCGGGGTCGAACGCCTCGCGGTCATCGACCGGAGCACCGACGACGGCAAGCTCGTTGTCGGTGAAGAGCGGCGGCAGGTGACACTGGCTGCATCGAGCGACGAAGCCGCGAAACACGTTGTGTCCACGAATCTCACGAGGGGTGAGCGCGTTCTCGTCGCCGTGGGCATAGCGGTCATAGCGGCTGTTGAGACTGACCAGGGTGGTCTGGAAGGCGGCGAGCGCGCGCGTGACGCCGTCCATGTCGGGGGGACGGTCGAAGGCCTGTCGAAAGAGATCGCGATAGGCTGGGATTCCGTCCAGCGTCGCGACGATGCGCTCGGGCGTGTTGCCCATCTCGTGCGGGTTCGTCAGCGGCATGATCGCCTGCTGCTCGAGCGAATGCGCGCGACCGTCCCACATGAGCCGGCTGTTGAAGGCGACATTCCAGAGCGACGGTGTCGAACGCTGCAGTTCCACCCGGCCCATCGCCCGCTTGCGGCCGTCGCCAAACCCCTTGGCGGGGTCATGGCAGGTGGCGCAGCTCATCGTCCCGTCGGCGGAAAGCACCGGATCGAAGAACAGGTATCGGCCGAGATCCATCTGCTCGGGCGTGTAGCGCGCGGCGGGTGCTTCGAGCCTGGCCTTGAGGCCGCCGTGCTGGGCCGGAGAATCGTAGAGGCCATAGAGCGTGACCAGCTCGCAGGTGCGGTCGCCGAGCATCTGGAAGCTGGCGGGACACTGGCTGTTCAAGGTGATGTCGGCGGCGATGGCCGCGGGGGCCAGGAGGGTGAACGCGAGCGGCAACAGCAACCGGCGCAACTTATCTCCCCAATTTCTGGATATAGGCAACCAGTTGGTCGACATCGCCATCGGAAGCGATGTCCAGCGCCATGGTCCTCATCTGCTTGCCGTATTTATCGGCGGGATCGACACCGCGCTTGCCGGACCGGAAGGACAGGAGCTGTTCCTTGAGGTACCAGCCATACTGGCGGGCGATGCGGGGCGCGGAAAGGGTGGCGTTGCCTTCGCCCTGCGCCTGATGGCAGCTCATGCAGCCGGAAAAGAGGCCGCGCATCCGGAAGGTCGTCGCGCCCGTCGGCTCGTCAAGGACAGGTGCTGGAAGGCCAGAGACGTGGGCGGTGATCGCTTCGAGATCGGCGGCGCCGAGACCGCGGAGAATCTCGATCATCCCGGCGGCGGCGGCGTTGTCGGCGGAAACCGGGCGCTTGCCGTTCAGAAGGTGTTCGACCTGGCGATCGAGATAGGTCTTGTCGAGGCCGGCGATCACCGGCGCGCGAAGGTCCGGACTGCCTTCGCCATGGTCGCCGTGGCACGCCGCGCAGTTCTCGGAAAACAGTGCCGCGCCATCGGCGCGAGCCCGATCCGTCATCGGACCGGAAAGCGCCAGCCATGCTGCTACAGCAACGGCGGCGGCATGCCCGCGCTCCAACAAATCCCGGCTCCCCAAAGTCACTTCGCGTGATCATGCTTGTTTCGTCCGATATCGATCGTCGGGCGGCTCGCCGCGCTTCCGGATTCGCAATATCGAACGGTCAGCGAAAATTAGGGGCCGGATGCCCTCGGAGTCTTGACTTTTATTCTGCTGTAATTGACATTTTCGGACAATTGGGGCGGGTGGGCGATGCAGCGTTCGATGGCGAGGTCTGTCCAGGACCAAGTGCCGATGGCATGGCTCATTCGGGCGCTTCTGGCGGGCGGGCTTTCGCTCGACGAGATCGTCAAGCGCGAGGGCGTTGATACGCGATCGCTGGGGCGCCCCGATTTCTCGATGCAGGTGCGGGACTTCCAGGCGCTGTTCGAATGGGCGGCCACGGCGACCGGCGATCCGATCCTCGGCGCTCATATTGCCGAGCATGTGACGATCGCGGATTTCCAGACGCTCGGATACCTCCTCGTCAATTCGCCGACGATCGGGGAATGGCTGCGCAATTTCGAGCGCTATCACGGCATCTTCGCGCGGGATTCGCAGGTCCGCCTTTCCACCACAGGCAAGGTGCTCTCTGTCGAATACAGCCCGGAAATCGCTTCGGATATCGAACCGCGGCAGGATATCCTGTTCTCGGTGGCGGCCCTGATCGTCAATATCAGGCGGCATGTCCGACCGGATTGGGCGCCCGCCACCTGTCATTTCACGATGCCGCCGCCGCCCGATCTCGATGACCTCGAGCGGATACTGGCCACCAGGCCGGTCTTTCACCAGAAGACCAACGGGTTTACGATTCCCGCGCGGGATCTCGGCATTCCGATCGCGGGCGCCGACGCCACCCTCCTCGGTATCCTCCGGGAGCAAGCCGAGTTGATCATCCAGTCGCACGGCGATGACGAGGGCATCGTCCATCGGGTACGGCTCATCATCGCCGCCAATATCGCCAACGGCGAATTCGGATTCGAGGATGCCGCGCGCATGCTGAACATCTCCGTGCGCACGCTGCACCGCGAGTTGGGCGCCAGCGGCACCAGTTATCGCCGGCTTCGCGAAAGCGTCGTCCATCAGTTGGCAAGCGAGGCGCTGCTCGGCCCGAAGACGTCGATCACCAGCCTGGCATTCCGCCTCGGCTATTCGGAGACCAGTGCGTTCACCCGCGCGTTCACCCGCATCGAAGGCCTCAGCCCGAGAGCCTTTAGAAAGACCAGGGGGAACATCAGTGTTCCCGAAAACAAGGAGTCGACGGTTCCGTGACCCCCTTGCCAGCTCGACGGCTAGCTGGACCGTCGCCGTGTGTGGTGACGGCCCGAGACCTGGTGTAGCTGGATAGCGCGGTGGTCATCGGCGCTTTCCGGTAGGGTCAGGTTGTCGAAGCCAACCTTTCTGGAGAGACCACCGATGACCGACGACATGATGAACCTGCGGGCGCTTGTGGAGAAGCGCTCGGATGCCGATCTCTTGCGCGAGATGGCCGTCTGAAGGCTGTCCGATGTCAAGCCGTGTTCCGCGCATGGCTCTGCCGTTCGCCAGTCGCCCCAACCAGGCTCCCATCTGGTCGGGACTCAACAAGCATCCCCCGAAACCGTCTGTACCGTCGAGCCCTCAGCAGTCATCGGAAGCTGGCGATTTCATACGTCTGCCACGGTATGCGTATTATCCATAAAAAACAGTTTGAAGCAGGTAAAGGGTTGCGCTTCTATGGATAAAAGTGTGATCCGCCCGCCGATCTGCCGTCGGCCCGGCTGGTTGCGCTGATAGAGTGGGCATTCCAGGGAGGAACCGGAATCATGGAAGACAGGACCAACGACAGGCGCAGTTTTCTGAAGGTGATGGCCGTGGGCTCCGCGGCGGTCGCGGGAGCGGCAGCGGGCATGTTGGGCACCCCCGGCGTGCAGACCGAGTTCGCCGGCGTCTCACGCGCCCGCGCGCAGGGCACGCGCTACAAGATGGCATTCATTCAGTGGCAGCCGCACACCGTGCCGGCCGCATGGTCGAAAGGCATCGAGGAGGTCCTGAAGCCGCAGCAGGTCATCGACTATGAACTGCTGGACGGCCAGAACAAGGTCGAGGTTCAGGCCAGCCTGATGGACACCCTGATCAGCCAGGGCGCATCCGTCATCTTCCTGCAGCCGATCGACTCCGTGGCGCTTGCGCCGTCCATTGCCAAGGCGAAACGGGCCGGCATTTCGGTCATCACGCTGAACATCGATGCGACCGAGGCGCACGCCGCGCATGTGGAGATGAACCACTACTACGGGGCCATGGACATCGCGAAGGCCATGGGCGACGCGATGGGCGGCAAGGGCAAGGTCGCGATCCTGAATGCTCCGCCCGGCATCATCATCCGCGACCAGCGCACCAACGGCTTCGTCGAAGGCATGAAGCAGCATCATCCGGGCATCCAGATCGTCGCCGACCAGGTTGCCGATTGGGACCGGAAGAAGGCGCAGGACGTGCTCAACACGATCCTCGCGGCCAATCCCGATCTCGGTGGCGCATACGGCGTCAACGATTCGATGGCACTGGGCGCCGTCGACGTGGCCAAGGAAAAGGGCCTGCTCGGCAAGTTCGTCGTCTTCGGCAATGACGGCGAGACCGCCGCGCTCGAATCGATCGAGGCAGGAGAGCTGACCGGCACCCAGTACACCGACGTTTACCAGCAGGGCCGTCTGGCCGCGGCCGCCGCGACGGTGCTTGCCACGGGCGGCGTCGCCGCGGGCTCGTTCGGCCAGCAGTCGCGGCTACTGATGCCATACGTCATCGCCACCAAGGAGAATGCAGGTTCCATCCAACCCTCCCAGCGCTGGTAGACTTTGGCGCCCTAGAGACCGCGGCATACCCCATGCCGCGGTCTCCTCTTTGCTGGTAGATTGTCGACGTGAAGATACGCTTGGCCTCAGCTGCGCTCGTGCTGTTCTTCGCAAGCACGGTAGCTTTCTTCAGTGTGAGCGCGCCGCGCTTCGCGACCGCATCGACCGTCGAGAACCTGATGTCAGGCTTCTCCTTCATGGCCATACTGGCCATGGGCCAGGCTTTTCCGATCCTCGTGCGCGGCATAGACCTCTCGATCGGGGCGACCGTCGGTCTGGTAGGAATGGTCGTCTTCGACCTGTCCCTGATCTTCGGTATGCCCGGATATGGCATCATTCCCCTGGCGCTGGTGGCGGGCACCCTCGCCGGAGCGCTGAACGGCGTACTGATCGTCTATCTGAGGCTTCAGCCCTTCATCGCCACGCTGGCGACGCTAGCCGCGTTCCGCGGCCTGACCTACACGATCTCGGGCCGGCAGTTGGTGCCAGGCCTTTCGACCACGCCGATCCGCGACCCGTGGATCACCGGCATCGAGACCTATTTCGACGTCGGCGGTTGGCTCGGCCTTTCGCGCCTCGTCAACATGCCCTGGGTGCCGCTCTCCTTCTTCATCATGCTCGCGGTCTTCGCGGTACTCCAGATCCTTCTGCTCGCCACGCGCTTCGGCCGCGACACCTTCGCCACCGGCGGCAATCATGAAGCGGCGCGGCTGGCCGGCATTCAAGTCAAGGCCGTCACCATCGCCGCCTATGCCATCTCCGGGTTTTGTGCGGCCATCGCGGCGCTGATCATGGTCGCCCGCTTCACCACCGCCACCGAGGCGCTCGGCACCGGCATGGAACTAACGGCGATAGCGGCGGCCGTCATTGGCGGCGTCAGCCTTGCAGGCGGCATCGGCTCCATGTTCGGTCCAGCGCTTGGCGCCTTCCTGCTCGGCGCGATCCTGATCGGGCTGACGCTTCAGGGCGTGCCGCAATTTGTGCAGCAGATCATCACCGGCCTCATCCTGCTGGCCGCCGTCGGCTACGACCGGCTCCTGCTCGTGCGCCGCCAGCGCAGGCTCGCAATGGCCGCGGCGGTATGATGGCCACCGACGCTCCCCTTCTGCGCGGCGTCGCCCTGAGCAAGACCTACGGCGCCTTCGCCGCGCTGAACGACGCCGACTTCAGCGTTCGCGCCGGCGAGGTGCGCGCGCTGATCGGCTCGAATGGCGCGGGCAAGTCGACCCTGATCAAGATACTCACGGGCGCCATCGCCCCGACCAGCGGAAGCGTCGAGATCGGCGGCCAGCCGGCGCCGCTGGGTGATCCGCTTGGCATGATACGGCGCGGCGTCGCCTGCATCTACCAGCACTCCAACCTGGCGCCGGCCATGTCGGTTCTGGACAATATCTACCTCGGCCGCCAGCCTACGCGCCGCTTCGGCTTCGTCGACACGCGACGGCAGCGCAAAGAGGCGACGGCACTGCTTGACCGCCACGGAATCGCGATCGACCTCGACTCGCCCGCCGGCAGCCTGCCGACCGTCAAGCAGAAGGAGGTCGAGATCCTGAAGGCTCTGGCTCTCGACGCCCGCCTGATACTGATGGACGAGCCCACCGGCTGGCTTGCAAGCGCCGACGTGGCGCGGCTGCACGATACGATCCGCGCACTGAAATCGCGCGGCGTGGGCATCGTCTACATCAGCCACGTGCTCGACGAGATCTTCGCGGTCTGCGACACCGTCACCATCATGCGCGATGGCAAGGTCGTGGCCGAAAGCGCTGTTCCCGACATAGACAGGGCGCGCGTCGTGCACCTCATGGTCGGAGAGAAGCTCGCGCGCGACGCCTCCGACGCCGCGCTGCAGAAGCGTCATCCGCGAGGAACCGGCGAGGTGCGGCTCAGCGCTCGCG
Organism: uncultured Mesorhizobium sp.; assembly: GCA_937958475.1. Classification (GTDB taxonomy): domain Bacteria; phylum Pseudomonadota; class Alphaproteobacteria; order Rhizobiales; family Rhizobiaceae; genus DUSC01. The sequence goes on along the minus strand of CALFXR010000164.1, from coordinate 32,459 downwards.
CGCTGACGAAGCGCGGCGTCTTCTCCGACATCTCCTTCGACCTGCATGCCGGCGAGATTTTCTGCCTGACCGGACTTATCGGCGCGAAGCGGACCGAGCTCGTGCGCACGGTCTTCGGCTCCGACCGCTTCGATTCCGGCTCACTTGAGATCGACGGAAAGCCGACAGCGCCGCGCAGCCCGGTGGCAGGCATCGGCCGCGGCATCGGCTTCGTGCCGGAGGACCGCCATCATGAGGGCCTCATGCTCGACATGACCGTCACCGAAAACCTCGCGATGGCCACGCTCGACCGCTTCCGGCGCGGTCCGGTGCTCGATCGAGGCCACATGGTCCGGGCCGGACGCCGCGCCATCGAAGAACTGTCAGTCAGGCCACCCGACGGCAACAAGGTGGTCCGCCGGCTTTCCGGGGGCAACCAACAGAAGGTGCTTGTCGGCAAATGGCTCGCGCGACGCCCGCGCATCCTCATCCTCGATGAGCCCACTGTGGGCGTCGACGTGGGAGCGAAGGCCGAGATCTACGCCATCCTGCGCCGGGAACGCGAGCTGGGCGCGGCGATACTGGTTGTTTCCTCCGACCTCGAGGAGGTGATGACGGTGGCTGACCGCATCGGCGTGATGGTCTCGGGGCGGCTTGTGGCGGTGCACGATGCAGGCGCTGTCAGCATGGCCGATATCGTGCACGCGATGGGTGGGGGAACGGCCTGATGGCGGCGGCGGCGGTATCCGCGGCCTTGGCGCGCCACGCCGCGCCGAACGCGCTGTCGATCGCCATGGCGGTCATCATCGTTGCGATAACGCTGCTCGAACCGGCCTTCATGAGTGCCGACAATCTCGTCGGCATCGTGCGACAGGTGGCCATCATCGGCATCATGGCAACCTGCATGACCTTCGTCATCATGACCGGGGGCATCGACCTCTCGGTAGGTCCGGTGCTGGCCCTTGCGGGTCTGGTATCGTTCTACTGCCTGCAGGCTGACTTTCCGCTGGTCGTGGTCATCGCCGCCGGCCTGTCGGTGGGGTTCATCGTCGGACTGATGAACGGTCTGACCATCGCCTTCCTCGGCCTGCCGCCGATCATCGTGACCCTGGCCATGCTGAGCATCGTACGCGGCACGGCGCTGATCGTCGGCGGGCCAGAGCAGCACCTGATCCGCAACGAGCCCGCCTACAGCTTCATAGGCACCGGCAACCTGCTGGGCCTGCCCTTCGCCGTTTACATCTTCGCGGCGATCGCCGTGCTGATGATCCTGGTGCAGCGTCACACGCCGCTTGGCCTTCTTGTCGCGGCCATCGGCAACAACGAGCGTGCAGCCTGGCTGAGCGGTCACCGCGTCCGCCTCACCAAGACAGCCGTCTATGCCATTTCCGGCACCGGGGCGGCGCTCGCCGGCATCATCCTGTCGTCGCAGGTCCACACCGCGCTGGCCACCTACGGCCCATTCGGCACCGAACTCGACGTGATCGCCGCCGTCGTCCTCGGCGGCACCAGCATCATGGGAGGCAATGGATCGGTCGCACGAACGCTGCTTGGCGTATTCTTCCTGGGCATCCTCAATAACGGCATGAACATCCTGAACGTGCCGATCGACATCCAGCTCATTGCCAAGGGCGCAATCATCGTCGTCGCCCTCGCTGTGGCCGCCCGGCGCGGCTGAGGTGCCGATGTCTATTGCGGCGAGGTCGAGCGCAGCAGGGTCTCGCGTGCCGAGGCCAGGTGCGCGCGGCAGGCAAGTTCCACCATGCCGACGTTCCGGCTGACCAAAGCGTCGATGTAGGTCAGGTGCTCGCGTATCGCGACCTCGTTCCGCTGGCGCTCGTCGTGCTTGTTCCACTGGTAGTGGTAGTGGAAGATCACGGTGATGATGTCGTAGAAACTGTCGATGAAGCGGTTTGGCGCGGCCGAACTGATCAGCCGGTGGAAGCGGCTGTCGAGATCGGAAAAGTCGTGGAATCGCGTATCAATTTCGTCGAGCAGCGTAAGATGCTCGCGGCGCATAGTCTCGAGAAGCGACCAGTGCGGCGACGTATCCGGCATCGCAGCGAGGGCGCGCGAGGACCGGAGTTCGAACATCTCCCGGATCTCGAACAGTTCCAGCGCGAAGCTGGTGGTGAAGCCCTTGAAGACCCACCCTGCATTGGGCCGCTTCTCGATCAGCCCGAAACGCTGGAAACGATTGAGAAACTCGCGGATGCCGGTCGTGGCGACGCCGAACTTGCGCGCAAGCTCGAGCTCGTTGATCGCCGTGCCCGGCCTGGCATTGTCGCGCAGCATCCACTCCATGAATCGTTCCTCCACCTGCGCGGCCATCGGAACCGTCTCGGATATCGGATAGCGCTTGATCGTGTCGCCCGGGCGACTGACGCTGCGGTACCGTCCGGTGCCGTTTACGAGGCCTTGGGCCTTCAGTGCGCCGATGACCTTGCGCGCCGTCGTCCGACTGACGCCCAGTTGAAGGCTCAGCGCATTTTCCGGTGGCAGGGGGGCATCCGGCGGCAGACGTGAGACAAGGTCGATCGCATCGTTGAATGCCCGCTTGAACACGGTGTCGGTCTTCATGAAACACTCCCAACCATCGCATAAGGCTTTTAATCGATAAAAAACAAATTGACGAGGGGTCCGCTTCGGGTTTTTGTCTATAAGAAACATTCATTGGGAGGGTGCGCTCGTGGTCCAGGCGACCAAGCAGCCGGACATCGCGTCCGGCGCCGATGCGAACCCGCGCGCTCGCAGCGGCGCGTCGGCCGTCGCGCTCGGCCTGCGGCTGCTGAACGTCGGCCCGGTTCTGATTCTCGTCCTGCTGATCGCCGGCATCAGCCTGCTGACCCAGAATTTCCTCAAGCCCGGCAACATCGGCAACATTCTCGCCCAGACGGCTGTGATCGCCATCGTCGCGATAGGCCAGCATCTGGTAATCCTGACGCGGGGTATCGACCTCTCCGTCGGCGCCAACCTGGCGCTCGCCACAGTGGTCGGCGGCCTCGTCTACCGATGGGTGGACTCCTCCGCACTGGTCGTTCTCGCGATGCTGGCGAGCGGCGTCCTGGTCGGCTTTGTCAACGGCGCCGTGTACGTGTTCGGCCGGCTGCCGCACCCCTTCATCATCACGCTGGCGACGCTGAGCATCTGCAAAGGTCTGGCACTCGAACTGGCGGTCAACCACACGACCATGCGCGGCATGCCGGGTGCGGTGACATTTCTGGGGGAGACATCTTCGCTCGGAATACCCAATTCGTTCTTCATCGTCGCCGGTGTGGCAGTCATCGTGCTGGTGCTGACCAAGTCGATGGTTTGGGGCCGCTGGACCTACGCCGTCGGCGGCAATCCGAAGGCCGCCGTCGAGATGGGCATCCCTGTTAGATGGGTTCTGGTGGTCACCTACGTGATCGCGGGCCTGTGCGCCGGCATCGGCGCCGTGGTGCTCGCCGGCCGGACCGGTGCCGGCTCGCCACTCTACGGCAACCTGCTGGAGCTCGACACCATCGCCGCCGTCATCATCGGCGGAGCCAGCTTCCTCGGCGGGCGCGGCCATCTCGGCCACGCGCTTGTCGGAGCCGTCATGATCGGCGTCATCCGCAACGCGCTCAACCTGCTCAATGTCGACGTGTTCTACCAGATGATCGCCATCGGGCTGATCATCGTGCTGGCGGTCGAGGCAGACGTGCTGCGCAACCATCTCGAGGCGCGCGCCCGGGTCAACCAGTCGAGGGCCGCGCAATGAGCGCCCCGGTTCTCAGCGTCCGCGGCGCGCACAAGCGCTTCGGTGCGGTGCATGCCTTGAAGGGAGTCGGGCTGGAGGCCTGGCGCGGCGAGGTGCTGGCGCTGCTCGGCGACAACGGCGCGGGCAAATCGACGCTCGTTCGCTGCATCAGCGGCGTTCATGCGCTCGACGAGGGCCAGATCCTGCTCGACGGCGAAGCCGCAGCGATCAGTACGCCGGCGCTTGCCCGCCTGGCGGGCATCGAGACCGTCTACCAGGACCTCGCGCTTTTCGACAATCTGACGCCTTCCCAGAACTTCTACTGCGGCCGCGAGATCAGCTGGCCTGCCTGGCTGCCGCGCGCGCTGCGCTTTCTCAGCGCCAAGGCCATGGATCGCGAAGCGGCCGCAGTCATCGACCGGCTCAAGGTCCGGCTGCCCAGATTCGACGCGCCGGTCGCCCTGATGTCGGGCGGGCAGCGGCAGGCCATCGCGGTGGCGCGCGCCACGGTCTTCGCCCGCAAGGTGGTGATCCTCGACGAGCCGACGGCGGCGCTCGGCCTGCGCGAATCGCGCAAGGTTCTCGACCTCGTGCGCCAGCTTCGCGACGAGGGGAACGCGGTGATCCTCATCACCCACAACATGGAGCACGTCATCGAACTGGCCGACCGGGCCGTGGTGCTGCGGCAGGGCCGCAAGGTCGGCGAACTCAAGCCCGAGCGCGCGAACCAGCAGGAGCTGGTGTCGCTGATCGTCGGCGCTGAGGCGTGACAGGAATTCGCCGCGCGAAAGCGACGGCGAAGGGAGGATCGCTCAAGGGGAGCGATCACGACAGGAGGAGGACCACAGTGAGGTTCCGAACATTGCTCGGCGGGGCGGCCATAGCCTTTGGCTTGGCCGCACCTGCAACAGCAGCCGATGCCGTCAAGATCGGCTTCATCACCAAGTTCCCGGTGCCGTTCTTCGCCACCATGGAAAACGCGGCCAAGGAATACGCGGCCGCCAACCCTGGCGTCGAGATCATCTACGGCCAGGGCGCGTCGGCCACCGACATCGAGGGGCAGATCGCCCTCATCGAATCCATGGTGACGCAGGGCGTCAAGGGCATTGCCCTGACGCCGGTTGATCCGACCGTCGCGACCGCCCTCGACAAGGCGATCGCCGCGGGCGTGAAGGTCGTGCTGATGGACAACAACATCCCCGACTGGAACGGCCGCACCGCGCTCGCGACCACCGACAACTATGCCGCCGGAAAGATCGCAGGCGAGTATCTCAAGTCGGTGCTCAAGGCAGGCGACACGATGGGCGTTCTCGAGGGTGTGCCCGGCGTTCCGGCGCTCGACGATCGCGTCAACGGCATGATCGAGGGCCTTGGCGGGCTCGACGTCAAGATCGTCGGACGCGGAGCAACGGGCTGCACCGAAGAGCAGGGCATCAGCCTGGCGGAGGACATCCTCACGGCGAACCCCGACCTGAAGTCGATCTACGCGGCCTGCGGTCCTCCGGCGGCGGGTGCCGCGCAGGCGATCAAGAACGCCAACCTCGTCGGCAAGGTCCTGCTGGTCGGCTTCGACTTCTGCTGCGGCGAGGAAGAAGCGATCGCGGCAGGCATCGAGAACGCCACCGTGGCGCAGTTCCCGACCAAGATGGCATCGCTCGGCGTCGACGCGCTGGTCCGCGCAATTCGCGGCGAGAAGGTCGAGTCGCTCATCGATTCGGGCGCAGCGCTGGTGACCAAGGCCAACATGGCCGAGTTCAAGTGAAACCGCAGGGGCCGGCCACCGGCCGGCCCCTGCCTGGCCGCCGCGGCATGGCGCCGCGCATTGAGAGAAAGCCCCAAGCCGTGCAGTCCATGCAAGCCCTCGTCTGCGTCGAGCCTGGCACGTTGCGGCTCGAGCAGAGGCCGATCCCGGTGGCCGATCCCGCGCACGTCCTCGTTCGTCCTCGGCGGGTCGGTGTCTGCGGCACCGACTACCATATCTACGAGGGCAAGCACCCGTTCCTGCAATATCCCCGTGTCATGGGACATGAGCTCGCTGTCGAGGCCGTCGAGGCACCAGCGGGCTCAGGCATACGCCCCGGCGAGATATTTGCCGTCAACCCGTACATCTCGTGCGGCAGCTGCGTCGCCTGCCGGCGCGGCAAGCCCAACTGCTGCGTGCAGGTCTCCGTGCTCGGCGTTCATGAGGACGGCGGCATGGCTGGCTTTCTGGTGGTGCCGCCAGGCAATCTCGTGCGCGCGCCCGGGCTCACCCTCGATCAGTGCGCGATGGTCGAGTTCCTGGCCATCGGCGCGCACGCCGTTCGACGTGGAGCGGTATCGAAAGAGGACCGCGTGCTTGTTGTGGGGGCTGGCCCGATCGGGCTTGGAGTGGCGATTTTTGCGCGGCTGTCGGGTGCATCGGTGGCTGTGCTCGATCAGGACGAGGCCCGCGTGGTAACCGCCAGGGCCGTTGCGGCCGCCACGACATTCGTGGCCGATCCGGGCGGGCTCGCGGCCTTGATCTCGCATACAGGCGGAGAAGGTTTTGACGTCGTGTTCGATGCGACAGGCAGCGCTCATGCGATGCAGAAGGGTTTCGACCATGTCGCCCATGGGGGGCGCTACGTGCTCGTCAGCGTGGTCAAGGACGCGATCAGCTTCATGGATCCGGACTTCCATCGCAAGGAGCTGACGCTTCTCGGAAGCCGCAACGCAACGGCACAGGACTTCGAGCGGGTCATTTCCGCCATCGGTGACAATCCGGCTTACTTCGACCGGCTGGTTACCCACCGAACCGATCTCCCAGGCGCTGTCCGCGACATTCCGCTCTGGGCAACGCAGAAGACCGAACTCATCAAGGCCGTAATCGAGATCCAGTGAGGCGAAGTCGGCTGCCAGCGACTACGAGATCCACGATGCGCGTCGTCGTCAGGCTGATCGTCGAGAGTGCCGGCGTTACCGATGTGTCCGGGCCGTACACTTTGTCGATGGTGGGCCCGGAGGGACTCGAACCCCCAACCAAGCGGTTATGAGCCGCCGGCTCTAACCATTGAGCTACAGGCCCCACGGCGCGTCGATTAGAGGCTTTTTCGCCGTGAGACAAGAAGAAGCGCCGCAATCGTCCCACAATCGCCGCCTAGCGTCCGTGCTGAAACAGCAACGGAGACTACCATGCCGAGACTGCCCGCGCTCGCCCTCGCCGCCGCCCTCGCCGCGCCCGTCGCGGCCGCTGCGGCCGAGCCGCCTCCCCCGCCACGCGTCATCGTCTCGGGCGAAGGCCGCGCCGCACTGGCTCCCGACATGGCGCTCTTGTCGCTGTCGGTGATGCGCGAGGCGATGACCGCGCGCGAGGCCCTCGACGCCAACAACGCCGCCATGGCCGCCGTGATCGCCGCGATGAAGGCGTCGGGCGTCGAGGACCGCGATCTGCAGACCGCCGGCATCCAGATTTCGCCGCGCTACGACTACTCCAACAAGCCCGACGGCACCCAGGAGGCCCGCCTCGCCGCCTACCAGGTGACCAACACGCTGTCGGTGCGCGTGCGCGACCTGGCAAAGACCGGCGAGATCATCGACAAGGCGGTCACCCTCGGCGTCAACCAGGGCGGCGGCGTCACCTTCACCAACGACGACCCGTCGGCGGCGCTCACCGAGGCGCGCAAGAAGGCGGTCGCCGACGCGGTCGCCAAGGCACGCACCCTCGCCGAGGCCGCCGGTGTTTCGCTCGGCCGCGTCGTCGAGATCTCGGAACAGTCCTACGTCTCCGGCCCCGAGCCGTTCCTCGCCAAGGCGATGCCGGCCGACGCCGCCGTGCCGATCGAGGCCGGCGAGAACGCCTACAGGATCCAGGTCAACATGAGCTTCGAGCTGAACTAGCCGCGGCGGCCTCGCCGCCGCCTGCTTCCACGCGGGAAGCCCGCAGCGAAAAGCCCCGGAGGCCAGGCCTCCGGGGCTTTTTTCGTCGGGCGTGCCGATCGCGACCGGCGGCTAGCGGATGACCGGGCAGTGCTCCGACCGGCCGAAGACGACGTGCACCCGGTCGCCGTGGGAGCGGCCGCGAACCACGATCTTGTGGCGGTCGACGTCGACCACGCGGGCCCGGTTGATGCCCATGCGATCGGCCTTCCACAGCGCGCGCTCGGGCGTGCAGCGCTCGGCGCGGCGGTCGTGGCGGCGATCGTGTTCGCGCCAGCTGTGGCCGCTGTCGCCGAAGCGCATGCCGATGCCGGCGCCGGGGCCGCCGAAATTGAGATAGAGGCTGTCGGCCTGGGCGGTCGCGGGGATCGCGGCGAGCGTGCCGAGGGCGATGACGGCCGAGAGGGCTGCGGTCTTGATCTTGTTGAACATCGGTCTACTCCTGGGCGGGGGCCTTTTGTTGTCCTTCATCGCCGAAGCGATGGTGAGAAAATGGCACGGCACGGCTGAACGGGGCGCGAACCGGCCGTTCATCCGCCGTTCATCGCCGCTTCAACGCAGGCTTGCCGCAAACGTTGCCTGGCATGGACGTCCGGGGAGGCCGCGACCGGACCAGCGCCCGCGGCAGAGATAAGGACCCGCCGCCGCGATTGGATGCGGCGCGCTCCAGGTCCCGATCATGGCGCCGCCTTTACGGCTCGCCTTCGATCATGTGGGCAAAATAGTCTTCCGGCTCGGCCAGTTCCGTCTCCGAAGCCGTCACCTTGCCGCGCACGGATATCCCGGCCTCGTGCACCGTCCCGGCGCGCCCCGACACCAGCGGATGCCACCAGGCGAGGTCGCGGCCCTCCATCACGAGGCGGTAGGCGCAGGTTCCCGGCAGCCAGGGAATGGTGCGCACGTTCTGCGGCGTCAGCTTCACGCAGTCGGACACCAGCGCCAGCCGGTTGGGATAGTCGCGGCAGCGGCAGGTTCCCGAGTCGAGCAGCCGGCAGCCGACGGTGGTCCAGTAGATATCGCCGGTATCTTCGTCCTCGAGCTTCGACAGGCAGCACTTGCCACAGCCGTCGCAGAGCGATTCCCACTCCGCCTGGCTCATCGCCTCGAGGGTCTTGGTCTTCCAGAACGGCTCGTCCATGGGCGCGGGTGTGGCCCGCGGCGGCGGCGGGGTCAAGGGGTGTGGCGCGTCCGATCGCGCCCTGGCGAACCCGCGAACAAGCGCTCGCCGGCGGACCCGCCACGCTGTCGCCGCAGCTCCACCGCCGTCCCGCCCCATTCGCCCGCCGATCGGAACCAACCGGGCGACTTCGGGTTTGGGGTCCCGAAGGACGCCCCCGAGAAGGAGAATTCCATGAAACGCCACGCAACGATCTTGGCTGGCACCGCTGTCGGGCTGCTGATGGCGGCGGCGCCCCTGTCCTACGCCCTTGCCCAGGCCCCGGCTGCCATCGGCCCTGGGGCCGCACGAGTCCCCGGAGCTGCCGTCAAGCCGGCGGCGCGGCCGTTCATCCTGGCCCAGGCCGGATCTGAGGAGGAGAAGGACGAAGAGGAGAAGGCAAAACGCCGCCAGCAGCGCGAGGCCCCGGCCGACGCGAACCAGGCCGAACGCCCCGCCGGCGATCCGGCGCAGGAGTCCCGGCAGCCGGAAGCGGCGCCCGAGCCGGAAGCCGAGCCGGACACCGCGCCCGCGGCCGCGCCGCGCGCCGAGGAGCCGGCTCCGCGGGCGGAACCTGCTCCACAGGAAGAACCGGCCCCAGAAGCCGCGCCGCGTGGCGACGAACCCGCCGCGGAAGATCAGGCGCCGCGGGCCGAGCCCCAGCCGGAACCTGCTCCCGCCGTGCCTCCCGCCGTACGCGATGCGCCTGCCGAAGAGCCGGCGCAGCAAGCCGAACCCGCCGAGCCGGCGGAGCAACCAGAAACAGGACAGCCGGATTCCCGCCAACCTGGCGAGAGCCGGTCCGAAGACGCACCCTCCAAGGAAGCCCGGCCCGAGCCGGCGCAGCCCGAAGCAGGCGAGCCGCAACCGGACGGCGCCGAACCGCGCTCGGCCGAGCCGGACGGCGCCGGCGAACCGGCTGAAGGCGAGGCTCAGGCCGAGGCCACGCCCGAGGACGCCCCCAGGCCCGAGCCGGCGCCGCAGGTAGCTCCCGACGACGATGCGCCCGAGCCTGAGCCGCGGCCGCAGGCGCCCGCCGCGGATGGCGACGAGGATGTTCCGGACGCCGCGCCGACAGAGCCCGGCAAGCAGCCCGAGGCCAGCCAGGACGAAGGCGAACAGCCGGACGCCACGCAGCCCGGCGCCACGCAGCCCGACGGCGAACAGCCGGCGGATGCGGGCGGCGAAGCGCGGCCGGAAGGCGCGGCACCTGTTCTCGACAGTCAGAAGGAGCAGCCGGGCCGCGGCGAAGCCGAAGAAGGCGAGCAGCCGGCTTCCGGTGACCGTCCCGCGGACGGCGAGCGCCCGGCCGGCGAAACGCCGGCGCCTGCCGATCAGGCGACCGAGCAGCCGGCGGAAGCGGGACCACCTCCGGCCGACGATTCGGCCGCGCAGGAAAACGTGCGCCGCGGCGAGCTTCAGCCGGTAACCCAGGAGGAAGGCCGGCGTATCGAGCGGCGGCCCGAAGACCCGCGCCGGGAGCGGCCTGAACGTGCTGAGGTCGTGCGCGAGATCGGCGACCGCGTCGTCATCCGCATCGACAACAACGTCATCGTCGAAAGCAACGACCGGCCGCGCATCGCCCGCGGTGCCCGCGACGTATACTACGAGGAGCTGCCGCGCGGCAGGACGCGGGAGGTGATCGTGCGCGAGAACGGCGTCCAGGTCGTCACCATCCGCGACCGCTACGGCGACGTCATCAGGCGCTCGCGGATTGCGCCCGACGGCCGCGAGACCGTGCTCGTCTATGTCGCTGACGACGACTACGAGCGGGTCCGCGACTGGCGCGATCCGGGCCGCGACCTGCCGCCGATGCGCCTCACCATCCCCGTGGACGAGTATATCCTAGACGCCGGGCGGGTCGAGAACGCCGACGCCTACTACGACTTCCTCGACCAGCCCCCGGTCGAGCGCGTCGAGCGCCTCTATTCGATCGACGAGGTGAAGCGTTCGGCCCGCATCCGCGACAAGATCCGCCGCGTCGACCTCGATACGATCACCTTCGAGTTCGGCTCCGCCTCGATCGCCGAAAGCGAGATCGCCCGGCTGGAGGGCGTAGCCCAGGCGATGGAGCGCCTGCTCGAGGAAAACCCGGCGGAGACCTTCCTCATCGAAGGCCACACCGACGCGGTCGGCTCCGACATCGCCAATCTCGCTTTGTCGGACCGGCGAGCGGAGGCGGTCGCCGAGGCGCTGACCAACGTCTTCGCCATCCCTCCGGAGAACCTCGCCACGCAGGGCTACGGCGAGCAGTACCTGAAGATCGGGACCGAGGAGCCGGAACGCGAGAACCGCCGGGTGGCCATCCGCCGCATCACGCCCCTGGTCGCGCCGGTGGCGAGCGCGCAGTAGCGGTCACGCGGCCCCGCCCGGCGGGCCGGGGCCGCAACCATCCCTGCCCCGTCCCCGGTTCCGGAGACGTCGGTGCGCTCGGCGGGACCACGTTCCGGCCGGGCGCATTTCTTTGCGCGCACCTCTTGCGCCGTCTTGAAAAAGGCCGGCCGGAGCGCGATAGAGCGGCCGAACCGGCACAGGATCCCCGCCCTCATGAAACGCCTGGAATCGCTCATCGAGTCGATCATCCTCGCCTCGCGCTGGCTGCTCGTGGTCTTCTATCTCGGCCTCGGCGTGGCGCTGGCGATTTACGCATTGACCTTCGGCAAGAAGCTCGTCGAGTTCGCCGTCAGCGCCTTCGTGCTCAACGATACCGACACGATCCTGAAGATGCTCGGTCTGATCGACGCGGCGCTGGTCGCCAGCCTGGTGGTGATGGTCATCATCTCCGGCTACGAGAACTTCGTCAGCCGCTTCGACGATCACGAGGGCGAGGTTCACTGGCTGGGCACGATCGATGTCGGCTCGCTGAAGATCAAGGTCGCCTCGACCATCGTGGCGATCTCCTCGATCCACCTCCTGCAGATCTTCCTCAACCACGCCACCTTCTCCCCGCAGCAGCTGATGTGGGTGACGATTATGCACCTCGCCTTCGTCGTTTCGGCGCTGATGCTCGCCTACATCGACCGCATCATGGCCTTCGCCAAGGGCAGCAAGGAAAAGGACGGCGAATGACCGCGGTCCGCGCGGCATAGCGCCGCGCGATCTTGCCAGGCGGCGGGACCGGTCCTACTGATTCCGAAGTCGGGATTTGGGGGAGGTTCCATGAAGATGGCGAGCGGCGCGACGCCGCTGATAGCGCTGAAGGCTGTCGCGCTCGACACCGAGACCACCGGCCTCGACGCGTCCAAGGCACGTATCGTCCAGATCGGTGCACTCGCCATCGCCGGCGGCAGGATCCAGGACGGGGAAACGTTCGATCTGCTCGTCGACCCCGGCATCCCCATTCCGTCGGCCTCCTCGCGCATCCACAACATCACCAACGCCATGGTGCGCAGCGCGCCGCAGTTCCCCGCCGCATGGCAGAAGCTCGACGCGTTCACCGCCGGACGCATCATCATCGGCCATTCGATCGGCTTCGATCTGGCCGTCCTGGAAAAGGAGACCGGCCGCGCGAACGTGCCCTGGGAGCGGCCACGCACCCTTTGTGTCAGGCTCCTCGCCCAGGTGGCCAATCCCGGCCTCGCCGACTATTCGCTCGACGCGCTGGCCTCGTGGCTCGGCGTTTCCGTCACCGGCCGTCATTCGGCGCTCGGCGACGCTCAAGCCGCGGCCGAGATATTCCTGGCGATGCTGCCGAAGCTCCAGGAACGCGGTATCCGCACGCTCGCCGAGGCCGAACGCGCGTCGCTGAGGCTCACCAGCGAACTCGACAAGGCCTACCAGGCGGGCTGGGTGGCGCCCGTGGCTGCGCCCGCCGCGCCGGTGTTCCAGGCGATCGATCCCTACGCCTATCGCCATCGCATCGGCGACCTGATGAGCGCGCCGCCGATCGTCGTTCGCTCCGACGCCACCGCACGCGAGGTCATCGCGCTGATGGTCGAGCGACGCATCTCCTCGGTGTTCGTCTCGGAATCCGGCGAGCCCGGCGCACCGATCGGCGACTACGGCATCGTCACCGAGCGCGACATCATGCGCCTGGTCGCGGCGCGCAGCGAGGCAGCCTTCGCCTGCAAGGTCGGCGAGATCGCCACCCGGCCGCTCGCCTCGATCCGCACCCAGGCCTTCGCCTACCGCGCCATCGGCCGCATGGACCGCCTGAAGATCCGTCACCTCGCCGTGCGCCACGAGGACGGGCGGCTGGCCGGCATCGTCTCGGCGCGCGACCTGCTCAAGCTGCGCGCCGGCGTCGCCATCAATCTCGACGACCGGCTGGAAGCGGCCGGGTCCGCGTCCGAGATGGCGGCCGCCTGGTCGACGCTGCCCACCGTCGCCGACGGCCTGATTTCCGAGCGCCTGGACGCCCGCGTCATCGCCGAGATCGTCAGCGAGGAACTGTGCGCCGTGACGCGGCGCGCCGCCATCCTCGCCGAGACGGCCATGGCGGCCGCCGGCCTCGGCGCGCCGCCCTGCTCCTATGCGCTCCTGGTGCTCGGCTCCGGGGGCCGCGGCGAGAGCCTGCTCGCCGCGGACCAGGACAACGCCATCGTCTTCGCCGCGGGCGAGCCCAGCGGCCCCGAGGACCGCTGGTTCGCAGAGCTCGGCCGGCGCATCGCCGACATCCTCGATACCGCCGGCGTGCCCTACTGCAAGGGCGGCGTCATGGCGAAGAATCCCGAATTCCGCGGCTCGCTCGAACTGTGGAAGACGCGTATCGCCGACTGGGTGCGCCGGTCGCGGCCGCAGGACCTGCTCAACGTCGACATCGTCTTCGACATGCGGCCCATCCACGGCGACAACGCCTTGGGCTACGAGCTCTTCGAACACGCTTACAAGACCGGCCACGCCGAGGCGCATTTCGCCAAGCTGCTCGGCGCCAATCTCGACCAGATCGGCAATCCCTTCACGCTCTTCGGCGGTTTCCAGGTCGAGGACGGCCGGCTCGACCTGAAGAAGTTCGGCCTGTTTCCCATCGTCGCGACCGCGCGAACGCTGGCGATCCGCCACGACGTCCGCGAGCGTTCCACCAAGGCGCGGCTGGAGCGGTTGATCGGGCTCGGCATCGGCGGCGACCAGGACATGGCGGCGATGCTGTCGGGCCATACGCTGTTGCTGTCGCTGCTGCTCGCCCAGCAGAGCCGCGACCTGCATGCGGGCATCCCCGCCTCGAACCGCGTCGAGGTGGCAAAGCTGTCGAAGGTCGAGCAGGCGGATCTGAAATCCGTGCTGAAGCAGCTCCAGTCCGCCTCGAACCTTGTCAAGGACCTGATGTTCGGCTGATCCCCGGGGCGGCGCCGGCAGACTATCCGAACGTCCGCGCCACCTTGGTCGGCGTCTCGGCGAACACCGCGTCGGGTACGAAGAAGTCGCCGGCGAGCGGCCCCTTGGCGCCCGGCGCGTAGACCGAGAAGTCGGAGACGCCCTCCTCGCGCAGCACCAGCTCGTCGATGAAGAACTTGCCCGTGGTCTCCTTCGCCGGCCGCACCAGGATCGCATGCGCGGCGTCCGCCATGATCTCGGGCAGCCGGCTCATCGACGCCACGGTCTCGCCGCCGAGCAGGTTGCGCACCGCTGCCGTGTCGATCGCCGTCAGCGGCCACAGCGAATTGACGCCGATGCCGTCGCGCGCGAATTCCGCCGCCATGCCCAGCGTGCACATCGACATGCCGAACTTCGCCATCGTGTAGGCGACGTGGTTCTTGAACCACTTCGCCGCCATGTCGAGCGGCGGCGACAGCGTCAGGATGTGCGGGTTCTCGGCCTTCTTCAGGTGCGGGATGCAGGTCTTCGACGCGAGGAACGTGCCGCGCGTGTTGATCTGGTGCATCAGGTCGAAGCGCTTCATGTCGGTGGCGAGCGTGCCGGTGAGCTGGATGGCGCTGGCGTTGTTGACGCAGATATCGATGCCGCCGAACGCCGCTACCGTCTTCTCCACCGCCTCCGCGACCTGGGCTTCCTCGCGGATGTCGCAGATCACCGGCAGGGCCTTGCCGCCCGCCTTCTCGATCTCCTCGGCGGCCGTGTAGATCGTGCCGGGCAGCTTCGGATGCGGCTCGGCGGTCTTCGCCGCGATCGTCACGTTCGCCCCGTCGCGGGCGGCACGCAGCGCGATCGCCAGGCCGATGCCGCGCGAACCGCCGGAGATGAACAGGGTCTTGCCCTTCAGCGACATGGTTTTCCTCCTCGTGATCGGGCAGCGATCCTCGCTTGCCCCGGCGCGCATGGCAAGCCGCGGATCGTCAATTCGGGGAGGGACGGTATAGTTTGTATGTATCACACCCACGGCCCGCGGCAAGCCCCCTCCGCGCGAGCCTGCCATGACAATTTTGCATTTGTATTTCAGCATGTTGGCCGCCATTTCGCGTTCCAGCGCGAATGGGAGGACGTGCCATGCAGACCGCCGAACTGGCGAAGCTCAACCGTATCCTCGGCATGCTCGGCTCCGACAATGCGGGCGAACGCGCGGCCGCAGCGCTCGCCGCCGACCGGCTGGTCAGGAAGATGGGCACGAACTGGTGGGCCCTTCTCGGCGAGCCCGGCATCGGGCGACATCGCGGCGTCCGACAGGAAACGGTCCGCACCGTCCGCGAATGGGGCGTCGAGCACCAGAAAGCCGCCGACGCGCGGCTGCGCCAGGCGCGCGCCGAGAACGAGCGGCTGGAGAAGGAGGTTTCGCGCCTGCGCCGGCGGCTCTCCGATCTGGCCGCCCAGCAGCAGCGCCTGCGCATGCACGGCGAGGAATAGCCGGCAGCTCCTTCGCCGGCCTGCGCTCCGTCGGGCCGGCGGCCTAGCCGATCGCCTCGATGACCGGTGGGAGTTCGCCGAGGCTGGCGATCTTGCGGTAACGCGGCTCGGCCTCGGGCTCGGGCACGTGCTCCAGCACCCAGGTCAAATCGTGCGGCACGTAGACGCCGAAGCCGCCGGCCTCGATCGCCGGCACCACGTCCGACTTCAGCGAGTTGCCGACCATCATCGCCCGCTCGGGCCCGTCGCCGTGGCGCGAAAAGATGCGCCGGTAAGTCGAGGCCGACTTGTCGGAGACGATCTCGACGGCATCGAACAGGTCGCCGAGCCCGGACGCCGCGAGCTTGCGCTCCTGGTCGAACAGGTCGCCCTTGGTGATCATCACCAGCCGGTAGCGCCCGGCCAGCATCTCCAGCGTCTCGCGCACCTTCGGCAGGGTCTCGACCGGGTGGGAAAGCATCTCGCGCCCCGCGTCGAGGATGTCGCCGATCACGGCGGCCGGCACCTTGCCTTCCGTCACCTCGATCGCCGTCTCGATCATCGACAGGGTGAAGCCCTTGATGCCGAAGCCGTAGTGGCGAAGGTTGCGCTTCTCGGATTCCAGCAGCCGCTCCATCAGGTGGTCGGCGGTGGCGTAGTCGGCCAGCAGCGCCGCGAACTGCCTTTCCGTCATGCGGAAGAATTGCTCGTTCTGCCAGAGCGTGTCGTCGGCATCGAAGCCGATGGTGGAAAGGAACGAGGTCATGGCGCGGCCTTGGTCGGCGGATCGGCGATGGTTTAGACCTCCCCGCCTCCGTTGAAAACCCGCGACGCGCGGGCGATCGGGCACCTCCGATCCCGGTGGCGGTGCGCGCTCGCGGCCTGTAGAAGCGTCGGGACGGGCGGGAGGAGACGAATCGTGCGCGGCAGAGCCATTGCAGCCAGGGCGATACAAGGCGTGAGGGCAGTCCTTTTCGCGGCTGGCCTCCTGCTCGCAGCGAGCCTCTCCGCCACCGCCGGGCCCGCCGAGCGCGGCGCGGCGGTCGTGGAGCAGTGGTGCCGCCTCTGCCACGTCCACGTCGGCGAGGCGCAGGGTCCCGACATGGCGCCGCCCTTCGAGGAGATCGTCAAGCGTCCCGGCCACGACGAGGCGTTCTTCGTCCGCTTCCTCCACGAGGACCATTTCCCGATGACCACCTACCGCCTCTTCGAAGAGGAGAAGCGCGACGTGGTCGCCTGGCTGATGTCGCTGAAGGGCCGCTGATCGCGGACTTCCGCGCCGCCGGCACCCCTTGCGCCGCGCCGGCCCGGCGCGCCATGCTGTCGCCACAAGCCGCGGTTCAATTCGCCGGCGGCTTTCGGGGTGACGATGGGCATGCGCGCTGAGCGCTTTTCGGATCGGGCAATTGCGCGCCTCTGGCGTTCGCTACTCGTCGCCCTGTTTTTCGCCCTCGCCACTTTCCACACGGTCGGCGCCGAAGAAGCGAAGGCGCTGCGCGGCGTGGCCTTGATCATTGGCCAGTCGGCCTACGAGCACCTGCCGCCGCTCGCCAATCCGGAATCCGACGCCCGCGCCGTCGAGGATCTCTTCGATCGCCTGGGCTTCGACACGGTCGACGCCCGCAATGCCGACGCCAGGAAGCTGCGCCGCGCCCTCGAACGTTTCGCCGAGGACGCCGAGGGCGCCGACGTGGCGATCGTCTATTATGCCGGCCACGGCATCGAGGCCGGCGGCGAGAACTACCTCGTTCCCGTCGACGCCGACCTTTCCGCTCTCGATGCGGCCGGCGAGCGGCTGGTGCCGGTCACCGAGTACCTGGCCGCGCTGCAGGAGATCGTCCCGGTCACGATCATCCTGCTCGACGCCTGTCGCGACAGTCCCTTCCCCGCCGGCGCCGTGGTCCGCAAGGAGCCTGCCGCCGCGCCTGATCCGGTCGGTGCCGCCGGCCTCGGCGAGACGCGCGGAGCGACCCGCCTCGCCGCCGCTTCGGCGAAACCCGCGGAGACCTTCGGCAGCGTCATCTCCTTCGCCGCGGCGCCGGGCCGCGCCGCGCTCGACGGCGATCCCGGCTCCAACAGTCCCTACGCGGCGGCCCTCCTCAAGCACCTGGCGGCCGGCGGCTTCGCCTTCTCCGACGTCATGACCATGGTCGCCGAGGAGGTCTGGCTGCGCACCGACGCCCGCCAGCAGCCCTGGGTCAACTCCAGCCTCAGGCGCCTGCTCTTCTTCGGCGGCGAGGCCGAGGAGACCGGCGACGAGGCCGCGCCGATCCGCGGCGAGCGGCGCAAGCTCCTGCTCACCATGGCCACGGTCGGCGAAATCCAGCGCCGCCAGGTCGCCGCCACGGCGCGCGACAAGGGCGTGCCGATGGACGCGCTGTTCGCCATGCTCAACGCCCTCGGCGCCGCCGCGCCCGGCGATCCCGACCAGCTCGCCCGCCTGCTCGACGAGCAGGCCACGCGCATCCGCACGCTGCTCGCCGAACGCGACACGCTGAAGCAGTCCGACCCGGAGATCGCCCGCCTGACGTCGCTCGCCGGCGAGGCCGTCGCCGAAGGCGCGCTGACGGCGGCGCTTTCCTTCCACGAGCGCGCCAAGGCGCGCGTCGCCGAGATCTCCGACAGCCTCGACCAGGCGGAGGCGGACGTCAGGGCGCGGCGCATCGAGCATGCCGAGGTCTTCGCCTCCAGCGCCGAGACCTACGCGCTCGCGTACGACCACGCCCGCGCCGCGGAGGATTTTTCCCAGGCCTTCGCACAGGTCGAACGCTGGGACGCGCGGCTGGCGCTGCGCTACAAGCTGTCCGAGGCCAAGGCGCTGGTCGACATGGGCTTCTTCCGCGCCGACGAGGCAGCTCTCGACCGGGCGCTCGCAGCCTTCGCCAGGGCGGAAGCGCTGGCGCCGGCCGACGCCGACCCGGAAGGCTGGGCCGACACGCAGGGCGGCATGGCGATGTCGCTGTGGTCGCGCGGCGAACGGCGATCCGGCACGGAAGACATGGAGCGCGCGGTCGCCATCCTGCGCGCGGCGATCGACGCCGAGGCGCTGCGCGCCCTGCCCGCCAAGCGCGCCCAGTTGCAGAGCGACCTGGCGCTCGTGCTGATGAGTCTCGGCGACCGCAAGGCGGGCACCGAGACGCTGGAGGAGGCCGCGGCGGCGGCGCGCGCCGCGCTCGAAGTGCGTACGCGGGAAGCCGCGCCGATGGACTGGGCGCGGCTCAAGAACAATCTCGGTTCCACCCTGTTCTCCATCGGCCAGCGCGAACGCCATCGCGACCGGCTGGAGGAAGCGGTCGCGGCCTTCCGCGACGCGCTTTCGGTGTGGACGCCGCAGTCGGCACCGATGGACTGGGCCAACGCGCAGAACAATCTCGCGCTGACGCTGGGCGAACTCGGTTCGCGCGATCCCGATTCGGCCCGGCTCGCCGAGGCGGTGAAGCTGCTCGACGGCATCTTCGAGGTGCGCACCCGCGCCGCCGCGCCGCTGCACTGGGCCGAGACCCACTCCAACCGCGGCGCCACCCTCTATCACCTCGCCCTGCGCGAGAGCGACCCGCACCGGGTCGTCGCCGTGCTCGGCGAGGCCGCCGGCGCTTTCCGCCAGGCGCTGGAGGAGATCACGCGCGAGCGCAGTCCGCTCAAATGGGCCGGCATCAAGGACAATCTCGGCCTGGTGCTGTCCACCTCCGCCGAGCGCACCGGCGACACCGCGTCCCTCGACCAGGCCATTTCCGCCTACGATGAGGCGCTGTCGGAGCGTACGCGCGAGCGCGTCCCGCTCGAATGGGCATCCTCGACCAACAACCTGGCCAACGCCTGGTATCGCTACGGCGAGCTGACCCACGAGGCGGAACACCTGCGCAAGGCCATTCCGCTCTACGAGGGAATCCTCGACGTGCGCACCCGCGACCGCGACGCCGGCGGCTGGGCCTCGACGCACAACAATCTCGCCAACGCCCTGTTTTCGCTCGGCACCCATGGCGGTGGCCCGGACATGCTGCGCAGATCCGCGGAACACTACCGCCTCGCCGTCTCCGGCTACGACCGGGCGACCAATCCGATCGGCTGGGCCGACACGCAGTACAATTTGTCGCTGCTGCTCCTCGAACTCGGCAAGCAGACCGCCGACCGCGCCGTGCTGGCCGAGGCCCTCGCCGCACTCGTCGCCTGCCGCGACGTCTACCACGAGGCCGGCCAGATGCAGTGGGACAGCTACTTCGACAACATCGAAGCCGGCATCACGCTGGCCGACACCGAACTGCTGGTGCAGGAAAAGCTGAAGGCCGCGAAGAACTAGAAGCGCGGGCGAACCGACGCGGCAAGCCGCTCCGGCAATGCGAGAGCCCCGCCCCTCAATCCGCCCCGCTCACTTGCCTTCGAACGTCACCGTCACGCCGCGCTGGCGGAAATAGGCCTGCATCAGCTTGCGGCCCTGGCGGTTGCTCTGCGCCAGCCTGGCCGGATCGAACACGGCTTCCTTCCGGCCCGCCCGCGCCAGCGCCGCCTTGAGCGTCGCGATATGCTGGTCGAGTTCGGCATTGTCGGCCTGGAGCGAGGCATAGATGCCGTCGGTCGCTTCTTCCACGGTCGGTTCGCTCAACTGTCTTCTCCTTGCTTGGTCCGGCCGGCGGTTACCACATTTTCGGGCCGCATCCATCCCGGATGATGCAGGGGCGTTCCACCGGGTAGACCTGGCGCGCTCCCGCCTGCGCCGACGGCCCGCTTGCGCGGCCTCGGCCTCGCGCGCCATTCTGTAGCCATATGCCGCCCCTGAACTGGCGGCGGCGGCAATCGGGACGGATCGGGAGAATGGGCGGATTTCGCCTCGGGAAACGGGCAACGGCAGAAAGCTGGCGGGCGCTGGCGCTCGTCCTCCTCTTCGCCCTCGCCTGCGCCATTCCGGCCCATGCCGGGGAGGCGAAGGCGCTGCGCGGCGTGGCGCTGATCGTCGGCCAGTCGGCCTACGAGCACCTGCCGCGGCTCACCAATCCCGAAGACGACGCCCGCGCCGTCGAGGATCTCTTCGACCGTCTCGGCTTCGAGACATTCGACGCGCGCAACGCCGACGCGCGCAAGCTGCGGCGCACGCTGGAGCGCTTCGTCGAGGATGCCGGGGGCGCCGACGTCGCCGTGGTCTATTTTGCCGGCCACGGCATCGAGGCCGGCGGCGAGAACTGGCTCGTCCCGGTCGATGCCGACCTGTCTGCCCTCGACGACGCGAGCGACCGGCTCGTGCCGCTGTCGTCCTTCCTCGCCGAATTGCAGGCGACCGTGCCGCTGTCGATCGTCATGCTCGACGCCTGCCGCGACAACCCGTTCCCCGCCGGCGCGCTGGTGCGCAGGGAACCGGGCGGCGAGCCCCTGCCGATCGGCACGGCCGGCCTCGGCGAGACGCGCGGCGCTGTCCGGCTGGGCGAACCTGCCGCGGACGGCGGCAGCGTCGGCACCCTCGTCGCCTTTGCCGCCGAACCGGGTCGCGCAGCCCTCGACGGCACGCCGGGGGGCCACAGCCCCTACGCCGCGGCGGTGCTGCGCCACCTCGACGCCATGGCGGGCGCCGAGTTCGGTCTGGTCATGCGCATGGTCGGCGAGGAGGTCTACCTGAAGACCGCCGGCCGCCAGCGGCCCTGGGTCAACGAGAGCCTGCACCGCCAGCTCTATTTCGGCCGGGCGCCCGAGCCGACGGCGGGCGAAGAAGGCCTGATCCTCACCGAGCGCCGACAGCTTCTCCTGACCATCGCCGCCCTTCCCGAGATCGGTCGCCGCCAGGTCGAGAGCGTCGCCGCCGATGGCAAGGTACCGATGGATGCGCTTTTCGGCCTGCTGCGCGCGCTGGGCGCCGAGGCGCCGAGCGACCCGACGCGACTCGACGCGCTGCTGCGTGACCAGAGCAAGCGGCTCGCCGAGATGTTGGCCGAGCGGGCGCGACTGACGCGCGGCGACCCGGAGATCGCGCGGCTGGCCTCGCTCGCCGGCGAGGCGATCGACGAGGGCGCGCTGACGACGGCGACGGCGCTCTACGAACGCGCCAAGACGCGCGTTGCCACGCTGTCGCGCGAGCTCGACACCGTCGAGGCCGACATCCGCGACCGCCGCGTCGAATATGCCCGGGTCTATGCCGAGAGCGCCGCCGCCTACGAGCTCGCCTTCGACTTCGCCGCCGCCGCCGCCGATTTCGAGCGCGCCTTCGCCGAGGTCGAACGCTGGGACGATCGGCTCGCCTGGGACTACCGGCGCCGCGCCACGATCGCCCAGTACCGCCACGGCGAGTACAAGGGCGACGCGGCTGCGCTCGAACGCATCGTCGCCGCGCGCGACGCGATCCTGCGCACAGCTAGCCGCCTGCCGTCAGACCTGCCGCGCGCCGAGGCACTGCTGCAGATCGGCAACGCGCTCAACGTGCTCGGCAAGCTGCGCGCCGACGCGAAGACCCTCGAAGAGGCCGTCGCTGCCTACCGCCAGGCGCTGCCGGTCTTCGAGGCGGCCGGCGACCGCACCGGCCTGTCGCGCCTGCGCAACAACCTCGCCAGCGCGCTGGTCTCGCTCGGCGAGAACGACGCCGAGACCGGCCGCCTGGAGGAGGCGATCGCGCTGCACCGCCGGCTCGTCGCCGAGGCGCCGTTCGAGCAGGGCACGGTCGAATGGATGACGGCACGCATGAACCTCGCCTCGGCGCTTTCCCGGCTGGGAGAACGCAGCGCGACGACCGCGATCGCCCGCGAGGCGATGACGATCCTTGCCGAGATCGTCGAGCGTGTCGGCCCCGACGCCGATCCGATCCCGTGGGCGCTGGCGAAGTTCAACCTCGCCGGCGCCATGCTCTTCGTCGGCGAGCGCGAGGGCAATCCGAAGATGCTCGCCGACTCGACGAAGACCGCCGAGGCGGTGCTCGCGATATGGACGCGCGACGCCTTCCCGCTCTACTGGGCGTCGGTCCACAACAACATCGGCAATGCCTACCAGGTGCTCGGCCTCGCGCTCGGCGACGATACCTTCCTGCGCGCCGCCACTTACGAATATGACGACGCGCTTCTCGAATGGCGTCGCGAGCGCGTGCCCGACGACTGGGCGCGCGTCACGAACAACAAGGCGAACCTGCTGAAGAAGCTCGGCGATTCCACCGGCGAGGAAGCCATGCTGGAGGAATCGATCGGCCTCTACCGCGCCTGCATGGAGGTCTGGACGAGGCCGGCGATGCCGCTCTCCTGGGCGTCGGCGCAGAACAATCTCGGCGACGCGCTGGCGATCCTCGGCGGCCGCCGCAACGACGCCGCCATGCTTCGCGCGGCGATCGAGGCCTTCGATCTCGCGCTGCAAGAGTGGACCCGCGAGCGCGTGCCCTACGACTGGGCGGTGGCCACCAACAACCGCGGCGGCGCGCTCGTTTCGCTCGGCACGGCGACTTCCGCGCCCGAACTGATCCGCACCGGCATCGCCGACATCGAGGCCGCCTGGCAGTACGACCGCGACAGCGGCGAGACCGGCTACGACGACTACTACCGCAAGCGACTCGACGCGGCGAACGCCGCTCTTGCGAAGCTCGTTCCTTCGCCGTGATTCGAGGCAGGCCGGCGAGGCGCCGGGCGTTCGGTGGCTCGGAGAATGCGGACCGGCGTCAGGAAATCCGCGCCGTGATGCGAATCTCGGACGGCGTGGCGCCGAACCGGCGGCGGAAGGTGCGGTTGAAATAGGAAAGGTCGCCGAAACCCACCGTCAGCGCGATGGCGCTGATCGAATGGGCATCGAAGCGGGGATCCGTCAGCATGCGGTGCGCCTGCCCGAGGCGCCGGCCGACGACGAATTCGGAGTAGGTCGTGCCCTCCAGTTCGAACAGCTTGTGGATGTAGCGCGGGCTCAGGCCCTGCCGCGCAGCCAGGGTCGAGACCGAAAGGGCGGGATCGTCGAGATGGGCGAGAATGTCCTGCTTGACCGCCGCCAGCCGGCCGGCGCGCGCGCCGCGCCCCTCGATCAGCCCGGCCGCATCGCGCGTTGCGCCGAAAGCCAGCGCGACCAGATCATGCACGTGGGTCGTCACCAGTCGCTGCATTTCGGGAATAACGATCGCATCCTCGGCTTCGATCATGCGCACATAGCTGAGCAGGAGACGCATCGCATGGGTGTCTCGCACCACCGAAAAGCTGCCGAAGTCCCTGACCAGCGGCTCGAGCATCCGACGCCGCATGCGGACGCTCAGAACCCGCACCTCCTCCTGGATGTCGATGATCGCGCCGGTGTCGTGGCGCCCCATGCCGCCCATGCCCGCCGTCAGCTCGAAGCTCTCGCCGACGCAGCGGACCAACGCACGCCCCGCCAACGGGACGAAAATGCTGATGTCGTCGGCGGCATCGCCGCGGCTGGAGGCGCGCATGCAGGAACGGACGCTCCGCGCGATGGCGAGATCGGGCAATAGCCGGGTGGTCATCTCCAGCTTGAAAGCCGAGTCGGAACAGGGCTCGACGTCGAGCTTGTAGAACTGGCGGCCGTATTGTTCACGGAACCATTCGAGCCACGGCTTGTCCACCGTTTCGGGCGACTTGAACCTGACTCGCCTGAAGTCCTGCTCGGCGCTCGTCATTCCCCAAACCCTCGCCGGAGCGTCTCGCACGTCAGAAGAAATACCTTCGCATCATGGAGCATTCAAGTCCTTCGCCGATAAGAGTGGCGGGCAGAGCAGCGGCGTTCACTATAGTCCCAGATATAGTTCGCGATCGTCTGCTTCAGCTGCAGGAGTGTTGCAGCAAAACGACATGGATCAGCCTTGTCCGAGGATTTCCCGATAGTCCCAGCGCCCGTTCTTTCGGGTCCAAGCCGCGTTTCCTGCACTCCGCTAGTTTGCTGCGACTCAAGGGAAGCCTGCAGCAGTGCGTCTGCCGCCGGTGGTCGGAGAACGGTTCCGGCAAATGGGTCGGTTACGAGGGAACGGACGATGGTTGGTCGAAGTGCAGTCTCGGGCGAAAGGGCGGCAGTGAAGCGCGGGGCAGCCAGACGACGCGCCGGTCTGGCCCTTCTGTTGCTTTCGACCACGGCGTTGACGGGGCTGGTGACGGCTCCGGCGCTGGCGGCCGACACGACATGGGACGGATCGGCGAACTCGAACTGGTTCGACAGCAGCAACTGGGACACGAACGCCGTCCCGACCGCGGCGGACGCTGTATTCATCGACGACACCGGCAATCCCTCGTCTATCAGCAGCGCCGGAGCGGCGGGCGACGTCGTGACGGTCGGTCAGTCCAGCAGCGGTACCTTGACTATCGTGGGCGCGGGGTCGGATCTGAGCGCGTCGCATCTGGTACTCGGACTTGGCGCCGAAGGCAGCCTCGGCATCGTCAATGGCGGCGCCTTGAACGTCACGAACAACCTGCTCGTCGGCCAGGGCGCGGCCGGTTCCGCGACCGTTACAGGCCCGTCCCTCCTCACCGTCGGCGGAGACGGCATTGTCGCCTTCGGCGGCGACACCACGGGCAGCCTGACGTTCAGCAACGGTGCCACCGGCAATTTCACCGGCGTCGGGGGCCTGAAGATCGGCAATAGCCACGGCAGCAAGGGAACGCTGACGATCAATAGCGACGCGGACGTGGACGTCCTCAACCTCGATGTCGGCTTCCTGTCGGGGTCCACCGGCACGGTCCATGTCGAAGACGCGGGCTCGACATTGGACATCGGCGCCTTTCTCGTCGTCGGCAAAGCTGGAACCGGCACGCTGAACATCAACGACGGTGGCCAGGTGACCGTCGCCAACGGCAACGCCCCCGTCATCGGTGCAAACGCCGGTTCCAGCGGTACGGTGAACGTGAGTGGTGGCGAGTTCTCGCTCGGCACCAACGGCCTTCTCGTCGGCGCTGACGGTACGGGCGCTTTGAACATCGCCAACGGTGGGCTGGTGGTCGCCTCGCAATTGTCGATCGGCGATTCCGCCGGCGGCATCGGCACCGTGACCGTCTCCGATTCCGGCTCGACGTTGACAAGCACCGGGTTCAGCACCGTTGGATACGGTGGCAACGGTATGCTCTTCATCGCCAATGGCGGCCTCGTGTCCCTCGGCAACGGTGCGGCCACCCTGCATGTCGCTACGGACGCGGGCTCGATCGGCCAGGTCATCATCGGCGCCGATGGTGCACCGGCTGGCACGCTCGATGCAGCTGCTGTCGAGTTCGGTGCAGGCGCGGGCTTCCTGATCTTCAACCACACGGACACGGACTTCAGCTTTGCACCCGCCCTGATCGGAGATGGTACCCTCGTCCATCTGGCGGGCACTACCAAGCTCACCGGCGACAGCTCCGGCTTCACCGGTCTCAGCAATGTCGATGGCGGCAGGCTCTACGTGAACAACATGCTCGGCGGCGCGGTGAACGTGAACGGCGGCACGCTGGGCGGTTCGGGAACGCTCACCGGCCCGGTGACCATCAACACCGGGGGCACCATCGCGCCGGGCAATTCCATCGGCATCCTCTACGTCGCCGGCCTCACCATGGAATCCGGCTCGACCTACGAGGTCGAACTCAACGACGGCGGCATTCTCGCAGGCGTAAACTACGACCACATAAACGCCACCGGCGTCGTGACCATCAATGGCGGAACCGTGCATGTGACGCCGGAGAACGGCACCGACGACGGGTCGACCTACGCGCCGGGAGCGACCTACATCATCCTCCAGTCGTTCGACAGCGTGGTGGGAACATTCGATGCCGTCTCCGACGACTACGCCTTCCTCAACTTCTACCTCTGGTATGACCCCAACAACGTCTTCCTGACCTCGACGCCCGTCACCAGCTTCTGCCTCACCGGCATGACGGCCAATCAATGCGCCACCGGCGATGGCGTCTTCTCGCTCGGCGCAGGCGGCCTGTTCAGCGCGGTGGTCAACCTCTCGGATGCCGAGGCTCCCGGCGCGCTGGACCAGCTCTCGGGCGAGATCCACGCCTCGGCCAGGACCGCGCTTATCGATGACAGCCGCTTTGCCCGCGAAGCCGCGATCGACCGGCTGCGCCAGGCTTCCGACGGCGCGGCGCTCTGGGGTCGGGCTTTCGGCGCCGCCGGGCATTGGGACGGCGACGGCAACGCGGCCGGGATGGACCGCAGCCTCGGCGGGATCCTGCTCGGCGGCGACGCGCCCGTCGCCGACGACTTCCGCCTCGGTCTGCTGGTCGGCTATGGACGCTCGCGCTTCGACATCGACGACCGCATGTCTTCCGCCACCGCAGACAGTTTCACGGTCGGCGCCTATGGGAGCGGCGAGTGGAACGGCTTCTCGCTCAGGGGCGGGGCGACTTATGGCTGGCACAGCCTCGATACGTCGCGCCGGGTGGACTTCACGGGCTTTTCGGACAGCCTGTCAGCCGGCTACAGCGCCCACACGCTCCAGGCCTTTGGCGAGGCCGCCTACCGGATCGATCACGGTTCGGCTCGCTTCGAACCCTTCGTCATCCTCGCCCATGTCCGCCTTTCGACAGACAGCTTCACCGAGAACGGCGGTGCTGCGGCCCTGGTGTCGGCGGGCGAAGCCGACGATGCCACCTTCACGACGCTGGGCCTCAGGGCCGAGACCGCCGTGGCCTTCGGCGGAATGGACGCAGCGATACGCGGCATGCTCGGCTGGCGTCACGCCTTCGGCGCCGCACCCGCGGCGGCACTCGGCTTCGCCTCCGGCGGCGACACCTTCACGATTGCGGGCGTGCCGGTCTCACGGGACGCCCTCGTCGTGGAGGCCGGGTTCGACGTCGACCTGACCGGAAACGCCACACTGGGCCTCTCCTACAACGGCCGGTTCGGTTCCGGCACCAACGACCATTCGGCCAGGGCGAGCTTCGGGGTCAAATTCTAGGCGTGACGGCCCGATGCGCAGCGACCGCGGGCGGGACGCCGATTCGGTCGCCGGCGCCGGCCATGTCGCCGGAATGCGGGCCATCGCCTCGCCGCCATTCACGCGGCGTTGCCGAGGCGGTCCCGACACGACCGGATCTTCGGCTCAGGCCGGTATCAGGACTCCCCGGTTACCGCGTTCAGGCAGCACTTCTTGAACTTCTTGCCGCTGCCGCAGGGACACGGATCGTTGCGGCCGACGTCCCGATAGGGATTCTCGGCGATGTAGGGTGCCTCGAAGATCGAGTCCTCGTCCTCCTCGATGCTCCACTCATCCTTCCCGCGGGTCCTGCGCCGGGCGCTCTCCTCGCGGAACGCCTCGGAATAGCCGTACCAGTTCGACAGTTCCTCGATCGTATCGTCGAACGGCTGGTAGTTCGGGTCTTCCTTCCAGCGATCGGGGTCGGCCAGCGTCCTCGCGAGTTCGCGTTCGAAATCCTCGATGGTGACGTCCGGAACGTCCAGGTTCGACAACAGCGCCGCCTTGTCCGGCAGATGCCGTCGGGCGAAGTCGGTCATTTCGGCGAAGCCGAGCGCGGCGACCGCACTCACCCAGGACGACCAGCCGAAATCGATGTTGTCGAGCCCGACGCGCACGGGATAGTCCGCGAGGAACACCTTTGCCTTCTCCCGCGAGACCTTTCCCGTCAGAACCTGCGCCGTCCAAGCTTCGAAGATGGCGCTGCGCACGAAGTCGTCGATGCTCAGGTCGGCCAGCGCTTCCTCGAAGGCGGAGGCGCGATCCCCGACGAGCGAGATGAGCACGCTGCCGAGCGTTTCCGTGACCGTGTCGCCGAGCAGCCTGTCGGTCTCTTCCGGCGGCAGCGCCAGCACGCGCATGAGCGGCGCGAACGCGCGTTCGTCGCCGATCTCGCCGAGGACGTGGACGAGGACCATCAGCGAACGATCCTCGACGTCGCCGGACCTCTTCGCCGCGATCTTTTCGAGAACAGGAACGGCCTTGTCGACGAAGGCGCCCGGCGCCGCGAGCGCCGCCCGGATCGCCGCCTCGGGAACGCTGTCCGATTCCGCGAAGCTGCGAATGATCTCTTCGAACGTCATGCCGCATACCTTTCCGTTGGCGGATTCGCTCCCCGCCGGCATTGTCGCCGAAGGAAATATCACCGCGCGGTCGGGCAATCCACCGCCGCGATGCGCTTCCCTCGCCCCGCCCCAATTTCCGGGGTTCCCTCACCCTTCATCCTCCCCTATAAGCCGCGCCTAGCCTGACAGTTTCCTAGCGTTGCGCCACCGGCCGGACCTCCCTTGCGGAGCGCCCCGTTCCGGTTGTTCGCGCAAGCCCGATGCGGACGACAAGACCATGCCCAAGCGCACCGACATCAAGTCGATCCTGATCATCGGGGCCGGCCCCATCGTCATCGGCCAGGCCTGCGAGTTCGACTATTCCGGCACCCAGGCCTGCAAGGCGCTGAAGGCGGAGGGCTACCGCGTCATCCTGGTCAACTCCAACCCGGCCACCATCATGACCGACCCGGAGCTGGCGGATGCGACCTATGTCGAGCCGATCACGCCGGAGGTGGTGGCCAAGATCATCGCCAAGGAGCGGCCGGACGCGCTCTTGCCGACCATGGGCGGCCAGACGGCGCTGAACACGGCGCTGTCGCTCCGGCGCATGGGCGTGCTCGAGCGCTACGGCGTCGAGATGATCGGCGCCGACGCCGCGGCGATCGACATGGCCGAAGACCGCGCGCTGTTCCGCGAGGCGATGGCCAGGATCGGCCTGGAGACGCCGCGCTCGATGCTCGCCAACGCCACCGCGGTGAAGGACGAGGACCGGCGCAAGCACGAGGCGAAGCGCGCCGAGGTGAAGGCCTCGAACCCCGCCGACCTCGACGTCGCGCTCGACGCGCTGGAAACCGAGTGGAACCTCGGCGAGGGCGACCGCAAGCAGCGCTACATGAACCATGCCATGGCCGTCGCCGCCCAGGCGCTCGACACGGTCGGCCTGCCGGCGATCATCCGCCCGTCCTTCACGCTCGGCGGCACCGGCGGCGGCATCGCCTTCAACCGCCAGGAATTCTTCGACATCGTCCAGTCCGGCCTCGACGCCTCGCCGACCACCGAAGTGCTCATCGAGGAGAGCGTGCTCGGCTGGAAGGAGTACGAGATGGAGGTCGTCCGCGACAAGGCGGACAACTGCATCATCGTCTGCTCGATCGAGAACATCGACCCGATGGGCGTGCACACCGGCGATTCGATCACGGTGGCGCCGGCGCTGACCTTGACCGACAAGGAATACCAGATCATGCGCAACGCCTCGATCGCGGTCTTGCGCGAGATCGGGGTGGAGACCGGCGGCTCCAACGTGCAGTTCGCCGTCGATCCCGAGACCGGCCGCCTCGTCGTCATCGAGATGAACCCGCGCGTGTCGCGTTCCTCCGCGCTCGCCTCCAAGGCGACCGGCTTCCCGATCGCCAAGGTCGCCGCCCGGCTCGCCGTCGGCTACACGCTCGACGAACTGGAGAACGACATCACCGGCGGTGCGACGCCCGCTTCGTTCGAGCCGTCGATCGACTACGTGGTGACGAAGATCCCGCGCTTCGCCTTCGAGAAGTTTCCCGGCGCGGAACCGGTGCTGACCACCGCGATGAAGTCGGTCGGCGAGGTGATGGCGATCGGCCGCACCTTCGCCGAATCGCTGCAGAAGGCGCTGCGCGGGCTGGAGACGGGCCTGACCGGCCTCGACGAGATCGAGATCCCCGGGCTGGGCCGCGGCGACGACCGCAACGCCATCCGCGCCGCGCTGGGCACGCCGACGCCGGACCGGCTGCGCATGGTCGCCCAGGCGATGCGCATGGGCACCTCGATCGAGGACGTGCACGCCATGTGCCGCATCGATCCGTGGTTCCTCGAGCAGATCGAGGGAATCCTCTCCATGGAGGCGCGCATCCGCGAGCACGGGCTGCCGCAGGACGCCGAGAATCTGAGGATGCTGAAGTCGATGGGCTTTTCCGACGCCCGGCTCGGCTCGCTGTCGCGCAGCGAAGCCGAGGCGGTCGCGGCACTTCGCGAAAGGCTCGACGTCCACCCGGTCTACAAGCGCATCGACACCTGCGCGGCCGAGTTCGCCTCGCCGACCGCCTACATGTACTCGACCTACGAGACGCCGTTCGCCGGAAGGCTCGCCGACGAGGCGCAGGTCTCCGACCGGAAGAAGGTGGTCATCCTCGGCGGCGGGCCGAACCGCATCGGCCAGGGCATCGAGTTCGACTATTGCTGCTGCCACGCCGCCTTCGCGCTGGACGAGGCCGGCTACGAATCGATCATGATCAACTGCAACCCGGAAACGGTGTCGACCGACTACGACACGTCGGACCGGCTCTATTTCGAGCCGCTGACGGCCGAGGACGTGCTGGAGATCCTGCGCGCCGAGCAGAAGGCGGGGACGCTGCACGGCGTCATCGTCCAGTTCGGCGGGCAGACGCCGCTGAAGCTGGCGGATGCGCTGGAGAAGGCCGGCATCCCGATCCTCGGCACCTCGCCGGACATGATCGACCTCGCCGAGGACCGCGACCGCTTCCAGAAGCTTTTGCACAAGCTCGGCCTGACCCAGCCGAAGAACGGCATCGCCTGGTCGGTCGAACAGGCGCGCACGGTCGCCTCCGAGCTCGGCTTCCCGCTGGTGGTGCGCCCCTCCTACGTGCTCGGCGGCCGCGCCATGCAGATCATCCACGACGAAGGCATGCTGCAGTCCTACCTGCTCGACACGGTGCCCGGCCTGGTGCCCGAGGACATCAAGCAGAAATACCCCAACGACAAGACCGGCCAGATCAACACGCTGCTCGGCAAGAACCCGCTTCTGTTCGACACCTATTTGTCGGGCGCCATCGAGGTCGACGTCGACTGCCTGTGCGACGGCAGGAACACCTACGTGTCGGGCATCATGGAGCACATCGAGGAGGCCGGCATCCATTCGGGCGACTCGGCCTGCTCGCTGCCGGTGCATTCGCTGTCGGACGCGCTGGTCGACGAACTCGAGCGGCAGACGGCCGCACTCGCCCGGGCGCTCCATGTCGGCGGGCTGATGAACGTGCAGTACGCGATCAAGGACGGCACGATCTACGTGCTGGAGGTCAACCCGCGCGCCTCGCGCACCGTGCCCTTCGTGGCCAAGACCATCGGCAAGCCGATCGCCAAGATCGCCGCGCGCATCATGGCCGGCGAGAGCCTCGACGACGCCTTCGCCCATTACGGCGCAAAACCCGACCCGCGCCGGCTCGGCCACATCGCCGTCAAGGAGGCCGTGTTCCCCTTCGCCCGCTTCCCCGGCGTCGACACGCTGCTGGGGCCCGAGATGAAGTCGACCGGCGAGGTGATCGGGCTGGATCGCGACTTCGCGCTGGCCTTCGCCAAGAGCCAGCTCGGCGCCGGCGTCGACCTGCCGCGCTCGGGCACTCTGTTCGTCTCGGTGCGCGACGAGGACAAGAAGGGCATTCTGCCGGCGGTGAAGCGGCTTTCCGGGCTCGGCTTCCGCGTGCTCGCCACCTCGGGCACGGCGCGGTTCCTGAAGGAGAACGGCGTCGAGGCGGAGAAGATCAACAAGGTTCTGGAAGGCCGCCCGCACATCGAGGACGCCATCCGCAACCGCCAGGTGCAGATCGTCTTCAACACCACCGACGGGCAGAAGGCGGTGTCGGATTCGAAGTCGCTGCGCCGCGCCACGCTGATGCAGAAGGTGCCGTACTACACGACGCTTTCGGGTGCGGCGGCCGTCGCCGAAGCCATCGCCGCGCTGAAGGCGGGTTCGCTCGAAGTGCGGCCGCTGCAGAGCTATTTCAGCTAGGCGCCTTTTCCCTCCCCCTCGAGGGGAGGGTCCGGCCGCAGGCCGGGGGTGGGGTCGTTTCGACCGGGCTCCGGCGTTTGAATCAGCGCCGCGCACGTCATCGGCGACCCCACCCGTCCAATCGCCTGCGGCGAACCGCCGGGGACCCCGATCGCTTCGCAATCTCCCCGGCCTTCTCGGCCGACGATCGAGCCACCGGCTCGATCGGAAGATCGGCCTCGAAGCCCCTCGAGGGGGAGGGAGACGCCGGCGCCCTTCCTCTCAGGCAAGCGGGATCGTGCCCTGGAGGGCACGGCGCAGTCGCGGAATCGCAGTTGCCGGCGCAG
>CALFXR010000163.1 GCA_937958475.1 uncultured Mesorhizobium sp. | reverse complement strand
AGCCGTTTCCAGTGGCGTTCGGCGCCGGCCGCGTCGAAGACGCCGTGGTCCGGCACGCACCAGCCGTGGCGCATGCCGACATAGTTCTCAAGCACGTGGTCTACCTCGGCCGCCCGCAGCGCCTCGGCCAGCCGCGCCGCCTGCTCCGGCGGAAAGCTCTGGTCGACGCCGGCCGAGCCGACATAGACACGGGCGCGGATCGTCGCGGCATGGCGATGCGGACTGTCGTACGCCTCGCCGGCCAGATGTCCGCCGTGGAAGCTCGCCGCCGCCGCAATGCGGTCGGGATAGGCGGCCGCCGCATTCAGCGCCCGCGCGCCGCCCATGCAGTAGCCGACCGTACCGACGCGGCCGCCGGCGCCGGCTTCCTCGAGCACTGCGAGGAAAACGGCGGTGTCGCGGCGCGTCATGTCCTGGCTGGTGCCGCCGATCATTCCCATTAGCTCGGCGCGTTTCTTCTCGTCGGAAAACGCGGTCCTGGCATCGTAGGGACCGTAGGGACCGAACCGGTAGAACAGGTCCGGGACGAGCACGACGTAGCCGTTGGACGCGAGGCGATCCGCGATCGCCCACAATGCCGGCCTCGGCCCGAACGCGTCCATGTAGAGGATGACCCCGGGCGCTCCGCCGCCGGCCTCGCCGTGGATGGTCGCCGCCGACACGCCGTCGGCCGTCTCGATCTGGATCGTCGCTCTGCTCATGCCGCTGCCCTGCTTCGCTCGGGGTACTATCGAAGGCCGCGTACCGGCAGGCAAGAGCGGGTTGCGGACCCGCCTTGTGCAGCTCATGAAATTTCCGTTAACATGCCGGCATTCTGACGCATCGTCGCCACAATCGGGCGCGAGAAGCGAAGCTGGGTTTGAGGGGCACTCGACATAAGTCCTGCGTGGAGAGTGGTTTGACGTTCCGGTTCGGAGGGAAAGCGGCACACTCGACGGCGGTCATCGACCGTCGCAAGGAAGTCGTGTCCCCTGAGCAGCAGGCAGAACTGCGCAGGCAGCGCCTGATCCTGACCGTCGCCGGCAGCATCGCATTCTCCGGGCTGGCGATCCTCGCCTACAACTTCACCGCGCCGTTCGCCGATCCGCCGTCGTTCGCCGTTTCGGCGCAGACGACCGCCGTCGCCGTGCCGAGGATCGTCGTCGCCGAGGCCGAGAAACCGGCGGACGAACCGGTCGAGGCTGCCGCGGAACCCGTCGAGCGGATTACCCTCGCCCCCCAACCGGCCGCCGACGCGGCACCGCCGCCGGCAGCGACCCCGGCCGCCGACGCGGCAGCGACCCCGGTCGAGACTGCAGTCGTGGCCGATGTCGATATCCCCGAGGCGGACGATCCGCGCTGGGGCACCGGAAAGAAGGCAGCGGCCAGGACTTCGCCGGCGACGACGGAAGAGGGTGGCGAACTGGCCTATGCAGCGGCGAGCCCCGCGGCCGCCGCGCTGAAGCGCACCGTCGTCGACGATTCGACGGATGACACCGAGACCTCGGCCATACCGCGGTCGCGCCCCGCCATCGAGGAGGATAAGCCGGAACGGCCGTCCGCCGACGTCGGGCGGACGGCGAGCCGCACCGCGACCATCGCCAGCGCCGTGAACATGCGCTCCAGGGGGGCCAAGGGCGCCGGCGTCATCGGCGTCATCCCGCGCGGCGCCACGGTCGGCCTCGTCGGCTGCGACGGCTGGTGCGAGGTGATCTACGAAGGCCGCAGGGGCTTCATCTACAAATCGTTCCTCGCCGGCTCGGATCGATCGGCCGACAACGCCGACAGGCCGCGCAAGACGAAGACGAAGGTCGTCCCGGTACGCCAGCAGCACAACGACATCGACCACATCGGCCGCTGATCATTCCGCCTTGGCAAACGCTGCCATGTGGAAAGCCTGCATGTCCGCCGGATAGCGGTAGGCGGTGCTTTCGGGGCATGCGTTCCGGTCGAGGCATCCCTTTTCCCGGCAGTCGGTCCCGTGAGCGCCCCTGACATGCGCGCGGCAGCCCGGATAGTCGAACCCTTCCGCCGCATAGGCATTGACCGGGCAGGATTTCAGGCAGGGTTTTCCGAGACATAGGTCGCAAAGGTGAATCGGTTCGGCAACCCGCTGAATCAGTGCGTGAAGCTGCTCCGCCGCAGTCTCGTCGTCGAACAGCAGCGCGCCGCGATAGGCGTGCCACAGGCCGTAGACGGGATGCATGAGGACGCCGAGCGGCGACGTCTTCAGCCCCTCGGCGCGCATCGCCCAATGCTGGAACGGCATGTACGGCCGGTCGGAGGGAAACACCGCGCGGGCGCCGGTTTGAATCGCCACGGCGCCGATCACGGTCTTCGACCATGTATCGAGGGGATCGGCGAGACCCGCCGGCTGGGCCGAGCGCCACGAGAGGAAATGCCGCCAGTGGGAAGACCCGGCGTGGCCGACGAGGACCACGAAGCGGGCCGGCGCGGCGAAAAGCCCGGCGGGCGCCTCCTCCCCCGGCTCGAAGGCGAAGCCGCCGCGGGGGATGAGGCCGTGTGCGGCGAGCGCGTCTGACAACAGTCCGCTCAGTTCGCCGCCTCCGCCGGGCAAGGCCGTCAGTCCTTCCGGTCCGGCGTCCGCATTGCAGAGCGCCAGACTTCGTCGTGAATGATCTTGGCCACTTTAGCCCGGCCTGAAACGGGCTCCCTTCAAGTGAAGGCGTCGGGCATCGACTCCTTCTTCTGGCGGATGAACGCCGTCAGCGCCTCGTCGATGGCCGGATCGAGTGCCGGCGCCTCGTAGCTCTCCAGCCAGCGCCGAGCGATCTCGTTGGCGCGTTGCGGCGCGGTCTTCTCGCCTTCAGCCTGCCACTGCTCGAACGAATTGTTGTCGGCGATGTTCGAGCGGTAGAAGGCGGTCTGGAAGTTGGCCTGCGTGTGGTCGCAGCCGAGATAGTGGCTGCCCGGCCCGACCTGGCGGATGGCGTCCATCGCCTGGCCGTTCTCGGAAAGGTCGACGCCCTCGGCGAACTTCTGCTGCATGCCGAGCTGGTCGACGTCCATCATGAACTTCTCGTAGCACGAGGCGAGGCCGCCCTCGAGCCAACCAGCCGAATGCAGCACGAAGTTCGTCCCGGCCAGTATCGTCGAGTTCAGCGTGTTGGCGCTCTCGTAGGCCGCCTGGGCGTCCGGCACCTTGGAGGCGCAGAGCGAGCCGCCGGTGCGGAACGGCAGGCCGAGCCGGCGCGCCAGTTGCGCGGCTCCGTAGGACACCAGCGTCGGCTCCGGCGTCCCGAAGGTCGGCGCTCCCGACTGCATCGAGATCGACGAGGCGAAAGTGCCGAACAGCACCGGCGCGCCCGGCCGGATGAGCTGGGTGAAGGCGGCGCCCGCCAGGACCTCGGCCAGCACCTGCGTCAGCGTTCCGGCAACCGTCACCGGGCTCATCGCGCCGGCCAGGATGAACGGAGTGATGATGGTCGCCTGGTTGTTGCGGGCATAGACTTTCGCCGCGCCGAGCATCGTCTCGTCGAACACCATCGGCGAGTTGGCGTTGATCAGGCTGACCAGCACGGTGTTCTCGTCGACGAACCTGTCGCCGAAGACGATCCTGCACATGGCCACCGTGTCTTCGGCGCGTTCCGGCGCCGTGACCGAGCCCATGAACGGCTTGTCCGAATACTTGATGTGCGAATAGATCATGTCGAGGTGGCGCTTGTTCACCGGCACGTCGACCGGCTCGCACACCGTTCCGCCCGAATGGTGGATCGACGGCGCCATGTAGGCGAGCTTCACGAAGTTGCGGAAATCCTCGATCGTGGCGTAGCGGCGATTTCCCTCGAGGTCGCGCACGAAGGGCGGGCCGTAGACGGGCGCGAACACCGTGGCATCGCCGCCGATCTGGACCGAACGCTCCGGATTGCGCGCGTGCTGCGTGAACACCGACGGCGCGGTCTTCAGGAGCGACCGCGGCAGGCCGCGCGGGAAGTGGACGCGCTCGCCCTTCACGTCGGCGCCGGCGTTGCGCCAAAGCTCCAGCGCCTCGGCGTCGTCGCGAAACTCGATGCCGATCTCCTCGAGCACCGTATCGGCGTTCTTCTCGATCAGCGCGAGGCCTTCCTCGTCGAGAACCTCGTAGACCTTGATCCTGCGCCGGATATAGGTGAGCGACTGGCCGGGACCGCCGCCGGAACGCGCGGCCCGCCGCGCCGCCGCGCCGCCGCTCGCTCCCCGCCCGCGCCTGCCGCCCGCCGGCTCCTGCTCGATTGCCAGCTTCTCGTCCATGGTCGTCTTCCTTGGGTAACCTTGATCGCGCCCTCCCTGGGACGCATTTCGCCGGATCGTAGTCGAGGGGGCGCGGCGAAACGGCCCGCCAGCGCCAAGGCCTGTCGCAAAACAGACAAGAAAGACGCCGAATTTACAGTCGCTTTCCTTTTGCGGAAAGTCGCAAATCAGCTATGGAACCGGAAGCATTACGGAATAGATAGTGCGTGAAAAATCCGCGCCGGGAAAGGCGCGTCCCGAGGAGTTCCCATGGCCGACGACGAGATCATCCTGTCCGAACTTTCCGACGACGAACTCGTGCAGCAGATGCATGACGATCTCTACGACGGCCTCAAGGAAGAGATCGAGGAAGGCACCAACATCCTGCTCGAGCGCGGCTGGGCTCCCTACAAGGTGCTGACCGAGGCGCTCGTCGAAGGCATGCGCATCGTCGGCGAGGATTTCCGTGACGGCATCCTGTTCGTGCCGGAAGTGCTGCTGTCGGCCAACGCCATGAAGGCCGGCATGTTCATCCTGCGCCCGCTGCTCGCCGCCACCGGCGCGCCGAAACAGGGCAAGATGGTGATCGGCACCGTGAAGGGCGACATCCACGACATCGGCAAGAACCTCGTCGGCATGATGATGGAGGG
>CALFXR010000162.1 GCA_937958475.1 uncultured Mesorhizobium sp. | reverse complement strand
ATGCGCAGGAGAATGAAGGCCGGAATGACGATCGCGGCGCCGAGCACGATGTAGCCGACGAAATGTTCGAAGGCCGCGAAGCCCATGTTCCAGATCCGCTCGAAGAAGGTGCGGATGCCGTAGAGGATGTCGAAGGGCGTCCAGCCGAAGGCGTGCATGACCAGGCCGACGACGAAGGAGACGACGAGCAGCTTCAGCGCCACGCGCAGCGGCGTGTCGCCGAGGAACCTGGTCAAAGCGGTCATCCGGAACCTCCCGCGGCCGATCGAGCACCGCAGATACGCATTTGCCGGCCGCCGATCAAGTGAAGGCAGGCGCGCCTATTGCGGGGCGCCGCAGACGACCACCTCGTCGCGGCTGCAGCCGGCCTTGATGGCGTCGTCCAGCGTGCGATAGCAGCGTCCCTGGCAGTAGTGCGGAAAGCCGTTCTCGCAGCAGCCGCCGCCCCCGCAGCAGCCCGTGCCCGCCGGGCAGCAGCCGCCATCGCCGCAGTCGACCGGAAAGTCGCTCGGACAGGGTTCGCAGCAGCCGGCCGCGCAGCATTCCGTACCCTCGGGGCAGCACTTGTCGCCGCAGTCGACAGGATAGTCGTCGGGGCATGCCGACTGCGCGACGCTCGGGTTGCCGGGGCCGTCCTGCGGTTTCGCATCCTCCGCGAGTACGAGGGAAGCGCCGAAGCCGATGATCACGGCCGCCACCATCAGCGCCGGCGCGATACGCGCCAGAGCGTTGCCCAGGAACTTCGCCACCGCCCGCATTCCCGGAACTCCTCCAACCCGCCGGAAGGGTAGACCCATGCCGAGGACGGCTGCAAGGGTACCCAGCGCCGCACCGGGCGTACCGGATGGCTGCACCACGCCGCGTCGCTATGGGATCAGGCGGCCGGCCGCCTGCCCAGCGAGCGGCGCGACAGGTTCAGCGCGAGGGCGACGAGGATCGTGCCGACGATGAAGACAAACGCGGCGGCGGCGATGGCCGGGCTGATGTTCTCGCGGATCGAGGAAAACATCTGGCGCGCCAGCGTGCGCTGGTTGGGGCCGGCGACGAAGAGGGTGAGCACGACCTCGTCGAGCGAGGTGGCGAAGGCGAAGACGGCGCCGGAGACGATGCCGGGCGCCGCAAGCGGCAGGGTCACCCGGGCGAGCACCGTATGCGGCGCCGCACCCAGGCTCGCCGCCGCCTGCTCGAGGCGCGGATCGATGCTCTGCAGCACCGCCAGCACGTTGACCACGACGAAGGGCACGGCGATGACGGTGTGGGCGATGATGACGCCGACATAGGAATTGGCGAGGTTGTAGCGCGCGAACATCAGCTGCATGCCGACGCCGAGC
This sequence comes from uncultured Mesorhizobium sp., assembly GCA_937958475.1. Lineage (GTDB taxonomy): Bacteria > Pseudomonadota > Alphaproteobacteria > Rhizobiales > Rhizobiaceae > DUSC01. The sequence continues at coordinate 27,301 of CALFXR010000162.1, read as the reverse complement.
ACGACGGCGGGCACCACCATCGGGATCAGGAAGGCGGTCCGGACGACGGCAAAGAGATAGGACGAGGTCCGCCCGCGCAGGCCGAGCGCGCCGAGCGTGCCGAGCACCGTGGCGAGCAGCGTCGTGCCCGAGCCGATGATCAGGCTGTTGACGATCGAACGCCGCCAGACCTCTGCGGTGAACAGTTCGGCGAACCAGCGCGTCGAATAGCCAGGCATCGGATAGTTGAGGAAGACGCTGTCGGTGAAGGCGAGCGGCAGGATCGCGGCGAGCGGCGCCAGGAGGAAGAACACGGCTGCCGCGCCGAACAGGAGTTTGGTGAGCCGCAGCGCGTTCATCGCCGTGCCTGCTCCTCGGCCGAGAGGCGCAGGTAGACGGTGTAGAGGACGATGGTCGCCACCAGCAGGACGAGGCCGAGCGCGCCGGCCATGCCCCAGTTGGCCGCGCCGGTGGCGTAGTAGGCGATGACCGAGCTAATCATCTGGTCCTGCGCGCCGCCGATGAGGGCCGGCGTGATGTAGTAGCCGAGCGCGCTCATGAAGACGAGCAGCGAGCCGGAGACGACGCCGCGCATCGACAGCGGCAGCAGCACCTCGCGGAATGCGCGCAGCGGATGCGCGCCCAGCGACGCGGCCGCCGGCATCAGGTTCCTCGGGATGCCGATGAGCACGCTGAAGATCGGCAGCACCATGAACGGCAGCAGCACATGCGACATGGCGATGACGACGCCGGTGCGGTTGAAGATCAGCGGCAGCGGTCCCGAGGTCAGGCCGAGCGCCATCAGCGCCGAGTTGATCAGTCCGTTGTCCTGCAGGAGGATGAACCATGCCGCGGTGCGCACCAGCAGCGAGGTCCACAGCGGCAGCAGCACCGCCGCCAGCAGGAGCTGACGCGGCCAGCCCTCCACCGACGCGGCGATCATGGCATAGGGCAGGCCGATGGCCAGGCAGACGGCGGTGACCATCAGCGAGACGACGAAGGTGCGCACCAGCGTCGTGCCGTTTGCCGACGTGCCCTCCGGCATCGCCTGGATATCGCCCGCAGGCGACCGTTCGTAGTCGACCGCGGCGAGCAGGTTGCGGTCGGTGACGGTGGACGCGGCGGCCGTCGCGATGGCCTGCCAGAAGCCGGGGTCCGCCCAGCGGGAATCGATCGCGACGAGGTCCGTCGTCGCGGGATCGTCGCGGAGCGCGCTGCGCGTCTTGGACATCAGCGTGCGGAAGCCCGACTTGGCGCTGTTCAGCCGGCGCACGAGATCGCCGAACAGCTGGTCGTCCTCTATGTTGCGGATGTCGCCGGCGAAGGCGGCCTGCACCTCGGCCGACGGCGCGGCGGCGCCGTCCCAGGCGCGGATCGCCTCGGCCGTCCGCGGCAGCGCCCGCGCCGCGACCGGATCGGACACCGCCGCCGCCATCATCGTGTAGAGCGGCGCGGCGAAGAAGACGGCGAGGAACAGCGCCAGCGGCGCGACCAGCGCCAGCGAGACGAAGGTCTTGCGCAGGCCTTCCCCCTTCATGAGCCGACCACCCAGCATTCGTCGGGCGCGAAGCTGACGTCGAGCCGGTCGCCGATGGCGATCGGGCTGCCGGCCCGATCCGCCTTGACGAGCAGCGTCTGGCCGTCGGCGTCGAGCACGACCTGGAGATGGTCGCCGTGGTAGACGACGTCGTCGACCGTCCCGGAGATGATGTTCGACCGCGCCGGCCCGGCGCCGATCCTGACGCGCTCCGGCCTGACCGAGAGGCCCACCTTCGCGCCCGCCGCCACGCCGTGGCCGGCGACGACGGCGACGCTGCGGCCGTTGCCGATGTCGACCGTGGCGTGGCCGCCGCCGATCGCGGTCACCGTGCCGGGGAGGAAGTTGGTCTCGCCGATGAACTCGGCGACGAAACGCGTCGCCGGATGGTCGTAGATCCGGGCCGGCTGGCCGATCTGCTCGATCCTGCCGTGGTTGAAGACGGCGATGCGGTCGGACATCGTCAGCGCCTCGGTCTGGTCGTGGGTGACGAAGACGATGGTCAGGCCGAGCCGGCGGTGCAGTTCGCGGATGTCGAGCTGCATCTGCTCGCGCAGCTTCTTGTCGAGCGCGCCGAGCGGCTCGTCCATGAGCACGACCTCGGGCTCGAAGACCAGCGCCCGGGCGAGCGCCACGCGCTGCTGCTGGCCGCCGGAGAGCTGCGAGGGCTTGCGCTCGGCGAGCGCGCCGAGCTGGACCATGTCGAGCGCGCGCCTGACGCGCTCGCCCGCCTCGGCGCGCGGCACGCGGCGCATATTCAGCGGAAAGCCGACATTCTCGGCGACGTTCATATGCGGAAACAGGGCGTAGTTCTGGAAGACCACGCCCATGTTGCGCCTGTAGGGCGGCAGGCCGTCGACCTGCCTGCCGCCGACGCGGATGGCGCCGCTGGTCGGGCTCTCGAACCCGGCCAGCATCATCAGGATCGTCGTCTTGCCGGAGCCGGACGGCCCCAGCATGCTGACGAACTCGCCCTTCGCGATCGACAGGTCGAGCCCGTCGACCACGGTCAGCGTGCCAAAGGCCTTGCTGACCTTGTCAAAGCGGATGAAGGCTTCGCTCATCGACAACTCCGGCGGTCGGATCGTGCGACAGCAAGACTATCGCACGATCTTCGGCACGCCAGAGGAAATCGGCGATTCGCCGGCGGCCGCCGCGCTAAGATCGGACGGATGCTACTGCGCCAGCCAGGCGTTGAAGCGCGCGGTCAGCTCCTCGGAATTGTCCGTCCAGAAGTTGGCGTCGAGGCTCATCGCGCCCTCGAGGTTGGCCGGGGTGGTCGGCAGCTCGGCCTGGTACTTCTCCGGCACCATGCCGGCAGCCTCGAGGTTGGGCAGGCCGTAGGCGATGTACTCGGGCAGCTTGGACTGGTTCTCGGCCTTGCTGGCGAAGGCGATGAAGTCCATTGCCGCGTCGCGGTTGGGGCTGTCCTTCAGGATGACCCAGCTGTCGATGGCGAAGATGCTGCCCGGGAAGACGAAGCCGAAATGCTTGCCCTCGGTGCGGTTGATGCCGGAGATGCGGCCGTTGTAGGCGGTCGTCATCGTCACCTCGCCCGACGAGAGCAGCTGCAGCGGCTGGGCGCCGGCCTCCCACCAGACGATGTTGGCCTTGAGCTGGTCGAGCTTGGCGAAGGCGCGGTCGATGCCTTCCGGCGTGCCGAGCGCCGCATAGACGTCTGCCGGCGCGACACCGTCGGCCATCAGCGCGAATTCCAGCGAGTACTTCGCGCCCTTGCGCAGGCCGCGCTTGCCGGGGAATTTCGCCACGTCCCAGAAATCGGCCCACGACTTCGGCCCTTCGGCGAGCTTGTCGCCGTCAAAGGCGATGCCGGTCGACCAGACGATGGCGCCGATGCCGCAATCGTCGACGGCGGCGGGCAGATAGGCCTCCTTGCCGCCGAGCTTCGCCCAGTCGAGCTTCTCGAATATGCCGTCGGCGCAGCCGAGCGCCAGTTCCTCGGACTCGACCTGGACCACGTCCCAGTTCGGCGTGCCGGCCTTGACCTTGGCCTGCAGCACGCCGTAGCCGCCGTCCCAGCTCTCGTCCAGCAGCGGCTTGCCGCTCGCCTGCGCGAAGGGTTCGAAATAGATCTTCTTCTGCGCGTCCTGATAGTTGCCGCCCCACGACACGACGGTCAGGTCGCGCGCCTCGACGGTGAATGCGCTGCCCATGAAGATCGAGCATGCGATCAGAGAAGCCTTCAGTATCTTCATTGCCGTTCCCCTTTGCTCCTTCCCGAGTTGCGGTTTTCCCGCCTTCCAAACCGTAGCAAATCACACTCCGGACGGTCTGTCAGACACATCGCCGCAAACCGTGAATATATTCACCAGAAGCGGCGCCGCTAATAGGTCGGCGGCGTCACCGCGCTGACGATCTGGCTCTCGCCGTCATGCGCGTTGCGGAAGCGGTGCGGCAGCCGGCTGTCGAAATAATAGCCGTCGCCCGCCTGCAGCACCTGCACCTCGGTGCCGACGGTGAGCTCCACGGCGCCGCTGACGACCACGCCGGCCTCCTGGGCGGCGTGGGTGAAGGCGTCGCCGGAATCGCCGCCGGGCGGATAGGTCTCGTGCAGCATCAGCAGCTGGCGGTTGGGATGGTTGAGGCCGATGACGCGGTAGGAAACCGTCTCGGGCCTGCCGATCTCCACCATTTCCGCGGCCTTGTAGAAGGGCGAATAGGGCAGGCTCGACTGCAGGTCGGAGAAGAAGCCGGGCAAGGTGGTGCCGAGCGCCTCGAGCACAGCGCTCAGCGTGTCGATCGATGGCGACATGCGGTCGCGTTCCATCAGCGAGATGGTCGAATGCGAGACGCCGGAGCGGACGGCGAGCTCGCGCACGCCGAGGTCGCGGCGGCGGCGTAGTTCCTTCAGCTTTGCGCCTATTCTCGGCAACGAACCGGCATGCCTCCGTTCCTGGTGAGAATAATGAACGCACGCCGCGATGACAATTGCGGCGAACCGTCCGTTGAAGGAATGTCGGACGGTACTCCCACCCGACCGCCAAGAGGCACGAATGGCCGCCCCCTCAGCCGAACTCGAGCGCAAGATCACCCGCATCAAGACGCCGCAGGCCGACGCCGCCTCCGACGCGGCTACCGTGGAGGCAACGGTGAAGCGGATCGTCGCCGACGTGCGCAGCGAAGGCGACGCCGCCGTTCGCCGCTACGCCAAGGCCTTCGACAATTCCGATCTCGCGGCGTTCGAGGTGAGCGCGACCGAGCGCGCGGCCGCGGTGGCGGCGCTCGACCCGCAGACGCGGCGCGACACGGAGTTCGCCATCGAGCGCGTCCGCGCCTTCGCCGAGGCCCAGCTCGGCACCATCCTGCCGCTCGAGGTCGAGACGCTGCCGGGTCTGCATCTCGGCCACCGGGTGATCCCGATCCGCACCGTCGGCGCCTACGTGCCGGGCGGGCGCTACCCGATCCTGTCGGCGCCGGTGATGACCATCGTGCCGGCCAAGGTCGCCGGCTGCGCCGAGGTGATCGCCTGCCTGCCGCCCAACGCGCACGCCGCCATGATCGCCGGATGCCACCTGTCCGGCGCCGACCGCATCTTCCGCGTCGGCGGCGCCCAGGCGATCGCGGCGATGGCCTTCGGCACCGAGTCGATCCCCGCCGTCGACAAGATCGTCGGCCCCGGCAACGCCTACGTCAACGAGGCCAAGCGCCAGGTGTTCGGCCAGGTCGGCATCGACCAGCTCGCCGGGCCGAGCGAGATCTTCACCGTCGCCGACGAGACCGGCAAGGCGGCGATGATCGCCACCGACCTGCTCGCCCAGGCCGAGCACGACGTGCGCACGCGCGTCGGCCTGATCACCACCGACCGCGCGCTCGCCGAGGCGACGCTGGCCGAGGTGGAGCGCCAGCTCGGCACCCTGCCGACGGCGAACGTCGCCGGCCCGGCCTGGCGCGACAATGGCGAGATCGTGGTCTGCGCCGACGAGGCGGCGATGATCGCCTATTCCGACCACATCGCCGCCGAGCATCTCCAGGTGCACACCCGCGACCCGCAGGCGACGGCGAAGAAGCTCAGCAACTACGGCTCGCTGTTCATCGGCGAGCTGGCCAGCGTCGTCTATTCCGACAAGTGCTGCGGCACCAACCACACGCTGCCGACAATGGCGGCGGCCCGCTACACCGGCGGGCTGTGGGTCGGCTCCTACGTCAAGATCTGCACCCACCAGTGGCTCGAGCCGGCCGGCGTCGCCGCGGTCGCGCCGCCGGCGATCCGCCAGAGCGCGACGGAGGGCATGGAGGGTCATCGCCGGGCCGCGGCGCTGCGCCAGTAGGGCTACGCCGGGAAGCAGGCGACCGACGCCGGCCTGCGCGGTCGGCGCCTTCGTCGCGATTGCTCCCGTCGGCAGCGCATGCTATCGGGACGGTCGCGCGGGTATGATGTAATGGTAGCCTGTCAGCTTCCCAAGCTGAACGCGCGGGTTCGATTCCCGCTACCCGCTCCAGCACTTTGCTCACATCGCAAACGTTTTTGGCTCTTTTTGGTACCACTGTAGCGCGCATGGTATCGATTGAGGTGATGAACCTCTCCGAGTCGGACCGGACTAAGATTGTCGAATGGGCCAATCGGCATTCCGAAATTGGCCAAGTCTACCTTTATGGCAGCCGAGCGCGAGGCGACAACCAACCGGACAGCGACAACGACCTTGCGATCGTCATGAATGCGAGGCCGGACGAAGAAGCGGCCGGAGTCTTTATCTGGTGGCATCAGCAATACAAGGCGAATCCCGATCTCGGCCTATCGCATCCGGTACACATCGAATGGTACGAGCGCGAAGCCGGGCTAGAATTGGTCGGGACAGGTGTCGAGCGCGACGGAATACTGCTTTTCGAGAAATGACGAAAGGGCGCCCCGTTGCCGGGACGCCCTTCCTTCAGAACAACCGCGCGAAAGCGGCAAGACCCGAAACCAACGCCAGGGGCAGCGTGCACCCGAACGCCAGACGGAACTTGGTTCCGCACGGCTGGCTGGTTTCGATAGCGACGAACACCGTCATGGGCGTTCTCCTCTACCTTACGCGGGTCTCTTCCTGTGCGGAACACCGCGCAACCAGACCGGTCAGGATCGTTTCGACAGCATATGGGCCGACCGCGGTGATCCCCAACCTTCCGCCCATAATTGGAGGTAAGAAGACGGCATAGTACTTTCAAGCCTCATTCTGTTCCTTCTCTTCCCCGAGAAGTATTTATCTTTGGATAAGGAATATGGTGCGCACTGGGCAACCGCCCGCGAATACGGCGCGCGCCGAGGATCAGGACCGGTCGCCGTCGGCATGGAGCACGTAGAGCTTCCGCGTCTTCTCGTGGATCGTCCATTCGCCGCGCCAGCCGCGGGGCAGGACGAGCATGTCGCCGGCGGAAAGGTCGCGGCTCGTGCCGTCCGGATTGTGCAGCGTCACCCGGCCGGAGATGAGGTGGCAGGTCTCCGAGGCGGCCGCCCGGTCGGCCGAGAAACGGCCGGGCGTGCATTCCCACACGCCGATCCTCATCGTTCCGTCCTTCGACCGCCAGAGCTCGCGCGCGGCCTCCCACTGCTCGCAGCCGATCGAGGTCGGCTTGCGCGCCGGGGCGCCGAGATCGAGCGCGCCGAGGTCTTCGGTGACGAGGAAGTCGATCATCTCATGTCCTGATGCTGGAAGGCAGCCAAAGGGGCGGTCGAGGAGTATCGGTAGGGGCGTTTCGCGGCGGTCGTCAACGGTCGGACCGCCCGAACAGCTGCGACAGGGCGAGCAGCAGCGACGTCACCACGATCATCACGGTGGAGATGGCGGCGATGGTCGGGTCGATCTGGTCGCGCAGCGCCAGGAACATGTTGCGCGTCAGCGTCGAGTTCTGCCCGCCGGAGACGAACAGCGCCACGATCACCTCGTCGAAGGAGGTGAGGAAGGCGAGCAGCGCCGCGGTGACCACCGAGAAGCGGATCTGCGGCAGGGTGACATGCAGGAAGGCGCGCGGCCGCGAGGCGCCGAGGCTGCGGGCGGCCATCTCCTGGTTCATGTCGTAGCTCTTCAGGCTCGACGCCACGACCAGCACCACCAGCGGCACGGCCAGCATGGAATGGGCGATGACAACGCCGGCGAGCGTGTTGAGCAGGCCGAACTGGACGTAGACGTTGAAGACGCCGATGCCGACCAGGATCAGCGGCATCATGATCGGCGTCATCAGGACGAGCATCGCCAGGCCGCCCCAGCGCGTGCGCGAGGCCTGCAGCCCGTAGGCGGCGAGCGTGCCGAGCGGGGTGGCCACCAGCGTCGTCAGCACGCCGGCCTTCAGCGACGTCCAGGTGGCCTGCATCCATTCGAGCGAGCCGAAGTAGTTGGCATACCAGCGCAGCGACCAGGCCTGTGGAGGGAAGCTGAGATACTGCGAATCCGAGAACGACATCGGGATGACGATCAGCGACGGGATCACCAGGAACAGCATGACCAGGGCGCCGACGGCATAGAGCCACAGCCGGCGGCCATGGGTGACCTGCGTGTCGGAGGCGGGACGCGACAGCCAGCCGCTCATTTCGTGCCGCCCAGGACGCGGTCGAAGCCGGCGACGCGCGAGGCGAGATAGAGCAGCGCCACGGTGAGCAGGAGAAGGACGACGCCGAGCGCGCTGGCCGCGCCCCAGTTGAAGAACAGCTCGATGTCGGTGGCGATGCGCATCGATACCAGGATGACGCGGCCGCCGCCGAGCAGCGCCGGCGTGATGTAGAAGCCGAGGCACAGGATGAAGACGATGGCCGCGCCGGCGGCGAGGCCGGGAAACGACAGCGGCAGGTAGACGGTCCAGAACGCCCGGGTCGGCGAGGCGCCGAGATTGGCCGCCGCCTTCAGGTAGTCGCCGTCGATGGCGCGCATCGAGCCGTAGAGCGGCAGGATCAGGTAGGGCAGCATAATGTGCGTCATGCCGATCAGCGTTCCCGACATGTTGTGCACCAGCGGCAGCGGCTCGTCCCACAGGCCGAGGCCCATGCCCCAGCCGTTGATGATGCCCTGGCGCTGCAAGAGCACCAGCCAGGCGTAGGTGCGCACCAGCACGGACGTCCAGAACGGCAGGAGCACGGCGATCATGCACAGCGCCGCGATCCGGCGCGGCAGTTGCGCCAGGAGATAGGCGAGCGGGTAGCCGAGCAGGATGCACAGCGACGTCGTGATCAGGCTGACCTCGAAGGTCGTGCGGAAGATGCGCAGGTAGGAGGCCTGGCTCGCCATCCGCCGGTAGTGCTCCAGGCTGAATTCCCCGGCGTCGGAGAGGAACGACAGCCAGAACAGCCAGCCGACCGGCACGACCAGCGTGACGAAGACGAGGAGCAGCGCAGGCAGGCTGAGACCGAACAGCGTCCGGCGCTCGCGGAGGTCGTCCGCGCGCAGGGCGGCGGCATAGGGCGCCGTCTCGCGAGCGGCCGCGCTCATGGCGTCCCCTCGCCGGCCGGGATGAGGACGGCGTCGTGGCGGTCGAGCCCGAGCCGGACCGGATCGCCCGCCGCCGGCAGCGCCGCCATGGCCGCGCTCGACGTCATGCCGCGCACGCCGACCGCCACGCCCGAGGACAGCTCCACGTCGAGCACGTAGCTCTCGCCCTGGTAGATGAAGCGGGTGACCCGCCCGGCGAGCACGTTGACGTCGTCGCCCGGATGCCGGTCGGCGGGCAGGATGCGCAGCTTCTCCGGCCGCACCATCAGAAACATGGCGCCGTCGCCCGCCCCGGCCGGCTCGGCGAGCTTCAGCGGCGTGCCGTCGAGCGTCGCTGTGCGCGCCGCGACGCTGACGGGAAGGAAGGCGGATTCGCCGACGAACTCGGCGACGAAGCGGCAGGACGGCCGCTCGTAGATGCGCCGCGGCGTGTCGAGCTGCATGATGCGGCCCTTGTCGATCACGGCGATGCGATCGGACATGGTCAGCGCCTCGCGCTGGTCGTGGGTGACGTAGACCGTGGTCATGCCGAGCTGCTCGTGCAACTGGCGCAACTCCACCTGCATGTGCTCGCGCAACTGCTTGTCGAGTGCCGACAGCGGCTCGTCCATGAGGAGGATGCGCGGCTCGAAGACGATGGCGCGCGCCAGGGCGACGCGCTGGCGCTGCCCGCCCGAGAGCTGGTCGATCCGCCTGGCGCCGAAGCCGCCGAGCTTGACCGTCTCCAGCGCGCGTTCCACGCGGCCGGCGATCTCGCCCCTGGCGACGCCGCGCAGGCGCAGCGGAAAGCCGATGTTTCCGGCGACGTCCATGTGCGGGAACAGCGCGTAGCTCTGGAAGACCATGCCGACGTCGCGCTTGTGCGGCGCCAGGCGCACCACCTCGCGGTCGCCGAACAGGACGCTGCCGGAATCGGGCCGGGTGAAGCCGGCGAGCACCATCAGCAGCGTCGTCTTGCCCGAGCCGGACGGTCCCAGGAGCGTGAGGAACTCGCCGCTCCTGACCTCCAGGTCGACGCTGTCGAGCGCATGGAAGCGGCCGTAGGTCCTGGTGACCCCGTTGACGCTGATCGGAAGTGCGCCGCCCCGGTTCATTCCCGATTTCACCCCGGCCGTTTTCCCGTGAGAATTATGAAGGCGATGCCGCGGACGGCATCGCCTTCATGCTGTCGCGTCCGGTCGGGCCGGCCGTCACTCCGTCAGCATGTTCTGGTAGGCGGCGGACGCCTCGGCTTCGTTCTTGATGTACCATTGCAGGTCGATCGGCAACTGCCGCGCCGCGTTGTCGGGATGCGACGGCAGCTTGCGCGCGTAGTCGTCGTCGATGAGCCCGAGTTCGTAGGCCTTCACGTTGGTCGGGCCGTAGGTGATGTATTTGGTGAACTCCGCCTGGTACTCCGGCTTGCTGATCTCGGCCAGGAATTTCATGGCGAGGTCCTTGTGCGGCGCTCCCTTGGCGATGGCGTAGCAGTCGTAGTCGAGAAGCGCCTGGTTGAAGGTGTACTTGACCCCCGCGCCGCTCTTGGCGGCCACGTCGAAGCGGCCGTTCCAGCCGGTCACCATGTCGACCTCGCCGTCGACCATCAGCTGCGCGTGCTGCGCGCCCGACGACCACCAGACCGCGATGTGCGGCTTCAGCTCGCGGATCTTGTTCAGGGCGCGCTCCAGGCCTTCCGGCGTCGACAGCACCTCGTAGACCTTGTCGGGGGCGACGCCATCGGCCATCAGCGCCGGTTCCAGCGCCCCGGCCACCGAGTTGCGGTAGGCGCGCTTGCCCGGGAACTTCGTCACGTCCCAGAAATCGGCCCAGCTCTGCGGGCCGTTGTCGCCGTAGGTCTTGGTATTCCAGGCGAGCACGGTGGAGAAGACGTCGCCGCCCATGCAGAAGTCCTGGTAGAGGCCCTTCTGGAAGGTCGACACGTCGATCACCGAATAGTCGAGCGGCTCGAGGATGCCCTCGGCGCCGGCGCGGGCAGCACTGCCCGAACCGCTGGCCACGACGTCCCAGGTGACGGCGCCCGACTTCACCTGCAGGCGCAGGTCGGCGATGCCGCCATAGGTCTCCTCGCGGACGGTGATCCCCAGCGCCTTGGCGGCCGGCTGGAACAGAGCCTTGCTCTGCGCCTCCTGGTAGGCGCCACCGAAGGACACGACCGTGATCTCGTCCGCCGAGGCCGGCAGCGCGAACGCGACCGCCGCGTGCAGCGCCGCGACAGCGACGGTGCAGTTCAGCAATTTCCGCTCAAGCATCTTGTTCTCCCATTGTCCGTTTCGGCCGCTTGGGGCTCTTGGGCTTCGCCAGGACCGTAGCGGCAGTCTGGTCGGATTTGGTCGGCATTCCAGCGCCATTGTGAAAAGACGGGCATACCATTCTGCTGCCGCCGGCCGGTCCGCTTACGGCTTCAGGGTCTCGATCGCCGCCGCCAGGCGGTCGACGCCGGCGCGGATCTCCGCCGGCGTCGACGTGCTGAAGCCGAGGGCGAAGCCCTTCGCCGCCACCGGCGCGATGCAGAAGCGCGCCAGCGGCGCCACGATCACGTCGCGCGCCGCCGCCGCCTCGGCGACCTGGCGCTCGCCGTGGCCGGTCAGCAGGTGGCCGACGGTCTGGATGCCGCTGTCGGTCCGCTTGACGGCGACGGCTCCGGCGAGGCGGCGCGCCGCCGCGTCGATCAGCACCTCGTGCCGCTCCGTGTAGATCTTGCGCATGCGCCTGATGTGGCTGGCGAAATGGCCCTCCTCGATGAAGCTCGCCACCACCGCCTGCATCATCGTCGAGGCGCCCTGGAGCGCGGCACCGGCGATGCGGGCGAAGACGTCGGACAGCGGCGCGCTGACCACCATGAAGGCGATGCGCAGCCCCGGGAACAGCGACTTGGAGAAGGTGCCGACATAGATGACGCGCCCGGCCGTATCGACGCTCTTCAGCGTCGGCGGCGGATGCCCGGAATAGTAGAACTCACCGTCGTAGTCGTCCTCGACGATCCAGGCGTCCGCGCGCGCCGCGGCCTGGAGCAGTTCGAACCGGCGTTGCAGGCTCATCACCGCGCCGAGCGGGTGCTGGTGCGAGGGCGTCACGAAGGCGAGGCGGAAGTTCGGCTCCGCCTCCAGCCCGGCGGCGACGTCGATGCCTTCGTCGTCCACCGGCACGGGCACCAGGCTCGCGCCACAGGCCAGCAGGCTGTTGCGCGCACCGATCGGCCCGGGATTCTCGAACCACACCGCGTCTCCCGGATCGATCAGCGTGTTGCCGATGCGGTTGAACGCCTCCTGCGCCCCGTTGACGATGAACACCTCCTCCGGGTCGCAGACGATGCCGCGGTTGGCGCGCAGGTGCGTGGCGATCGCCCGACGCAGTTCGGGCAGGCCGCCGGGCTCGGGATAGCCGAGCATCTGGCCGCGCGCGGCGCGCCAGTGACGCGCCGTCAGCTTAGCCCACAGCGGCATCGGGAACAGGTCGAGCGCCGGCAGGCCGGTGACGAAAGGCCTCGGCTGCGTCGGGTGCGACAGCCTGGGGAAGAACTGTTCGGAGGCACGGCTGGCCAGGCTGGCGAGCCGGGTCGGCTGCTTGACGCTGCCGTCCCGGTCCGTCGGGATGGTCTCGCCCTTCGCCTTGAGCACGTCGCTGACGTAGGAACCGGAGCCGACCCGCGACACGATCAGCCCCTCCGCCGTCAGCGATTCGTAGACGGCGATGGCGGTGGTGCGCGAGATGCCGAGGTCGTGGGCGAAGGTGCGGCTGGAGGGCAGCCGCTGCCCCGGCGCGAGCACGCCGGACAGGACGAGTTCGCGGATGCCGCTGACCAGCTGGACGGCGATCGGCCGCCCGGAATCCCGGTCCACGCGCAGCGTCGGCAACAGCGCGCCCCCGGCGAACTTCATGCGTCCATACCGTTCGAAAGCGGAGGGAGGGCGTTCGAGACCATCCGAAATGGCTTCCCAGAATAATCAAAGTGGCTCTTATCGGGAGACCAATATGGACGGAATATCCGGCCGCGCCAAGCTGGTCTATGCTGTGGCGCGGGCGGGGACGTCCCGCCGCCGCTCCACTCGGGGCGAACAACACCGCGCGGGTTCTTACATGAAGATCAAGAGCATAGAGACATTCTCCACGAGGAATGTCGCCTTCGTCAGGGTGACCTCGGAGGACGGCGCGACGGGATGGGGGCAGACCGCGCCCTACCACACCGACATCACCGCGACGGTGCTGCACCGGCAGGTGGCGCCATGGGTGCTCGGCGCGGACGTCGACTGCGATCTCGACGACCTGATGGACCTCGTCGGCGAGCGCGAGCACAAGTTCCCGGGCTCGCACCTGCGCCGCGCCATGGGCGGCGTCGACACGGCGATCTGGGACCTGCGCGGCAAGCTCGCCGGCAAGCCGGTGGTCGAGCTGCTCGGCGGCGCGCCGACGACGCTGCGCGCCTACGCCTCGTCGATGAAGCGCGACATCACGCCGGAAGACGAGGCGGAACGATTCCGCCGCCTGCGCGGCGAATACGGCTTCGACGCCTTCAAGTTCCGCGTCGGCGCGGAGGTCGGCCGCAACGCCGACGAATGGCCCGGCCGCACCGAGGCGATCATCCCCGCCATCCGCCGAGCGCTGGGCGACGGCGTCGACCTGCTCGCCGACGCCAACAGCTGCTATTCGCCGGCCCGCGCCATCGAGGTCGGCCGGCTGATGGAAGCCCACGGCATGGTCCACTACGAGGAGCCCTGCCCCTACTGGGAACTCGAGCAGACGCGCGAGGTGACCGAGACGCTCGACATGGACGTGGCCGGCGGCGAGCAGGACTGCGAGTTCTCAGTGTGGAAGCAGATCATCCGCGACCGCGTCGTCGACATCGTCCAGCCGGACATCCTCTATCTCGGCGGCATGGCGCGATCGATGCGCCTGGCGGCGATGGCCGCCGCCGCCGGGCTTCCGGTCACGCCGCACGCGGCCAACCGCAGCATGGTGACGGTCTTCACGATGCACTACCTCGCCGCCATCCCGAACGCCGGCAAGTACCTCGAACTGTCGATCGAGGGCGAGGACTACTACCCCTGGGAACAGGGCCTGTTCCTCACCGACCCCTACCGTGTCGAGAACGGCCGCGTGCGCATCTCCGGCGAGCCCGGCTGGGGGCTCGAGATCTCCCCCGAATGGCTCGAGGCCGCGGCCTACCAGGCGAGCCGGCTCGAGCCGTGAAGGAGGCGCCCGGCGCACCCGGCGCGCGCGATCTTGCGTGCCGCGCCGATGCCGGGCAGGTTCGCGGCGACGAGCAGCAGACAACGAGCGTCGCGGCAGGCATGACGCCGTCGAACGAGACAGGATCCCCGCAGTGCAGTCCGCCGACCTCTTTGCCCCCGACTTCAAGACCGATCCCTTCTGGTGGGAGGCCTCGCCGCGACCGGACTTGCCCCAGACCCCGCTGCCGCAGAGCGTCGATGTCCTCGTCGTCGGCTCCGGCTACACCGGGCTCAACGCCGCGCTGGTGACCGCGCGCGCCGGCCGCTCGACGCTGGTGCTGGAGAAGGAGCGCGCCGGCGACGGCTGCAGCACGCGCAACGGCGGCCAGATCAGCACCAGCGTGAAGCCCTCCTTCGCCGAACTGGCCAGGCGCCACGGGCCCGACACCGCACGCGCGATCCTGATGGACGGTCGCGAGGCGCTGCGCTGGATCGGCGAATTCACGAAGGCGGAAGGTATCGACTGCGACTTCTCCGTCTGCGGGCGCTTCCACGCCGCACATTCGCAGAAGGCCTTCGAGCAGATGAGCCGCGATGCGAAGAACCAGACGCCCGGCCTCGAGGTCGAGATGGACGTCGTGCCGCGCGCCGAGCAGCACAACGAGATCGGCAGCGACGCCTATCACGGCGGCATCGTGCTGAAGCGCCACGCCGTGCTCGATCCCGGCCGCTACCACGCCGGCCTGCTGGCACGCGTCCAGGAGGCCGGCGCGACGATCGCCGACCGCTGCCCCGCCCTCGCCATCGAGCGCGACGGCAAGGGCTTCGTCGTCGCCACGCCGCGCGGCCGCGTTTCGGCGCGCGAGGTGATCATCGCCACCAACGGCTACACCGGCGGCGTCACCGGCTGGCTGCGCCGCCGGGTCATCCCGATCGGCAGCTACGTCATCGCCACGGAGCCGATGCCGCGCGAGACGATGCAGACGGTCATCCCGCGGGGCCGCATCGTCTCGGACACCCGCAAGGTCGTCTACTACTACCGCCTGTCGCCGGACGGCACGCGCATGATCTTCGGCGGCCGCGTCAGCCATTCCGAGACCGACCCGCGTGTCAGCGGCCCGCGGCTGCACGCCGAGATGGCGCGGCTCTTTCCGCAGCTCGCCAAGGCGCGCATCAGCCATTCCTGGATGGGCTTCGTCGCTTACACGTTCGACACGCTCGCCCATACCGGCAGCCACGACGGCATGCATTATGCGATGGGCTATTGCGGCTCGGGCGTGTCGATGGCGAGCTATCTGGGCATGCGCACCGGCCAGAAGGTGCTCGGCCTCGCCGAGGGCCGCACCGGCTTCGACCGCACCGGCTTCCAGACGCGGCCGTTCTACACCGGCAATCCGTGGTTCCTCGCCGCCTCGGTGCGCTACTACCGGTGGCGCGACTCCCGGAGCTGAGGTCGGGGATCCGATCGCAGGGCGCGGCTCATCGCCATGCGCGAAAAAAGTGCAGCCGACCCATTCTCGCACGAGGGTCGGCGTGCGATAGGGTCCCGCACCGGATCGGCCGCCCCACCGACCGCTCGCGGAGACGCCGACGGCGTCTCGCCGGAACCCGCGTCCGCGTTCGAACGGAGCCTCGATTGTCCTGGAAACTGCCGCGGGCGTCCTATCTGAGCCGGTCGCCGGAGGTCCGCCTGTCGCCGGCCGGCAGGGTGCTGCGGGTCGTCGTCGACGCACTTATCTATCTCGCCCATCCGCGGCTGATGTTCACCTTCAGGCAATATCTCGGATACTGGCCGCGGCCGGCGCTGCCGCTGCGCTATCACGAGAAGTACCTGTGGCGGAAGATCTTCGACCACGATCCCAGGCAGGCCGCACTCGCCGACAAGCTCGCGGCCAAGGCCCATGTCCGCAGGCACTGGCCGGACATCCGTGTTCCCGCCCTCTACTGGGAAGGCGACGATCCGGATGGGATACCGGAAGAGATTCTCGCCGGCGACTGCGCGATCAAGGCCAACCACGGCAGCGGGATGAACGTCCTGGTCAGCAGCGGCGCGGTCGACAGGGCCGAGCTCAAGGCGCAGGCCCGGCGCTGGCTGCGCCGGCGTTTCGGCCGCCGCCATCATGAATGGGCCTACAGCCAGATCGAGCCCCGCCTGTTCGCCGAGCAGTTGCTGGTCGACGACGGCGTCCCCGCCTCGCCCGTCTACAAGGCCAACGTGGCGGGCGGCGAGTGCATCTACGTGTACGCGCACTATACGCCCGCGCCCGGAGTCGAGATGGAGGCGGTCTTCGATCGGGACGGCCGCTCGCGCGCCGCCCTCATGGACAGCGGCGAGATGGGCACCGCGATGGAGCCCCCCGCCCAGCTGGACGAACTGATGAGGACGGCGGAGAGGTTGGCGGCAGGCTTCGATTTCCTCCGCGTCGATCTTTATGCGATCGGCAGTGATATCTGGTTTTCCGAATTCACCTTCTACGGGGCGGCCGGCTATGCCTGGGTGGACGACATCGGGCTCCTCTCCACGCTCAACCGCAAGTGGGACATCGGCCTCTCCTGGTTCCTGTCGACCCCCCAGTCCGGCTTCAAGGGCGCCTATGCGCGGCTCCTGAGAGCCTGGCTGACCACGGCGGACGTGCCAATGCGACACGGCGGCCCCGCGGCACTCGACCCGCGACGGCAGCATACGTCGAGCATCTGAGCGGCGTATTCCAGGCCAACGGCTTTCCTCCGCGGCGGACGCAGCTTCCATGAAAGGCCTCGTGGGCATGGCGGCCGATATCGACTATGATTTCCGCCGATCGGAACCAAGTATCGCTCGGGAGGAGCCGATGCAGATGCCGGAACGGCTGTCGGTCACGGCGCGGCCGACGGTCCGCAGGCGCGACCTTTTCGGCGGCGCCCTCGCCTGCGCCGCGTCGCTGGCGCTCGGACGCCGCGCGGCGGCCAAGGACGCCACGTTCAAGTTCGGCCTCACCCCGGTCTTCCTGTCCAACGACCTGGAACTGCTCGGTCACCTGCGCTCCTACCTGGAGGCGAGACTGGCCGGGCCGGTCGAACTGGTGACCCGGCGGACCTACCAGGAGATCACCGCCCTCCTCGTCTCCGGCCAGATCCACTCGGCCTGGATCTGCGGCTATCCCTATGTCCAGTTCAAGGCCGAACTCGACCTCGTGGCGACGCCGGTGTGGCGGGGAAAACCGCTCTACCAATCCTACCTCATCGCCGCCGCCGGCCGCGCCGCCACCGACTGGCGGCAGCTCGAGGGCGACGTCCACGCCTTCTCCGATCCGGATTCCAACTCCGGCTTCCTCGTCACCCGCGCCCTTCTCGCCGAGAACAAACTGCTGCCGCAGACCTTCTTCTCGCAGCACTTCTTCACCTACGGCCATCGCAACGTCATCCGCGCCGTCGGGTCCGGCCTCGCGCGGTCCGGGAGCGTCGACGGCTATGTCTACGAGGTGATGCGCGAGACCGAGCCTGCGCTCGTGGCGCAGACATCGATCGTGCGCCGGTCGGAACTGCTCGGCTTTCCGCCGGTCGCATCGCCCAAGTCGCTCGCCGGCGATCCGCGGATCGCGCTCCTGCGCGAAGCACTGACGACGATGGAGCGGGACGCCGAAGGGCGGGAGGTGCTGTCGCTGCTCAAGCTCGACGGCTTCGCGCCGACCGAGCCGTCGCTGTTCGACGCGATCGCGGCGAAGTACGAGACGGTGAGGCGGTTCGGATGATCCCGCTGCGCCGCCTGCGCGCCCTGCCCGTTTCATTCCGCGTCCCCGTGCTCGTCGCCCTGCTGATGGTGGTGATCAGCGCCGCCATCTCCGAGCGCGTCCTCGACCGGCTGTCGCGCACGCAGGAGGGCTACCTGTTCGGACTCGCCGAAACCTATCTCGACGGCCTGTCTTCCGCGGTGGTCCCGGCGGTGCTGCGCCAGGACGTGTGGGAGGCCTTCGACGCGCTCGACCGGTCGTCCTCCTCCTACGTGACGCTCGCCCCGATCGAGACGGTCGTCACCTCGGCCGACGGCCGCGTGCTGGCGGCGACCGATCCGACGCGGATCGCGACCTACTCGCGCCTGCCGGACGACTATCTCGACCGCTACGGCGACGGTGTCGTGACCATCGACGAGGCGCACGGCCGCGGCTTCGCGCGCCGCGACCTCGTCTACCAGGGCCAGGTGGTCGGCACGATCCACGCGACGTTCGACGTTTCCCACCTGTTCGCCGAACGGCGCGAGATCCTCGCCACGCTGCTGGTGACCAACGGCGTGCTGGCCGTGCTGTTCGCCCTCGGCGGCTTCATCCTCGTGCGCCAGATGATCGGACCGATGCGCGTCCTCGAGACGCACATGCGCGCCGCCGCGCAAGGTTCCGCCGAACCGATACCGGCCGCGGACCTGCCGGAGGGCGAGGTGGCCAGCCTGTTCCGCGGCTACAACGCCCTGGTCCATGCCGAGCGGGAGCGGGCCAACTTCGCCATGCAGCTCGCCGAGGAGGAGAAGCTGGCGAGCCTCGGCCGCCTTGCGTCGGGCATGGCTCACGAGATCAACAATCCTCTCGGCGGGCTGTTCAACGCGCTGGACACGCTGAAGAAGCACGGCACCACGCCCGGCGTGCGCGACACGTCGATCAGCCTGATCGAGCGCGGCCTCGCGGGCATCCGCGACGTCGTCGAGGCGGCGCTCGCCACGTACCGTCCGGAACGGTCGCCGCGGCCGCTGACGGCGGACGACGTCGAGGACGTGAGGCTGCTGCTGCGCTCCGAGCTCAGCCGCCGCCGGCAACGGCTCGAATGGACGCTCGACTGGGGGCGCGACGCCGAGCTGCCGATCCGCAGCGGGCCGGTACGGCAGGCCCTGCTCAACCTCCTGCTCAACGCGACGGCGGTGACGCCGGATGGCGGAACGGTCACGCTCGCCGCGAAGCGACGCGGCCCAGCCCTGGTCGTGCGCATCGGCGACGAAGGGCCGGGAATGGCGGGGGACATCGCCGCCATCCTGGTCGACAGCGATCCCGGACCCGCCGTCCGCGCCGGGCGCGGCCTCGGCCTCTGGATGGTGCGCAAGGTGGTTGACGAACTGAACGGCAAGGCCGAGGTTGTGGCGAAGAAGGACGGCGGCACGGACGTGGTGCTGACCTTCCCCGTGGAGTGGGAGAACGCCGGCACCCATGCAGCCTGAGCGCGCCGCGATCGGACTGGTCGAGGACGACCCCGTCATGGGCGGGTCGATCGTGCAGCGCCTCGAGCTCGAAGGCTGGCGGGTGTCCTGGTGGCGAAGCGGACGCGAGGCGATCGCCGAACTGCACCGCGACCCGTCCGCCTTCGACCTCGTCGTCTGCGACGTGAGGCTGCCGGACATCTCCGGCGAGGCCGTGTTCGAGGAACTGGCGAAGCGCCCCGACACGCCGCCCTTCATCTTCGTCACCGGCTACGGCGAGATCGACCAGGCCGTCAGGCTGATGCGCTCGGGCGCCGTCGACTTCGTCACCAAGCCCTTCGGCATGGACGAGTTCCTGCGCCGCATCGACGCCGCGCGGCGGAGCCCGGGCGAAGGGAGCGGCGGCTATTTCCTCGGCGAATCCGCGGCCATCCGCCGCGTCGAGGACCTGCTGCGCCGCTATGCCGACCACGACCTGCCGGTGCTGATCACCGGCGAGACCGGGGTCGGCAAGGAGGTCGCCGCCCGGCTTCTGCACCAGCTGTCGCCGCGCGCCGACGAGCCCTTCGTCGCCGTGAACTGCGCCGCGATACCTGCCGACCTGCTCGAGAGCGAGCTGTTCGGCCACGAGAAGGGCGCCTTCACCGGCGCCGGTTCCCGGCACCTGGGCTACGCCGAGCGCGCCCGCCGGGGGACGCTGTTCCTCGACGAGATCGGCGACATGCCGGTGGCGCTGCAGGCCAAGCTGCTCAGGCTGATCGAGGCCGGCGGCTTCAATCGCGTCGGCGGCGAGACGGTCGTGCCGTTCCGCGCCCGCATCGTCGCCGCGACCCATCGCGACCTTGCCCGGCGCAGCGCCCCCGGCGCCTTCCGGGAAGATCTCTATTTCCGCCTCGCGGTGCTGCCGGTCGACGTGCCACCGCTGCGCGAGCGCCCGGACGATGTCGCCTGGCTCCTGGACCGCTTCCTCGAAAACGCCTCGGCGAGGACCGAGCGGCGCATCCGCGGCTTCAGCGCGCTGGCCGAGGAGGCCGCGCTGGCGCATCCGTGGCCCGGCAACATCCGCGAACTGCGCAACCGCGTCGAGCGCGCGGTCGCGCTCTCGACGAACGAGTGGATCATGCCGGGGGACCTGTTTCCGGAGAGCGCCGTGCCGCCGCGTCCGGCCTCCTTCGCGCCGCTGGCGGAGATCCGCGACGCCGCCGAGCGCCGCCAGATCGAGCGCGCCCTGGAGGAGACCGGCGGCCAGATCGGCAAGGCGGCCGGCCTCCTCGACATCTCGCGCACGACGCTGTGGGAAAAGATGACCCGGCTCGGCCTGGCCGAGAAGGCGCGCTCGGAGCCGTAGGCCGCGGCCGGTGGCGGCGACAGGTGGCGGCGCCGTCTCGTGCGGTTCGAGTGCCGCGTCCATTGCCGCGCCGTCTGCCCCTCACCTGCCTGCAGCCCTTTCTCCCCGTCGTTCACGGGGAGAAGGTCCCGGAAGGGGAATGAGCGGCCGCTCACAGCGGCGACGGAATGGGGCGACAAACGCGATCGTGCCCGGGAGGGCATGGCGGATTCGAGGATTTCGGGCGCGAGCCACGAGGCGTCAGGGCGGCCGGGACGGGCGGCGGCAGCGCGCGGCGGGAAGGCGGAAGATCAGGAATACCGGCAGGTCCGGAGCGACGGGCGCGCGGGGCGCCCAAACCGTGGAATGGGCGGCGGGCCAGTCGTCGCAATCGCCGTCGGCGTCGACCAGCGCGCCGAGCACGACGGCGAGCATGCGCAGGCGCAGCGCCAAGAGTTGGGCATCGGCCGGGCCGTAGTGATGGCCAGGTGGTTCGTCGAGGCAAGGCGCGTCCGGCCAGTCGGCCGCGATCTCCCTGGCGACGAAGGCCCGCGCGATCGTTTCCGCGCGGAAGAGGATGACGAGCACGAGGAAGCGCACGGGCAGGGAGCGGGCGGCGGAGCGCTCGGCGAGCAGCGCGAGCGACAGCAGCAGGGCGGCGATGCGTCCCAACGTCCCCCTGTCCTGCCCTTCGCCCTCCATGTCGGGGCCTCCGTTGACCGCGGCGATTCTACGTCGAGTTTTGGGGAGGAGGAGAAAACCGCGCCGGATCGCGGTGGAATTCGTCGAAGGCGTTGATTTTGTTGAAGGGGGTGACGGATTTTATCCCCGTATTGCCCACGCTGGGGTGGACTGCGCCCCTTGCGGGAGAAGGCAAGGCGCGGGATCGGCGCCAAGACACCCGGTTTGCTTCGCAAACCACCTCCCCCACGAAGCGGGCGGCGGGGCGCCAAGGAGGCGAGAAGCCGGATACCGCCTTCCGTCCGTCGCGCGCGAAACACAATGCCCGACTGCGGCTTGATCCACGTCAAGGCGAAACCCGGCCGCAATGCGCATTTGAGCGGATGCGCATTTGCGCATGTCCGCAAGGTGACCGATGGTCCTTCCGATTCTCAACGCACTGTCCGAACCGACGCGCCTCGCCGCAATCGAGATGCTGTCCGATGGCGCGGAACGCTGCGTCTGCCAACTGATGCGGGAGCTCGGTGCGACGCAAAGCCGGATGTCGCGACACATGCAGATACTGAAACAGGCCGGACTGGTCCGCGACCGGCGCGATGCACAGTGGGTGCGCTATCGTCTCGAACCGGACATGACGCCGCGAACCCGGGCCATCGTCGATGCCGTGCTTGCGGCACACCGGAAGGAAGAAGCGGCATGAGCGACCTGCTGGGCTGGCTGAACGATCAGTTGCTACGGATGGAATGGTTGTCCGATCTCGTCGGCTACCTCCTGTCCGCCGCCGGGCTCGATGTCGCCGGCCCGGTCGGCGGCAGCATCCATTTCTTCGTCTACGACGTGATCAAGATCTTCGCGCTGCTGTCGATGCTGATTTTCGCGATCTCGTGGGTCCAGAGCTTCTTTCCGCCGGAACGCACCCGGCGCATCCTCGGCGGCTATTCCGGGATCGGGGCGAACCTCGCCGGCGCCCTGCTCGGCACGATCACACCGTTCTGCTCGTGCTCGTCGATCCCGTTGTTCATCGGCTTCACGGCGGCCGGATTGCCGCTCGGGGTAACGTTCTCGTTCCTGATCTCGTCGCCGCTGGTCGACCTCGCTTCGGTCATCCTCATCGCCTCCATCTTCAACTGGCCGATCGCCCTTGCCTATGTGAGCGTCGGCATCGTCATCGCGGTCGCCGGCGGGACCCTGATCGGCCGGGCGGGCATGGAGCAGCAGGTCGAGAGCTTCGTCTACGCCGCACCGGTGATCGACGGCGAAGGCAGCATGAGCCGGGGCGAGCGGATCGTCTATGCAGGAGACCAGGTTCGCGAGATCATCGACAGGGTCTGGCCCTACGTCCTGGTCGGCGTCGGAATCGGCGCCGCAATCCACAACTGGATACCCGAGACGATCATCACCGCCCTGCTCGGGCAGGACAAATGGTGGTCGGTCGTACTGGCCACCGTCGTCGGCATTCCCATGTATGCCGACATCTTCGGCACGCTCCCGATCGCCGAGGCGCTTGTCGGCAAAGGCGTGGGGCTGGGCACCGTGCTCGCCTTCATGATGGCGGTGACGGCCCTATCGCTGCCGTCGATGATCATGCTGAAACGCGTGGTCAAAACGCCCCTGCTGATCCTGTTCCTGGCCGTGGTCACCACGGGCATCCTCGCCATCGGCTACCTGTTCAACAGTTTCACCCACCTTTTCACCTGACGAGGAGACCTCACGATGATCATCAAGATCCTAGGCTCGGGCTGCCGCAAATGCGTGGCGCTCGGAGAAAACGCTGAAGCCGCCGCCGCGGCGGCCGGGAAGTCGGCGGAAATCGTCAAGGTAACCGACTTTGCCGAGATCGCCCGCTACGGGGTGATGTCGACGCCAGGACTGGTCATCGACGAGAAGCTGATTTCGTCGGGCAAGGTGCTCACGCCGCAGGAGATCGCCCGGCTGCTGTGAGCGGCGCTTCGGCTACCGGCGGGCCGCGCCAGCGATCCCATTACGCCGCCGCCAGTTGCGGTCGCCCGAGTCGATGGCGCGGCCGAGATTCCCGCTACCCGCTCCCGCGCCGATGCTCCATCATGAATTCGCGGCGAATCGCGAGGGGTCGGGGCCGCGGGGGATGGAGGCGCCTGTTGGCAAAGGCCGGTTGTTTACGCGCGGTGCGGGCAGCGGCCACCCCGGTCCGTCCATCAGCCTGTGCGCCTAGACCGTAGCCATGTCCGCTTCACCCGTTCCCCTCGAGCCTGACACCGCTGCGGACAGCCATGGCCACGCTCGGCCGCATCGGCGCCACAGCTGGAAGGAGCACGTCGAGCTGGCGCTGCACGGCCGTCATCCCCGTTTCGGCCGCTTCTTCGAACTGCTGCTGCTGACCATCATCGCCATCTCGTCGGTGGCGATGGGCATCGAGACGATGCCCGACCTGCCGATGTGGGCGCGATCCGGCCTCGCCATCATGGACACGGTCTTCGTCGCGGTGTTCACGCTCGAATACGTGCTGCGCATCATCGTCGCCCCGCACTGGCGCCGCTACGTCTTCAGCTTCTACGGCGTCATCGACCTGCTCTCAATCCTGCCGTTCTATGTCGGTCTCGTGCTCGGCCGCGGCGTGCTCGACCTCAAGCTGGCGCGCGCACTCAGGCTGTTCCGGCTTCTCAGGATGTTCAAGCTGGCCCGCTACACCAAGGCCACCGAACGGCTGATACGGGCGTGGAAGATCGTCCGCGAGGAGGTCGTCGTCTTCGGCGCGGCCTCGGTGATCGTGCTCTATGTCTGCGCGATGGTGATCTACCAGTTCGAGAACCCGGCCCAGCCGGAGGCTTTCTCCTCGGTGTTCGCGGCCATGTGGTGGGCCGCGATCACGCTGACCACCGTGGGCTACGGCGACATCTATCCGATCACCGCGATGGGGCGGATCTTCACCGTGCTGATGCTGCTGATCGCGCTCGGCATCATCGCCATACCGACCGGCCTCGTCTCGTCGGCGCTGACGTCGCTGCGCGGCCAGGAAGAAGACCAGGCCAAGGATGCGGCGAAGGAGAACGCTCAGGGCGAGGACTGAACCGCCCGCAGGCCGGCCCTGACGGGACGGGTTCAGAGCGCGCGGAAGTGCTTCGACAGCTTCAGGCCCTGCGCCTGGTAGTTCGACGACAGGTCGGCGCCGTAGAGCGCGTCGGGGCGCGACAGCATGTGCTCGTAGACGAGGCGGCCGACGACCTGGCCGTGGTCGAGGATGAACGGCACCTCGTGGCTGCGCACCTCGAGCACGGCGCGGCTGCCCGCCCCGCCCGCCGCGGTGTGACCGAAGCCGGGATCGAAGAAGCCGGCATAGTGGACGCGGAACTCGCCGACCAGCGGGTCGAAGGGCGTCATCTCGGCGGCGTAGAGCGGCGGCACGTGCACCGCCTCGCGCGAGACGAGGATGTAGAACTCGTCCGGATCGAGCACGAGTTCGCCGGGGCCGCCGCGGTTATGGAGCGGCTCCCAGAAATCGAGCGCGTCGTGGGCGGCGCGGCGGTCGACGTCGATCAGCCCGGTATGGTGCTTGCCGCGGTAGCCGACGAGGCCGTTGGCGTCGCCGGTCAGGTCGATGGAGAGCGCGATGCCGCCGCCCGAGATGTTGGGCCGCTCGGACGCCACCAGCGTCTGCTCGGCGTGCAGGGCGTGGAGTTCCGGCTCGGAGAGCTGGGCGCCGCCGGTGCGGAAGCGGATCTGCGACAGGCGCGAGCCGGTGCGCACGATGATCGGGAAGGTGCGCGGGCTGACCTCGAGGTAGAGCGGGCCGTGATAGCCCGCCTGCACCTTGTCGAACTCCTGGCCGCGGTCGGTCATGACCCGGGTGAAGATGTCGAGACGGCCGGTCGAGCTCTTCGGGTTGGTCGACGCGGCGATCGTCGCGGGCAGCGCGAGCGTCTCCAGCAGCGGCACGATGTAGACGCAGCCGGTCTCGAGGACGGCGCCCGCGGTCAGGTCGAACTCGTGCAGCTTGAGCCGGTCGAGCTTGTCGGCGACGGCATGGCCGGGACCGGGCAGGAAGGAGGCGCGGACTCGCCAGGCCTTCTCGCCGAGCCTCAGATCGAGGCTCGCCGGCTGGATCTGGTCGGGATCGAGCGGACGACGGGTGGCGAGCGCCCCGGTCTCGAACAGGGCGGCGATGGCGTGGTCGGGAAGGATGCCTGACTGGCGCAAGGATCGGCGGTCTCCGGAAACCGTTCGACGTTTAGTCGGCCGCGCGATTGACGCAAGCAGATGCAAGGTCTAAAGGACGCTTATCCCGTGGTGATTTGGCCGGTCGGCTTGCAGCCACGTTAAACAAGTCGCTAAAGGACCGAGGGCCGCGAGGCCAGAGGAACCGGTTGCGACGTCGCGGCCGGTTTTTTTGTGTCTGGAGAGGGCAATGAGCAACACGGAACACGACTGGAAGCCGCAGACGGCGCTGGTTCACGCAGGGACGCGCCGGTCGGAGTTCGGCGAAACCTCGGAAGCCATCTACCTGACCCAGGGCTTCGTCTACGAGACGGCGGAGGCCGCCGAGGCGCGCTTCAAGGGCGAGGCGCCGGGCTTCATCTATTCGCGCTACGCCAACCCGACCGTCGACATGTTCGAGCAGCGCATGTGCGCGCTGGAGGGGGCGGAAGACGCACGCGCCATGGCGTCCGGCATGGCGGCGGTGGCAGCGGCGCTGCTGTGCAGCGTCAGGGCCGGCGACCATGTCGTCGCCGCACGCGCGCTGTTCGGTTCGTGCCGCTGGATCATCGAGACGCTGATGCCGAAATACGGCGTCGCCACGACGCTGGTCGACGGGACGAAGCTGGAGCAGTGGGAAGCCGCCGTCCGTCCGAACACGAAACTGTTCTTCCTGGAAAGCCCGACCAACCCGACGCTGGAGGTGATCGACATCGCCGCCGTGGCTTCGATCGCCAACCGGATCGGCGCGCGCGTGGTCGTCGACAACGTCTTCGCCACGCCGCTGCAGCAGAAGCCGCTGGAGCTCGGCGCCCACATCGTCGTCTACTCGGCGACCAAGCACATCGACGGCCAGGGCCGCTGCCTCGGCGGCATCGCGCTCTCGGACAAGAAGTGGATCGACGAGAACCTGCACGACTATTTCCGCCACACCGGGCCGAGCCTGTCGCCGTTCAACGCCTGGACGCTGCTCAAGGGGCTGGAGACGCTGCCGCTGCGCGTGCGCCAGCAGACCGAGAGCGCGGCGCGCATCGCCGACCACCTCGCCGGGCACGGCGGCATCGCGCGGCTGGTCTATCCCGGCCGGGCGGACCACCCGCAAGCCGAGATCATCAAGCGGCAGATGACGGGCGGCTCGACGCTGGTCTGCTTCGACGTCGCGGGCGGCAAGAAGGCGGCCTTCGCGCTGCAGAACGCGCTGAAGATCGTCAGGATTTCCAACAATCTCGGCGACGCCAAGAGCCTGATCACGCATCCGGCGACGACGACGCACAAGAACCTCTCCGACGCCGCCCGTGCCGAACTCGGCATCGGCCCCGGCACGCTGCGGCTCTCGGTCGGGTTGGAGGACGCTGGCGACCTGCTCCACGACCTCGACGCGGCGCTGAAGGCGGCCGGCTGAGGCACTGGTCATGGCGCGTCTGGCGCGGCGCCCGTGCCGCGTTATAATCCGGTGCGGAGGATCGCCATGTACCGTGCGGTGACGCGCGACATCGAAGTGAACGTCGAGCCGTTCTATCTCGCCGAGCGGTCCGACCCCTCGGCGGGGCGTTTCGTCTGGGCCTACCGGGTCACCATCTCCAACGGCTCCGGCCAGGCGGTGAAGCTGTTGTCGCGCTACTGGCGCATCACCGACGGCAACGGCCATGTCGAGGAGGTGCGCGGGCCGGGCGTCGTCGGCGAGCAGCCGGAACTCGAGCCCGGCGACAGCTACCAGTACACGTCGGGCTGCCCGCTGACGACGCCATCGGGCATCATGGTCGGCCGCTACACGATGCGCGGCGCGGGTGGCAGCCTTTTCGACATCGACATTCCCGCCTTCTCGCTCGACCAGCCGGGCCGGCCGCGGTCGGTGAACTGACGCGC
>CALFXR010000161.1 GCA_937958475.1 uncultured Mesorhizobium sp. | reverse complement strand
GGCGGATCGGCGAGATCCACCTCGCCGGCTACGACGAGACGACCGACGAAGCCGGGGATCGGCTGCTCATCGACGCGCACGGAACGGCAGTGAAATCCGACGTCGTCGAGCTCTACCGGCATGCGCTCTCGCGCGCCGGCCCGGTGGCGACGCTGATCGAATGGGACAACGACGTGCCCGACTTCCCGACGCTGAAGGCGGAGGCAGACCGCGCCGACGCCCTGATCGCCGCGGAAGCCGCGCGGCGCAACGCGGCACGGACGAGGGCCGCCTGAGATGGCCCTCGCGACGCTCGACCTTTTTGCCGCCGCGCTGATCGACGCCGCCAGCCCGCCGCCCGCCGGCCTGACCACGGCGCGCGGCGAAGCCGACGCGGCGCGTTTCGCCGTCTACCGCAACAACGTCCATGTCGGCCTGACCAACGCCCTCGCCCAGCGCTTCCCGGTGACCGGGCGCCTGGTCGGCGACGAGTTCTTCCGCGGCATGGCGCGGGTCTACGTCCAGGACCACAAGCCGGCTTCGCCGCTGATGTTCGAATACGGCGACGACTTTCCCGACTTCGTCGCCGGCTTCGCGCCGGCGCAGGGCCTCGTCTATCTCGCCGACGTGGCGCGCATCGAGGCGGCCTGGAGCCGGGCCTACCATGCCGAGGACGTGGCGGTACTGACGATCGCGGACCTGGCGGCGCTGGCGCCGGAACGCCTCGCCGGGACGCGGCTGACGAGACATCCGTCCGCGGCGGTCCTGGCATCGCCCCATCCGGCCGGCTCGATCTGGGCCGCGCACCAGACGGACCCGGTCGGGGTCGTCGCCGCGCGGCGAGCGGAGACGGTGCTCGTCGCGCGTCCGGACGCCGCGGTGAACGTCCACGTGCTTCCCGAGGCGGACGCCGCCTTCGCCGCCGCGCTGTTCCACCGATGGACGCTCGGCGAGGCCGCCGAACTGGCACTCGCCGAAAACCGCGATTTCGACTTTGGCGCAGCGCTCGTCGGGCTGGTCACGCTCGGCGCCTTCGCCGCTCCGACAGATGAAGGATAGACGCATGACGACCATCGACCCCCACAAGCCGGCCATCGCCGACGACCGCAGCAAGGCGCATGGCGGCCTCTTCGCCCCGCTCGCGCGGATCGACGCCGTTCTCGGCGGCATCCCGCACTGGCTGCCGCTGCTCGCCCTGCGCTTCGCCCTGGCGATCCCGTTCTACCGCTCGGGCCTGACCAAGTGGGACGGCTTCCTGCAGCTGTCGGGCGGCGCGGAATTCCTGTTCGCGCAGGAGTTCAAGCTGCATATCTTCGGCGGCCAGTATCCCTACCCGTTGCCGATCTTCACCGCCCACGCGGCGGGCATCGCCGAGATCGTGCTGCCGGTGCTGCTGGTCCTCGGCCTGTTGACGCGGTTTTCGGCGCTCGGCCTGCTGGCCATGACCGCGGTGATCCAGATCACGGTGCCGGAAGGCTGGGCGAACTTCCACCTGCCCTGGGCGGCGATGGCGCTGGCGCTGGTGGTCTTCGGCGGCGGACGGCTTTCGCTCGACGCGCTGCTGGCACGCCGGCGCTGACCGCCGGCTGGCCCATGGCCGCGGCACGGCGCGGCCATTGACGCCTCATCGGCCATGCCGGACAAGGCGAAAGGCGCCATTCGCGCCTTCGGGAGAGCCTCGTGACCCTGTTCGGCCTCGTCCAGCTCGCGGCGTCGACCGCGATCTACCTCGCCGCCGCCATGGTCGCAAAATCCTGGGCGGTCAACCCGGGATGGGGCAAGCTGGTGCTGACGCTGGCGCTCTATTCGGCCGGCAATCTGATCATGCTCAGGCTGGTGCGCGACTTCGGCATGTCGTCGGCCTTCAGCCTGTCGGCGGTTATCCAGCTCGTCGCCGTCAACATCATCGCGCTGACCTGGTTCGGCGAAAAGCTGACGACCATGCAAACCGGCGGCGTGGCGCTCGCCGTGGTCGCCGTCGGCATGATCACGCTCGGCCCCAGCCTCGGCAAATAACGACGTATCGGCGGATCCGGCGGCACGGTCGGGATCAGTGTTTCTTGCCCAACATTCATGCTTGAAACATCATAATGAATGGTTCATATATGCTTCCTGTGTGACACGGGAGCTTTTCTCATCATCACCTCCGCCCAAATGCGCGCCGCTCGGGCGCTGGCCGGCATCGACCAGAAGACGCTCGCCGAGCGCGCCGGCGTGTCGCTGCCGACCATCCAGCGCATGGAGGCCAGCGACGGCGTGGTGCGCGGCGTCATCGACACGCTGATGAAGGTCGTCCAGGCGATCGAGGAGTCGGGCGTCGAGCTCATCGCGGACGGCCAGGCCAGCGAACCGGGCGGGCGCGGGGTGCGGCTGAGGAAATCCCCCTAGGATCGCGCCGCCGCAGCGCGGCGAAACAGGAATTGCAGAGTCGCGACGGCGACCGCCGACTACCAGCCGACGATCCCGCCGCCTTCGCCAAGGAGGCATGGCATCATGAGTTCAAGCCGCAGGGCAGCGCCGGAACCGGCAGGGCCGACATTCGCGCAGCTGTTCACGCCGAAACTGGTGACGGTGCTGCGCGAGGGCTACGGCTTCGACGCCTTCCAGCGCGACCTGATCGCCGGGCTGACGGTGGCGATCGTGGCGCTGCCGCTGTCGATGGCCATCGCCATCGCCTCGGGCGTGTCGCCCGACCGCGGCCTGTTCACGGCGATCGTCGGCGGCTTCCTGATCTCGGCGCTGGGCGGCAGCCGCTTCCAGATCGGCGGCCCGGCCGGCGCCTTCATCGTTCTGGTGGCGGCGACCGTCGAGCGCCAGGGCGTCGACGGGCTTATCCTGGCGACGATGATGTCGGGCGTGTTCCTGCTCGCCATCGGCTTCCTCAGGCTCGGCACCTACATCAAGTTCATTCCCTATCCGGTGACGGTCGGCTTCACCGCCGGCATCGGCGTGATCATCTTCGCCAGCCAGTTGCACGACCTGTTCGGCCTGACGCTGACGCAGAAGGAACCCGGCGAGATCCTGCCCAAGCTGATGGCGCTGGGGGCGGCGGCGGACACGATCAGCGTGCCCGCGACGGCGATCGCGCTGTTCACCGTCGCCACCATCGTCGGCCTGAAGCACTGGCGGCCGGGCTGGCCGGGCATGCTCGCGGCCGTGGCGATCGCGGCCGCCGTCACGGCGCTCTTCAACCTGCCCATCGAGACGATCGGCACGCGCTTCGGCGGCATTCCCAGCGGCCTGCCCTCGCCCGCCCTGCCGGCGTTCAGCCTGGCCAAGATGCAGGCCGTGCTGCCCGACGCGGTCGCCTTCGCCCTGCTCGGCGCCATCGAATCGCTGCTGTCGGCGGTGGTCGCCGACGGCATGACCGGACGCCGCCACCGCTCCAACTGCGAGCTCGTCGCCCAGGGCTTCGCCAATATCGGCTCGGCGCTGTTCGGCGGCATCTGCGCAACCGGTACGATCGCGCGCACGGCGACCAACGTGCGCGCCGGAGCCCATGGCCCGGTGGCCGGCATGCTGCACTCGGCTTTCCTGCTGCTGTTCATGCTGGTGGCCGCACCGCTGGCGAAGTACATCCCGCTCGCCGCGCTGGCCGGCGTGCTCGCCGTGGTCGCCTGGAACATGATCGAGCGCCACGCCTTCGCCTCGCTGATCCGCTCATCGCGCGGCGACGCGGTGGTGCTTCTGGTGACCTTCGCGCTGGTCGTCTTCCGCGACCTGACCGAGGGCATCGTCGTCGGCTTCGTGCTCGGCTCGGTTCTGTTCATCGACCGCATGGCGAAGTCGATCGCGGTCGAGGCGCATGGCGAACTGGTCGAGGAGGACAAGGCGGATGCCACCAATGGCGGACGCACGCCCTACGACCCCGACATGGCGAGCGATCCCGACACGGTGGTCTACCGCATCTCCGGGGCGTTCTTCTTCGGCGCCGCCTCGACGGTGGGCGCCGTGCTCGATCGCATCTCCGACCAGCGGCGGAACTTCATCCTCGACTGCTCGGCCGTGCCGTTCCTCGATTCGACGGCGGCGAACGTGATCGAGGGCGCGGTGCGCAAGGCCCGGCGGGCCGGGGTACGCTTCATCATCACCGGGGCGTCGCCACAGGTCAGGCGGATGCTGCTGACACACGGGGTCAGACCGCCGTCGGTGCGCTACAGGACCTCGATCGAGGCGGCGATGGAGAAATTGCGGCCCAAGGCAGGCGCGGCTCAAGAAAGCGCGACCACGGACGAGACGCCGGTCAACTGAGCGTGAGGCGGCGGAACAGGGCGGGCTTTCGTGGTTTGATCGCGGGACGGCCGCCGGCGCATTCGCCGCCGGCTCGCCAGCATCGGAGCCCGCCATGAACCGCCGTGCCTTCGCCCTCGCCCTGTCGGCGACGCTCGTCGCGACGGTACCCGCCGCCGCGCTCGACGAGACCTTCGCGACGAAGGGACCGGCGATCCGGGTCACCACCCACGCCGACGGACTCGACCACCCCTGGGCGATCGCCTTCCTGCCCGGAGGCGGCATGCTGGTCACCGAGCGGGCCGGCACGCTCAGGCTGGTCGGTGGGGACGGCAGCCTTTCAGAACCGATTTCCGGCGTGCCCGAGGTCGACGCGCGCGGCCAGGGCGGGCTGCTCGACGTCACCATCGATCCGGCCTTCGCCGAGAACCGGCTGATCTACCTGAGCTATGCCGAGCGCGGCAAAGGCGGCAACGGCACGGCCGTGGCGCGCGGGCGGCTCGCCGACGACGGAACAAGGCTGGAAGACGTCGAGGTGATCTTCCGCCAGTTGCCGAAGGTGGCGAGCCGGCTGCATTTCGGTTCGCGGCTGGTGTTCGACGGCGAGGGCCGGCTCTACGTGACGCTCGGCGAGCGCGCGCTGGCACGGGTACGCATGCAGGCGCAGGACCTCGCCTCGCATCTCGGCAAGATCGTGCGCATCAACCCGGACGGCAGCGTGCCCGACGACAATCCGTTCGCCGGGCAGGACGGCGCGAAGCCGGAGGTCTACGCCTATGGCGTTCGCAACGTGCAGGCCGCGGCGATCAACCCGGCGAGCGGCGAGCTCTGGGAAATCGAACACGGGCCGCGCGGCGGCGACGAGCTTAACATCGTCCGGCCGGGGGCGAACTTCGGCTGGCCGGTGGTGACGCTCGGCGTCGAATACGGCGGCGACCCGATGGAAGGCGCGGTCGAGTCACGCGAGGGCATGGTCGACGCCATCTACACCTGGACGCCGGTGATCGCGCCGTCGGGCATGATCTTCTACGACGGCGCGGCCTTTCCGGACTGGAAGGGCGACCTGTTCGTCGGCGGCCTCGCCTCCACGGCGCTGGTCAGGCTCGACGTCGACGGCGACACCGTCGGCGGCGAGGAGCGGCTGCTGGAAGGCCTCGGCCTGCGCATCCGCGACGTGGCGCAGGGACCGGACGGCGCCATCTACGTGGCCACCGACGAGGACGACGGCGCCATCCTCAGGATCGCGCCGGCGGACTGAACCGCTTCGATCAGCGCGAGGCAGCGATGCCGCCCGGCCGGCGCGGCGATGGCCGCAGGCGCATCCACATCATGACGGCACCGGCGAGCGCGACGGCGGCGAGGAGGGCTGCACCCTCGATCGGCCGCGGCCCGCCGAAGAGCACCTCGTTCATGATGCGGCCGGGCATGAAGGTGAAGATGCCGGCAACGACCAGCGCGCCGAGATAGGTGGTCTTCATCGTCCGCTCGTGGGTGGCGACGTCGCGGCGGCGGATGGCGGCGACCGCATAGACGAGCGCCGCCAGCGTGGCGAGCGACAGCAGATGGATCGGGCTCCAGATGCCCCAGACGTTCAGCGTGTGGATGAAGAAGGAGGAGAGCGAGACGACGACCATCAGCGCGACCCAGATGCGGCCGGCGAGGCGATGGCGACGGTCGCCCTTCCTGCGGAAGAGGACGACGGCGCCGACGAGGAAGGCGAGGATCGCTGCCGCTGCGTGGAGCTGGATGGCGAAGGAGGCGTCGAGGAGCGGCTGGAGGGTCATGGCGGGGAGCCTGTCGTTGATGCGTCGCGGGAGCCGGGGTATCAGCGTCGTTGCCGGCGGTTCGCCGCCGACATGAGACCCCGCGCCGCGCGGCGCAACCGCGGCTTCGCCAAGGGACGGATCGATACGTGGAAGACGGAGCCCTGCATTTCGCGGTTCGCAGATTGCAGCATCTCGCCGCCACGCCGCGGGTGTGGGGCGCGCTGGTCGGCGTCGCCGTGCTGCTCGGCGCGGCCGGGCCGTTCGGCACCTACGAAAGCATGGCGTTCCTGCCCAGGCTCGCCTACTGGATGGGCGTCGCCTGCGCCACCTTTGCCGCAGGCTACCTGACCGCGCTGCTGGCGCTGGCGCTGCTGCCGGCTTCGATGCCGCGTCTAGCCCGGCTCGCGCTGTCCGGCCTCGCCGCCTCGCTGCCGGTGACGTTGATCGTCGTGGGGCTCAACCGGGCGCTGTTCGGCCATTTCGACAGCGCCGGCGGGGTGCTGGTGCTCTATGCCGACTGCGCGGTGGTGACGACGGTGATGGTCTACCTGTTCACCCTGCTCGACCCGCCAGCGCGCGCCGAGGAGACGGCGGTTGCCGCGGCGCCGGGCCAGGCCACGGACACGCCGGCAGGCGGCCCTCCGGCAACGCCGACGGCGAGCGAACCGGCGGCGTCCGTCCTCCCGCCGATCGTCGAACGGCTCGCGCCCAGGCTGCGCGGCCGGCTGATCTCGCTG
>CALFXR010000160.1 GCA_937958475.1 uncultured Mesorhizobium sp. | reverse complement strand
AAGAAGGTCAAGATCGATTCCTCCGTCTCGAAGCTCAACGGCCTGCCCAAGGGCCCCGGCAACGGCTGCGACGTACAGCCGCTGACGACGCTCACCAACGACTACAAGAGCATCAAGGACAAGGTGAACGCGCTGAAGGCGGCCGGCACGACCAACATCAAGGAGGGCGTTGCCTGGGGCCACCGCGTGCTCTCGCCCGGCGCGCCGTTCTCCGACAGTGCCGCCGGCAAGACGGCGAACCTCGAGCGCATCATGATCGTTCTCACCGACGGCGCCAACGTCTTCGGCAACGCGCCCAACGACCTCGGCTCGCGCTATGCGAGCGACGGCTACCTCGTCGACGGCCGCATCGGCATCGAGGCCGGCGGCGCCTCGGCGACGAACGCGCTGATGAACGCGCGCACGCTCGCCGCCTGCACGGAGGCGAAAAAGGCCGGCGTCGAGATCTACACGATCAGGCTGGAAGAGCCGGACGTGGCGACGGGCACCATGCTCAAGGAATGCGCCAGCGCCGAGGATCACTATTTCGACGTGCCCAACCGCACGCAGCTCGACGAGGCTTTCGGCAAGATCAGGAACCGCATCGTCAGGATCAGGATCTCGTCCTGACGGGAAGCGGCGGCGGGGGCGAAAACGACAACGGCCGTGGGATCACCGCGGCCGTGTCCGTCTCACGGGACAGGCCCGCTCAGCGCTCGGCGATCGCCGGCTCGCCGCGCCGCGTGCGGATCATGTTGACGAAGCGGCGGAACAGATAGTGCGAATCCTGCGGGCCGGGCGAGGCCTCCGGGTGGTGCTGGACCGAGAAGACCGGCCGGCCGGCGAGCGCGATGCCGCAGTTGGAACCGTCGAACAGCGAGACATGGGTCTCCTCGACATCGTCGGGCAGCGAGTCGGCGTCGACGGCGAAACCGTGGTTCATCGACACGATCTCGACCTTGCCGGTGGTGTGGTCCTTCACCGGATGGTTGGCGCCGTGGTGGCCCTGGTGCATCTTCACCGTCCTGCCGCCGACGGCGAGCGCCAGCATCTGGTGGCCGAGGCAGATGCCGAAGGTCGGGATGCCGGTGTCGATCAGCTCGCGGATGACGGGAACGGCGTATTCTCCGGTCGCCGCCGGGTCGCCGGGGCCGTTGGACAGAAAGATGCCGTCGGGCTTCATGGCGAGGATTTCCCCGGCGCCGGTCTTCGCCGGTACAACGGTCACCCTGGCGCCGAGCCCGGCGAGCAGCCGCAGGATGTTGCGCTTGACGCCGTAGTCGATGGCGACGACGTGCATCGAAGGCGCTTCCTGCGCGCCGTAGCCCTCGTCCCATACCCACGGCGTCTCGGTCCACACCGACGACTGGCCGGAGGTGACGTCCTTGGCCAGGTCGAGCCCGATCAGGCCCGACCACGCGCGCGCCTGCCGCTTCAGGTCGTCGATGTCGAAGACGCCGTCGGGGGCGTGCGCGATGACGGCGTTGGGCGCGCCCTTCTCGCGGATCAGCGCGGTCAGCGCCCGCGTGTCGATGCCGGCGAGCGCAATGACGCCGCGGCGCTTCAGCCACTGGTCGAGGGGACCGGTCGCCCGGTAGTTCGAGGGATGGGTGACGTCGGCGCGGAACACGGCGCCGACCGCGCCGGAGCGCGCCGCGGGGTTCAGGTCCTCGATGTCCTCGTCATTGGTGCCGATGTTGCCGATGTGCGGGAAGGTGAAGGTGACGATCTGGCCGGCATAGGAGGGATCGGTGAGAATCTCCTGGTAGCCAGTAAGCGCGGTGTTGAAGCAGACCTCGGCGACGGCACTTCCCGTGGCGCCGAGACCGCGGCCCTCGACGACCGTGCCGTCGGCCAGCACCAGCAGCGCCGTCGGCGCCTGGGAAGCCCATGGGGAGGTGGTCGCGCTCATCGTCTCACTCCTTCGGTGCGGGGCTGCGCTCTTGAAAGCGGCGGTGCCGGGGGCCATATCACGCAGCGAAAAGCACGGGACGCCGCGATTTCCGCGAACCCCCGTGCGCAACCCAATCCAGCTGTGCAAGGCCGGGACCATAGGCGAAGGGGCGGATTCGGTCAATGACCGGGGCGCCACCGGAGCCAAAATTAAAGTTCTCGCGAAAACAGTACGTTAGTATCAGGCGGCCGGTTTGATTTGGCCGCCCGGGAAGGATATGGTCGGCCGTGCCGAAGGAGAACAGAATGCGCGAGATCATCGACGCGGCGCTCAAGGACGCTTTGAAGAGCCAGGACAAGCGACGGATTTCCACGCTCCGGCTGATCCGGGCGGCGATCCAGGACCGCGACATCATCAACCGGGGCGCCGGCAAGGACCCCGTCTCCGACGAGGAGATCCTACAGATCCTCTCGAAGATGGTGAAGCAGCGCGAGGAATCGGCGAAGGCATTCGAAGACGGCAACCGCCTCGAACTCGCCGCCCAGGAACGCGGCGAGATCTGCATCATCCGCGACTTCATGCCCAAGCAGCTCGGCGACGAGCAGGTCCGCCAGGCCTGCCAGAAGATCATCGCCGAGGTCGGCGGCGGCGGCCTGCGCGACATGGGCAAGTGCATGGCGGCCCTCAAGGACCGCTATCCCGGCCAGATGGATTTCTCCAAGGCGAGCGGCGTGGTGAAGTCGCTGCTGCAGTAGGGGGGCGCGGCCGGGCCTTCGGGTCCGGCGCGCGATCGGGGCGGTGCGCGCTTCCTACGTCGGACCTGCCGATGCTGGCGAAACTCTCTCCCACAAGGGGCCGGGCTCGAAGTCATAGCCTCGCTCCAGCCAGGCGATCACGTCCAGAGGATGGGCGACGATCAGGTCGCGGCCGGAATGGCGATGCCTCAGCGCATGAAGCTGTCGCGGCCCCGATGACGTCGTTACGACGGCGGTTTCCGCACGGGCCGCATCCCTTGTCCGGAAATCCTTGAGATTGTCCGTGACGAGAAGGTCCGTCCGCGATGCGAAGGCGACCGCCAGCACGCCGGCGTCCTCGGCGTCGGCGACGGCGAACTGCTCGCGTCCGCCGAGAAGCAGGTACGGGTCCAACTCGTCCGGCCCGAACTGCATGATGCCCATGACGGCGTCTGCATAGGCAGCCGCGTCGTCGGGCGCCACGCCCCTGCTGCCCAGCACGATTTCGAGTGTTTCCAGCATCTCGTGCGAGATGACGAGTTGGGCCGCCCGCCCTTCGTCCCCCCAACGTCCCACCGCGATCATGGCGACGATTTTCTGCACGGCGGTGCCGCGCCGGCCTCGCGCGGTCGACAGGAGGTTCGCCACCCAGACGTTGACGTCGAGGAGGACGCGCAGCGGCGCCGTCATGTCGCCGGGCCGGCCTGCCTCGCAACTTCGACCAGACGCGTCGCCTCCTCCATGAGGTCGATCTCGTCCGAATCCGCGCCGGCGAGCGCACCCGCGGCCGCGATCCGCTCGGCCGCGCTCTCCAGGCGTACTCGGTACACGGCAGCCATCATCTCTCGGGCGAGCCGCTTCACCGCTTTCGTGTCCTGCTGCGACTGGAGCTCGAGCAGCGTGTCGCGAACCTCCTTCGGCAGTCCGGTGAAGACGGCGAGGGCGCTGGATACGACGTTCGAGATCGACCGGTGCTCCTTGTCGGCGACGCTGCGCACGCGAAGGGCCATCTTCTCGTCGACATTAGCGGAGAGCGTTACGGCCAAGGCTTCCACCTCCTATGGGAACAACGTATTTCTATATAAATGCTCCGCCGAACTGACGCAACGCATCCCGTCCGCCCGCGCCATCACGTGTTCTCGGCGGGCAGTTGGTTCGACTGCTTCATCGCGCCCGGCGGCAGGGGCGTCAGCGCCGCGCCGCGACGTGCCGCTTCTGCGTCAGCCGGCCTTCAGCCGCGAACCGCGCAGCATGCCCTGTTCCTCCAGCACCGGGTAGGCCATGGAGGCGAGCAGCGCGTTGATCTGCTTCAGGTCGCGGATCGTGTCGAGGTGGATCGAACTCGTCTCGACGCTTTTGGCCGTTCCCTCGCCGAGCCGGGCGAAATGGTTCTGGCTCGACGATTTCTCCATGTCGCGCAGCCGGTCCTTCTCGAGGATCAGCTGGCGCGCCGTCTCGGCGTCGCGCGAGACGAGCACGTTGAAGGCGAGCCGCGCATTGGCCAGCACCGAGCCGTGGAAGGCGAGCAGTTCGCGCCAGCCCTGGTCGGTGAACTCGACGCGGCGGTCGAGCTTCTTCTTCACATGGACGAGCATGTTGCGCACGATGATGTCGCCGACCTGCTCCAGCCGGACGCAGGCGCCGATCAGTTCCTGGCAGCGCAGCGCCTCCTCCTCGCTCATCGCGTGCTGGGTGACCTTGGCGAGGTAGAGCTTGATCGCGGCGTGGCGGCTGTCGACGCGGTCGTCGAGCGCGGCGAGTGCCGCGATCGATTCCTTGTCGGCCTCCTCGTAGAGGCCGATGATGCGCTGGAGCATGATCTCGATGGTCTCGCACACGCGCACCACCTCGCGCGTCGCATTGGCCAGCGCCTGGCTGGGCTTGTCGAGCGCGCCGGGGTCGAGCGCGCTGAGTTCGGTCACGGCGAGCGCCGCCGGCTCCGGCGCGGCGCCCAGCGCCACGATGCGCTGCGCGGCGGCGCTGACCAGCCCGGCGACGGCGAGCCCGCACACCGCGAGCATGAAGTTGAAGGCGATGTGGGCGTTGACGATCTGCACGGCCGGCGTGTCGCCGAGGAGATCGAGCGGCGGGGAGGCCAGGACCAGGGCCGTCAGCGCCAGGACCGCGCCCGCGCCCCTCAGGATCAGGTTGCCGAGCGGCACGATGCGCGCCAGCGGCGGCGAGGCGCGCGACAGCAGCGCGGCGATGACGCCGCCGCCGAGATTGGCGCCGAGCACCAGCACCACGCCGAGTTCGGCCGGCACGAGGCCGCGGGCGGCGAGTGCCGCGACCAGCAGGATCGCCGCGACGCTCGAATGGAACAGCCAGGTCATGACGCCAGCGAGCAGGAAGGCGGTGACCGGATCGCCCGACAGGTAGTTGACCACGACCGGCAGGATGCGGCTTTCGCGCAGCGGTTCGGAGGCCTCGCCGATCAGGCGCAGCGACAGGATGAGCAGGCCGATGCCGACGAGGATGCGGCCGAACTGCCGCCATCTGCGCTGCTCGGTGGCCAGGAAGATCGTGGTGCCGGCGACGAGGCAGAGCGGCACCAGGATTTCCAGGTCGAAGGAGAGGATCTTGACCACCAGCGCCGAGCCGAGGTCGGCGCCGACCACCGCGAGCAGGCCGGCGGTGGCGCCGACGAAGCCCGATCCGACGAAGGAACCGACCAGCAGGGTTACCGCGGTCGCGCTCTGCAGGGCGATGGCGAGCAGGGTGCCGGCCGCGATCGCCAGCAGCGGATTGCGCACGACGGCGCGCAGCCGGTGGCGCAGGATGTCGCCATAGGCGCGCTCGACGCCGGTGCGCACCATGCGCGTGGCGAACAGCAGCAGCGCCACGGCGCCGGCGAGATGGACGAGGAAGACGGCGCCGCTCATCGAACGGCTGCCTTCTCGGAAAGGTTCTGGGCGCGGGGGGTTCTCATCGTACGATCATATTAGCCGGATAATCATATCCGTCCATCGGCCGATCGCGACTCCGGTTGTCGGAATTGACGACGATGCGACCGCGAAACGGACGCGATGGCGTTGCCATCGGCGGCTTCTCCTTGTTCAAACATATGAAATCATTACGAAAATGTAATCCGTCGTTCAGCCGCCGTTCATCGCCCGGCTGTCAGGGTCGGGCCATCGAAAAAAGGAGCAACGCCATGAAACGCATCATTCTCGCGACGGTTGCAGCGATGATTCTCGCCGCCCCGGCCGCCCAGGCGGCGGGCGCCGGGCGTCACGCCGGGCCCGAAACTCGTCACGGCCAGCGATTCGAGCAGCCGACCGCCGGGGCGGACAGCGGCCATGCCGTTCGCCGCACCATGAAGAAGGCCCCCATCTGGCAGCAGCCCAAGGGCCCGCACTGGTCGAAGGGCAAGCGCCTGCCCAACTGGCAGAGCCAGAACGCCGTCCGCGACCACCATCGCCACGGCCTGCGCCGGCCGGCCAGGGGCGAACAGTGGGTGAGGATCGGTGGCGACTACCTGCTCATCGACATCCGCAGCGGCGTCATCCGCCTGGTCGTCGGCCGATAGCAGACGTCTTCGTGCGGCGTCAGCCCCGCGGCAGCGGCGGCCTGGCGCCGCTCCGCTTTTCGGCGGCGTGGGAGAGAGCGGCAACGCCGGCCGCCACCAGCATGGCGAAGATGCCGAGCACGGGCAGGCTGCGATAGCCGAAGCCGGATTCCAGCAGCATCGCCCCGATCGACGACGCGGCGGCGATGCCGACGTTGAAGCCGGACGGGATCAGCGAGGAGGCGAGGTTGGGGGCATCCGCCGTCCAGGCCAGGATGCGCGTCTGGATCGGCGTGCCGATGGAGAAGTTGACCGTGCCCCACAAGACGATGGCGGCGATCATCGGCAGCGCGTTCTCGGCTGCCGCGTACATGGTCGCCAGCACGGCCGACTGCACGACGAGCAGCGCGATCAGCGACGGCATCAGCTTCCAGCCGGCCAGCCGCCCGCCGATGAAGACGCCGATCGTAGCGCCGATGCCGTTGAGCAGCAGCACCCACGGCACGGTGGCGGCGGAAAGGCCCGTCACCTCCTGCAGCAGCGGCGCGATGTAGGTGTAGGGCACGAACTGGCCGATCATCAGCAGAAGCATCAGGATCAGCGACGTCCATACCTGCTGGCGGCCGAGCACGCGCACCTCGCCGGCAAGGCCGCCCGGCGCGGCGGCCGCCTTGTCGCGGCTGCCCGGAAGGAGCGCGATCATCGCGGCGGTGGCGACGATGCCGAGCGCGAACATCGCCCAGAAGGTTGCGCGCCAGCCGAACAGATTGCCGATCGCGGCACCCGCCGGCACGCCGACGATGTTGGAGACGGTGAGCCCGGCGAGCACGAAGGCGACCGCCATGCCACGTTTCTCCTCGCGCACCAGGCCGACGGCGACGACCATGGCGACGCCGAAGAAGACGCCGTGGGCGACGGCGACGGCGACGCGCACGAGGAGCATCGAGGCGAAGCCCGGCGCCAGCGCGCAGGCCACCTGGCCGGCGGTGAAGACCAGCGCCAGCGCGATCAGCAGCGTGCGCCGCGGCACGCGCGTCGTGGCGATCGTGGCGAGCGGGCCGCCGATGGCGATGCCCAGCGCATAGCCGGTGACGAGATAGCCGGCCGAGGGGATCGACACGCCGAGGCCTTGCGCCACCTGCGGCAGGATGCCGGCGATGACGAACTCGGTGGTGCCGAAGGCGAAGGCGGCGACGAAGAGGGCGATCAGGGGAAGCGGCATGGGGGGTGACGCGTTGGTATGAACGCCCACAGACCATGCGCGGCGGGCGCCTGCAATCGCAAATTGCGAAGCGGCGCTTCAGATTTTCTAAAGGAGGGGGAGCCCGGCCGGAGACGGTCCGGTCGGACGGATCGTCGGGACGGCTACTCCGCCGGATTCTTCAGCTTCTTGATCTCGTCCATGTAACTGCGCAGGACGGCGTTGATGCGCGACTGGTAGCCCTTGCCGCCGGCCTTGAAGAAGTCGAGCACGTCCCGGTCCAGCCGGATCGACACCGCCTGCTTCTCGACCGGATAGACGATGACGGCCTTCGACCAGTCGATGTCCATGAACTCGGCCCAGTCGGGATCGTCGCGCATGTTGGCTTCGATCTCGGCGTCGGTCATCGCGTCGATGCGGGCCCAGTCGGTGCGG